>JBEHYI010000051.1:0-11511 GCA_048498255.1 Pseudomonadota bacterium | reverse complement strand
GGTTTGTGAAGAGAAGAAGTGGGGCGAATGACGGGAATTGAACCCGCAACCTCCGGTACCACAAACCGGCGCTCTAACCAATTGAGCTACATTCGCCGCAAGGATGGGAGCGAGGGTTAAACGCTAATTACTTGGAAAAATCAAGCGACAACTCGTAGCAAAGCGTGGGTGTGGTAAATCCATTGTAATATATGGAAGTTTATGGGTTTACGAAAGGCGCGGCTACGCTGCGCGTTTTTTTCCCGCCGAATAAAACAGCACGCCAATCACCGGCAAATTCAGCAGCGCGAAAATAAACAGCACCTGCAGCACCGTGAAGGCCTGCGCGAAAAGAATCGCCGCCAGAATCGACGCCATGGCGATGAAGAACGCATTCATCACATTGTTGCTGGCAATGGTGCGCGCGCGCTCATGCTCGTCGCTCATCATCTGCATTTGCGTGTAAAGCGGCACAATGAACATGCCGCCGCAGAAGGCGAGGAGGAACAGATCGACCGCAAGGCGAATATGGCTGGGCGAGGCGGTGAGATACGCCATAATGCCGAGCAAATCCTCATCCGGAACTTTGACGGAAACATGATGACCGATGAGGCACACATCGAGCCCGAAAACGAACACGCCGGTGAGCGCCACAGCCGAGAGATATTTCGCGCGGCGGCCCATCCAGCGAATCACCAGTGGGCAGTAGAAGGAGCCGAGCGCAATACCGATGGTAAACACGCCGTTAAAAAGCGTCACCACTTTCTCATTCGCGCCGATGATTTCTTTCGTGAAGACGGGCAGTTGCGTGAGGTAGGTCGCGCCAATCGCCCAGAACCAGGAGATGCCGAGGATCGGGAAAATAAGCCCCGGATTTTCGAACGCGTGGCGCACCATGCGCCAGGTGCTGGTGAAGATGTTGTAGTTGATTTTAAGGTCGACATTTTTGACGTAAGTGACGGGCACGCGATACGCCGCAAGCAGGCCGAGCAGCGCCGCAAAGATCATCGCCAATGCCACGATTTCCGTACCGTTCGGGCGTAGGATGAGCAGGCCGCCGATTAATGTACCGCTTAGGATAGAGAGGAATGTGCCTGCCTCGACCATCGCGTTGCCCTGGAGCAATTCTTCTTTGGTCAAAAGTTCCGGCAGGATGGAATATTTCACCGGCCCAAACACTGCCGCTTGCACGCCGAGCAGGAAGAGCGTGCCAAACAGCGACCAAGGATGCTCGAAGTAAAGTGCAATGCTGGCGAGGAGAATGAGAAAAAATTCCGTGAGTTTCAGCACACGCACCAGCTGGTGTTTGGGCAAGCGATCCGCAAATTCACCCGCTAAGCCCGAGCAGAGAAAGAAGGGGAGAATGAATGCGGCGGAGGCAATGCTCAGCAGCGTCGCCGCCTCGATGCCCATATGTTTCGCGAGCGAAAACGTGGTGATGATAATCAAGGCGTTTTTGTAGAAATTATCGTTAAACGCCCCGAGCGCCATGCAAGTGAATAATGCACCAAAGCGCCGACTGAAAAGAAGTTTGAGCGAAGTCATGCGCGGCAACTTAGGGAGTGGGTGCGCAAATGTCTATGGGGAAAGAAAATTTATGCCTACGCCGCGCGGGCACTGGCTCCGGCGCGGGCGCGCAGTTGATGGATGACCGATTCCGCCACCGGAATTGCCGATGCCGGATTTTGTCCCGTGATGAGATGACCGCTGACCACCGCATTCGCCGCGAAGGGAAGTTCCCGCACCGCGATGCCACCTTGCTCCGTGAGTTTGGTTTCAAGCAAAAACGGCACGATTTCGGCGAGGCCGACAAGCGTTTCTTCCTCATCCGTAAAACAGGTGAAGCGATGGCCTTTCACCAGCGGCTCGCCATTTGCCTTCACCGCATTCACCAAACATGCCGGGCCGTGGCACACGGCGGAAACGGGCTTATTCGCAGCATAAAACGCCTCGATGAGCGATTTCACGGAAGCATCCTTCGGGAAATCTTCCATCGTGCCGTGGCCGCCCGCGAAGAAAATCGCGTCGTAGTTCTTCGCATCGAGATCGGCGAGTTTTGCAGTGCTGTTGAGCGCCGCTTTCGCCTTCGCATCCGCCTCGAACCGGCGGGTGGAGGCGGTGCAATTTTCTGCCTCGTTGCTTTTCGGGTCAATCGGTGCTGCGCCGCCTTTGGGCGAGGCGAGGGTGACTTCGCAGCGCGCATCCTTAAACACGTAATAGGGCGCGGCAATTTCCTCGAGCCAGGAGCCGGTCTCGCCCGGCGCATTACCCATACGGTTCGCACTGGTGACGACGAATAACACGCGATTCGTTTGCATGACAGCCCCTTTTGCCCGTTTTTATGCGCGCATTATAACGCTTGCGGCGCGGTTTGCCAATGGTTGATTGGCTAAAAGCTGAGGAAATCCGCCCTTGAGAGAAAACAGAGGGATAGGGCGAAATATCGCGAAAATTTACAGCGCGACGCTAAAGCTGTTACCACAGCCGCAGCTTGATTTCGCATTCGGATTTTTGATTTCAAACGATGCAGCGCCCAGCGTTTCGACATAATCAAGCATGGAGCCGTTAAGGAACCCGAGCGAAATGTCATCCACGATGACGGGGGCGGCATCGCTCCCAAAAACCTTATCATCGCCACTCGGCGCTGCCGAGTCAAAGTCGAATTTATACTGGAAACCCGAGCATCCGCCGCCATCCACGCCGACGCGCAACCGCGTGCCCGCAGGCTCGGTTTTCAGCAAATGCGCGACGCGTTTGGAGGCAGATTCGGAAATGGTAAAAGCAGGTTCCATGCGGATAATGTAGGCCATCTCGGGGTAAATCGCAATAGTTGCACAGCGCAAATTGTTGATCTATCAAGGCGCGATGACCGAGAATCAGCAATTTAACCTCGCGCCTTACGCCACGGACCCGCGCCAAACCCGCGGCCGGCTGGTGCCGGAGGCCGAATGCAGTATGCGTGGGCCCCATCAGCGCGACCGGGACCGCATCATCCATTCCACCGCCTTCCGCCGCCTGGAATATAAAACGCAAGTGTTTGTGAACCATGAGGGCGACCATTACCGCACGCGGCTTACGCACTCGCTCGAGGTGGCGCAGCTGGCACGCGGCATTGCGCGCTCGCTGAAGCTGAATGAGGACCTGGCGGAGACGCTGGCGCTCGCGCATGACCTCGGCCATCCGCCATTCGGCCATGCCGGTGAGGATGGGCTGGATGAGGCGATGGAGCGTTTCGGCGGCTTCGACCATAACGCGCAGACGATCCGCATCGTCACGCATCTGGAGAATAAATACGCGAATTTCGACGGGCTGAATTTAACCTGGGAAACGCTCGAGGGCATTGCGAAACATAACGGCCCGCTGATCGGCTTTACCGGTGCGGAGCCACTGCCGCGCGCGCTGAAATATTACATTGACCAGCAGGATTTGGAGTTGAATACCCATGCCGGGCTCGAGGCGCAGGTCGCCGCAATTGCGGATGATATTGCGTATAATAACCACGATATCGATGACGGCCTGCGCGCCGGATTCTTCACGCTGGATGACCTCGCCGACCTACCGCTGCTGGGCGATATCATCGCGCAAGTGCGCGCTCAGCACCCCATGCTTTCTGCCCCTCGCCAAAGCCATGAGGTGATTCGCCGCATGGTGAATCGCATGGTGGGGGATGTGCTGACCCACACCCGCATGCGCCTCGAGCATTTCACCATCACGACGCCGGAGGATGTGCGCCATCTCGGCCAACAGCTCGTGCAATTTTCGGGCGATATGGAAGTGGCGCACCGCTCGATCAAAAGCTTCCTGTTCAAATATATGTACCGCCATTACAAGGTGAACCGCATGACCAGCAAAGCGCGCCGCGTGGTGATGGAATTGTTCAATTTCTTCCTCGCGGAACCCGGCTGCCTGCCGGGCGTGTGGTACGCGCAGACGGATGGCGCGAGCACACAAGCCACCGCCGAGACAATCGCCGATTTTATCGCTGGCATGACCGACCGCTTTGCCCTAGAGGAACACGCGCGCATTTTTGACCCCGTGATGAGAACGTAATGAATATTTTTGAAATATACCGCAACCATGTGCTGCAGGCCGTTTGGCAGCTTTTTCCGGATTCGAAAACGGACGCGATTACGCTCGAACCCCCGCGCGATGCGGCGCATGGCGATTTGAGCACGAATGCGGCGATGGTGCTCGCGGGCCAGCTGAAAGCCAAAGGCGAAAAAGCAAACCCGCGCGAAATTGCGGAAAAGCTGGTTGAAAAACTTAAAACTGTGCAAGGCATCGCCGCGGTAAGCGTGGCGGGTGCGGGTTTCATCAACTTCACGCTCGATGTCGCCATCTGGCATTCTGTCCTGCCGGTGATTTTGGCGGATGGAAATAGTTACGGCAATTCCACCATTGGCGCGGGCAAAAAAATCAACGTGGAATATGTGTCGGCGAACCCGACGGGCCCGCTGCATATCGGCCATACGCGCGGCGCGGTGTATGGCGATGCGCTGGCCACCTTGCTCATGAAATCCGGCCATGAGGTGACGAAAGAATATTACATCAACGATGCGGGGGTGCAGATTGGCGTGCTCGCGCAATCCGCGTTGCTGCGCTACCGCGAAGCGCTGGGTGAGGCCATCGAAATCCCCGCAGGGCTTTACCCCGGTGAGTATTTGAAAGGCGTGGGCGAGGGGCTGAAAGAAAAATACGATCGTGAACTGGTGGAGCTTGCCAAGCAAGAATCCCTCACGCAACCCACGTTGCCGCCGCATTTGGCGAATCAGCGGGACGAAGTGTTTGCGTTTTGCATCGCGAGCATGATGGAGCTCATCAAAGCGGACCTTCGCGATTTGGGCATTGTGCACGATATTTTTACCTCCGAAGCGAAATTGCATAAGGATAAGAAAATCGAAAAAGCCATCGAGCGGTTGACCGCGCTCGGCCATCTCTACCGTGGCACGCTGGAGCCGCCGAAGGGCGAAAAAGTCGAGGATTGGGAAGCAAAAGAGCAACTGCTGTTCCGCGCGTCGCAATTCGGGGATGACGCCGACCGCACCGTGCAAAAATCGAACGGCGATTACGCTTACTTCGCGGGCGATTTGGCCCTCACCATGGATAAAGTTTCGCGCGGCTATGACGAGCTGGTCTACATGCTCGGCGCGGATCATGGCGGCTACGTGAAACGCTTGGAAGCCATCACCACCGCGCTTTCCGAAGGCAAAGCGAAGGCGGATGTGAAGCTCTGCCAACTCGTGCATCTCACCAAAAACGGCGAACCCGTAAAAATGAGCAAACGCGCCGGTAATTTTGTCACCGCGCGGGATGTGATCGACGAGGTGGGGAAAGATATCATCCGCTTCGTCATGCTGATGCGCAAAACCAACGCGGATATGGATTTCGACCTCGCGAAAGTGAAAGAACAATCGAAAGACAACCCGGTTTTCTACGTGCAATATGCCCATGCCCGCGCGAAATCCGTGCTGCGTTTGGCGCGCGAGCAAATGCCGGAGGCGTTTGCGGCATCCGCGGCAACAGGCGTCGATTTTTCGCTGCTTTCGCACCCCGCAGAACTCGCGCTCATCAAATTGCTCGCCAGCTGGCCGCGCCTTGTGGAACAAGCCGCCACCGCGCATGAGCCGCACCGCATCATCTATTTCCTCGAGGAGCTCGCCGCGAGCTTCCACGGCTTATGGAATGTCGGCAGCAAGGATGCGGATATTCGTTTTGTGTTGCCCGAGCAGCCAGCACTCACCGCCGCGCGTTTAGCACTTGCGCGTGCGCTCACGGTTGTTGTAGCGTCGGGCCTCAATGTGTGCGGTGTTGAACCTGTGGAGGAATTGCGATGAGACCCGATGAAGATTACGCGGAAGTAGATGAATCCGAGCCGGTGGGCGCCTCGCGCGCCATGTCGTGGATGGTGCTGGGCGTTGCCGTTGCTGGTTTCGCGGCGCTCGCGTATTACGCCTACCACTCCGGCACCAAATCGATCGATGGCGGCGACACGACCGTGATCGAGGCGGATGCAACGCCGATCAAAGAAGCCCCGGCGGACCCGGAAGGCGAGCAATTCCCGGATAAGGACAAAACGATTTACGACGTGATCGCACCGAACGGCCAAGCGCAAACCGGCGAGAAATTGATGCCCGAGCCCGAGCGCGCGGTGGCAGCAACGAACGTCGAGGATTCGGAAGATGACGCGCCGGTGCCTGCAGCGCCGGTAGCAGCTGCGCCCGCAGCGAACACCACCACGTTTGTTGCGAACGCGGAAAAAACACCAGCGCCTGCAGCAGAACCTGTGCAAACCGTGAGCGAGCAAACGGTCGCCACCACCGTAAAACCAGCCGCAGAGGAAAAATCCTTCTCCTCGCCGCAAATGGTGAATGAAAAAACGCTGACCGGTAAAAAAGAAGCACCGGTTGCGACGGCTAAAACGGAAGTGAAAGAAAAGCCGAAAGCGGAAGTGAAGAAGGAAAAACCGGCCGCAAAACCTGTAGCGAAAACCGCCGCTACCACTGGCGGCAGCTATAAAGTGCAGCTCGGCGCGTTTAAATCGGATGCGGAAGCGCAAGCCGCCTGGAAGAAAATCAGCGCCGCGCATGGTGCTGTGCTGGGCGGAACGCCTTCCATCATCAAAGCCGAGGTGAACGGCGGCACTTTCTACCGCCTGCGCGCGGGCAGCTATGCGGATGCAGCGGCAGCGAAAGCTGCATGCGGCAAGCTCGGCGGCCAGGCGTGCATTCCGGTAAAATAAGCGGTGGTTAAATCCTTCATCTGCGGCGTGGCAGGCACTTCGCTTCTCCCCGAGGAGCGTGAATTCCTGAGCAAAGAGCAGCCTTACGGCGTGATCCTCTTCGCACGCAATGTGGAGAGTCCGGCGCAGGTGAAAGCACTCACCGCTGAAATCAAATCGCTGCTCACGCACCCTTACGCCGAAATCCTCGTCGACCAGGAAGGTGGCCGGGTGCAGCGCCTAAAGCCGCCGCATTGGCGTAAATACCCCACCGCGAAAGATTTATCGCAACAGGCGGATGCCGCGCGCGCGGTGTACATTAATGCGCGCCTCATCGCGGAAGAACTCCGCAACGTCGGCATCACCATGGATTGCGCGCCGGTGGCGGATGTACTGGCACCCGAATGCCACAAAATCATCGGCGACCGCGCGTTTGGCGACACTGCGCCGCAAGTCATCCAACTCGCCCGCCAACAATCGGAAGCGCTGCTCGATGGTGGTATTCTCTCCATCCTCAAACATATCCCTGGGCACGGCCGCGCGACAATGGATAGCCACGAGACGTTGCCTATCGTCAGCGCGCCGCTTGCGGAACTCGAAGCCTGCGATTTCGCCGTATTCAAAGCGCTCAACGACCTCCCGCTCGCCATGACCGCCCACATCCTCTACACCGCGCTGGATGCCAAGGATTGCGCGACCTTTTCGCCGATTGTGATGCGCTATATCCGCGAGGAAATCGGCTTCAAGGGCCTCATCATGAGCGATGATTTATCGATGAAGGCGCTTGGCGGCTCGTTCGCCGAACGCACCGAGCGCTCGCTCGCCGCCGGGTGCGACCTCGTACTCCACGGTAACGGCGCGCTGATCGGCGAACCGGTGCGCGACCTCATGGGGGAATTGCGCGAAGTTGCCGCCGCGAGCACCGTCATGAGCGCAGAAAGCCTGGCCCGCGCCGAATACGCCAAAGCCCAGCGCCGCGCGCCCAAACCAGTGGAAGAGGCGGCGCTCCTCGCCGAATGGCAACAGTTGCTTGCCGCCGCCTAAACCCTGTGCTAGCACAGGCCTAATCTCAAAAAGCGAGGATGTATGGGTCTCAGTTTCGGACATTTGGTCGTGTTGCTTCTGGTCGTGCTGCTGCTGTTCGGCTCGCGCCTGCCGAAAGTGATGGGCGATATCGGCAAAGGCATCCGCAACATGCGCGATGAGCTCGACGCGGAAAAACCCGGCACGCAGACCGTTCTGCCGCCGGACGATAAAGACCTCAAAAACTAGCAATGCTCGATATCGGATTTTCCGAACTTCTCCTCACCGCCGTGGTGGCGCTGGTCGTCATCGGCCCGAAAGATTTGCCGGTGGTGCTGCGCCATGTGTCGAAATGGATGCACGAGGTGAAACGCTTCTACCGCGGCGTGAAAGGCCAAATGCATCAGCTGATGGATGAGGCGGGGCTCGAGGATATCCGTCAAGAAATGAGCACCATCATCGACCTCGAAGGTAAACCGCAAAAGGCGTATAACGTGGCGGATTTGGATAGTTTGCGGGCAGGGCAGAGCCGTGCGGCTGGGGCCGCCTCTCCCCTTGTGGGAGAGGCAACGAGGCTTAGCGTCTCCGAAGGAGCGCTTAGCCGCAGTGGTGAGGGGGCTGCGATGGTGAGTCCCCAAACTACGAACGAGCTCCGTCTTGAATCTACACCAGCGCCCAATTTCACCGCCCCCTCATCCCGGCCTTCTCCCACAAGGGGAGAAGGGGCGCAAGCCTCACCGGCGGGGGCCAATAAGCGCGCTGTAGAATCGTCATCATGAGTAGCGAAACCCCACTCATCCACCACCTCATCGAGCTGCGCGCGCGGATTATGCGTGCCGGTGTGGCGTGGATTTTGGCAACGTGCCTGTGCTATTTTTTCGCGGCGGATATTTACCAGTTTTTTCTGGCCCCGCTCGCGAGCGTGTTCGGTCACGATGATTCGCATAAATTGATTGCGACCAGCTTGCCGGAAACCTTCATCACCTACCTCAAACTCGCGGTCTATGGCGGGTTTTTCGTCGCCTTTCCCTGGATTGCGGCGGAGATTTACCTCTTCATTGCGCCGGGTTTGTTCAAGCACGAAAAGCGCCTCGTCGCGCCGTACCTTGTCGCTGCGCCCGCGCTGTTTTTTGCGGGTGCCGCCATGGCGTATTTTTACGTAATGCCGAAAGCCTTCGCCTTCTTCCTCTCCTTCGAAATCGCGCCGGGCGAGGGCCATTTGCCGCTGATGGTGGAGGCGAAAGTGAGCGAATATCTCGGCCTCGTCATGCATATTGTGCTGGCGTTCGGCCTTGCGTTTCAGCTGCCGATTTTGCTCACGCTGCTCATCCGCTTCGGCCTTGTTTCCACCGCCACCCTCGCGAGCGGCCGCCGTTATGCGATCGTGATTTTGCTCGGGCTGGCCGCCATCATCACCCCGCCGGATATTTTGAGCCAAATCCTGCTTTTCATTCCGCTTTATGCGCTTTATGAACTTTCCATCCTCGCCGGGCGCATGATTGAGAAACGTAGAACCGATGAGGAAAAGGAAGTGAAGTTAGTTTAGGTTGTCATCCCCGAGCTAGCTTTGCCCAAAAACTTCTTTAGTTTTTGGTAGCAAAGCTTCATCGGGGATCCAGTTTAGCCGCTGGATTCCCGATGAAGCGTCGTTACCAAATGTTGAAGGAACATTTGGACGACACTATCTCGGGAATGACAAGTTGAGAGATTACCCATGCATGACATTAAATTCATCCGCGAAAATCCTGCAGCGTTCGATGCCGCGCTGAAGCGCCGCCCGGCTTACACCGGCCCGTGGAGCGCCGAATTGCTTGAGCTCGACAAAGCCAACCGCGGCGGCAAAACCGAGCTGCAAAACCTGCAAGCGCGCCGGAATGAAGTGGCGAAATTGATCGGCGAAGCGATGCGTACGGATAAAGCGAAAGCCGAAACCTTGAAGGCCGAAGCTGCCGAAATTAAGCAAAAAATCGCCGCGCTGGAAGGTGGGGAAGAAGAGGGCGGCGCGCTGGTGGATGCACTCTCGCGCATTCCCAACACGTTGGTGGACGAAGTGCCTGCAGGCGAAGATGAAACCGCAAACAAAGAACTGCGCGTCGTCGGTGCGAAGCCTGCAATCGCCAACCCGAAAGAACATTTCGACCTTGGCGAAGCGCTGGGGTTGATGGATTTCGAAACCGCCGCCAAACTCTCCGGTGCACGCTTTGTGGTGCTGCGCGGGGCGCTCTCCAAGCTCGAGCGCGCACTGGCCGTTTTCATGCTCGATATCCATACGAATGAGTTTGGATATACCGAACACCAAGTGCCGTATCTGGTGAAAGCCCCGGCGCTGTATGGCACCAACCAGCTGCCGAAATTCGAAGAGGATTTGTTCAAGACGACGACGGAACATTATTTAATCCCCACCTCCGAAGTCTCGCTGACGAACTTAGTGCGCGAATCCATCGTCGAGGAAGCCGCGCTGCCCATGCGCCTGACCGCGCACACGCCGTGCTTCCGCAGCGAAGCGGGCTCGGCGGGGCGCGACACGCGCGGCATGATCCGCCAGCACCAATTCAGCAAGGTGGAGCTCGTGAGCATCACCAAGCCGGAAGATTCCGCGAGCGAGCATGAGCGCATGCTCGGCGCGGCGGAGGAGGTGCTGAAGCGCCTGGGCCTCCATTACCGCGTAATGATGTTGTGCGCGGGCGATACCGGCTTCGGTGCGAAGAAGACGTACGACATCGAAGTGTGGCTGCCGGGGCAAAATGCGTTTCGCGAAATTTCGAGTTGCTCCAACTGTGGCGACTTCCAGGCCCGCCGCATGAAAGCCCGCTTCCGCCGCAACGGCGCGAAGGAGACGGAATTCGTGCATACGCTGAATGGCTCTGGCCTTGCGGTTGGCCGCACGCTGGTTGCCGTGCTTGAGAATTATCAGCAAGCCGATGGCAGCATCAAGGTGCCGGAGGCGTTGGTGCCGTATATGGGCGGGTTGACGGTAATTAAGGCAAAATAGCCGCCGTCATTCCAGCGAAAGCTGGAATCCACCTTTTCTTGTGATTGAGTTTTGGTGCGTGTGTAATTTAAGATGGATTCCAGCTTTCGCTGGAATGACGGAGAAAAAACATGATCAACCTCAAATCCGCCCGCATCCTCATCAGCAACGACGACGGCGTCGATGCGGAAGGGATCAAACTCCTCGAACGCATCGCGCGGGAATTGAGCGACGATGTCTGGGTTGTCGCCCCCGAACGTGAGCAAAGCGGGGCGGGCCACAGTTTGAGCCTGCACATGCCGCTGCGCGTGCGCCAGGTTGCAGAGCGCCGCTTCGCGGTTTCCGGTACGCCGACGGATTCCGTGCTGCTCGGGGTGATGGAAGTGCTGAAGGATAAAAAGCCGGATCTCATGCTCTCGGGCATCAACCGCGGCAGCAATTTGGCGGAGGATGTGACCTATTCCGGCACCGTGTCGGCGGCGATGGAAGCGACTTTGCTTGAGATTCCCTCGATTGCATTTTCAAACCAGCTGCGTGGCGAAGTCGATTGGTCGGTGCCCGAGAAATATACCGGCGAGATCATCAAGGCGCTTGCGAAAACCACGATTCCGCATGACCGCCTCATCAACGTGAATTTCCCCGGCATGGCGCTCGATCAGGTAAAGGGCGTGAAGCTGTGCCCGCAGGGGCGGCGCAAGCTGGATGATAACCTCGACCGCCGCATCGACCCGCAAGGGCGGCCCTATATCTGGATCGGCGGCCCGCGCACGGAACCTAAAACCTGTACGGACGTGAACGAGTGCACGCTCGGGACCGATGA
>JBEHYI010000050.1:0-11538 GCA_048498255.1 Pseudomonadota bacterium | reverse complement strand
AAAGCTGGAATCCACCTTCTTTCCTTCTCCATTTTTTTAAAAGATGGATTCCAGCTTTCGCTGGAATGACGCTCATGGCAACCTCCTACAGTTACGCACAAACCGCACCCACCGTTCAGCAACCTACCGCACCGACAACACCGGTTGTTCAGGGCGCTGCGGCTCCAGCCGTAACCACCACCACTGCGGCGGATGGCACGGTGGTGCCGAACCTTTCGAACGAGGCGATTCAGCAATTGCAGAAACTCACCGGCAAAAAGAATTCGCAGGAGCAAATCGGTCAGGTGATGGTGATCGGCTCGCTGCTGGGCTGCACGCAAAAAACCGCGGGGAAAGAGGCGACGCAGGCCTTTTACCAGCAAATGCAGGCCGTGAGCAAAACGGCTGAGGCCTATTGCAAAGCAGGCCACGCGACGGAAGCGCGCGCACTGCTGCTCAGCACCTTCCAGCAAAATAAAACCAGCCCGGTGGTGAAAGCGGCGCTTGGCTGCTACGACACGCAGGCCAGCAGCATCGGCGCGCTGGGTGGCCCCAGCATGGCGGCGGATGCGGCGCGCTATGCCAGCTGGGTGCGCGACCCGGAGAATGCCAAAATTAATATGAAGGAGCAGGATATCTGTCGCGGCACGCCGAAAACGGCGGCGAATCCTTAAGAAAAAGCTTGAGCAGCCTTGAATTTTGGCTAAAAGCGGCCCATAAATAGCAGATCAATCATAGGTACAATATGTCTTACAAAATTGCAGTGGTCGGCGCGACGGGTAACGTTGGCCGCGAAATTCTTGAAATTCTGTCGCAGCGCGAGTTCCCGGCACGCGAAGTGGTGGCGCTCGCCAGCCGCAACAGCGCAGGGAAAGAAGTGAGCTTCGGCGAGGAGAAAATCCTCACCGTGCAAGCGCTCGACGATTACGATTTCACCGGCACGGATATTGCCCTCTTCTCGCCCGGTTCGGCGGTCAGCAAAATCCATGCTCCGCGCGCGGCGGCGGCGGGTTGTGTGGTGATCGACAACACCTCGCATTTCCGCATGGAGAAGGATATCCCGCTCGTGGTGCCGGAAGTGAATGCCGAGGCGCTGAAGGATTTCCGTAAAACGAACATCATCGCGAACCCGAATTGCAGCACCATTCAAATGGTGGTGGCGCTGAAGCCATTGCATGATGCAAACCCAATCAAACGCGTGGTAGTGAGCACCTACCAATCCGTTTCCGGCGCCGGGAAAGAAGGCATGGACGAGCTGTACGAGCAAACCAAAGGCCTGTTCGTGCATGACCATAAAGAGCCGAAGAAATTCAGCAAGCGCATTGCGTTCAACGTCATTCCGCATATCGATAGTTTCATGGATGACGGGAAGACGAAAGAAGAATGGAAAATGGTTGAGGAGACCAAAAAAATCCTCGATCCGTCGATCAAAGTTTCCGCCACCTGCGTGCGCGTGCCGGTGTTTGTCGGCCATTCGGAATCGGTCAATATCGAGTTCGCGAACCCGATCACGGTCGAGCAAGTGTATGAGCTGCTCGAGGAAGCGCCGGGTGTGGTGCTGATGGACCGCCGTGAGGCAGGTGGTTACGCAACGCCGGTCGAGGCAGTGGGCGAGGATGCGACCTATATCAGCCGCGTGCGTAAGGACGATACGATCGCCAACGGCATCAATATGTGGGTGGTTTCGGACAATTTACGCAAAGGTGCAGCGCTGAACGCGGTGCAGATTGCGGAGACGCTCGTCGAGCAGTTTGGCCTTAAACCCGCGATGGAGCTGGCTTAGTAATGAAACACGCGCTCTTCCTCTTTTAGCGGACTGAGATATAGCGCCTGCTCCCAGGTCAAGATGGAGGCAAATGTTGCTTCCATCGTTGTTTGATGGTCGGCACAGATATAGAATTTCCCATGGCCACCATCCACCCAATAGCGTGGTAATCCATCACTTTTCTTGATTTTTAAATCACGCATCGAGGCGAGCATTTCCTCAGCTTCGTTGCGCGTTCCATAGCTAATAGGTTGGTACTGCTCATTCGCTAGCAGAAAGGCTGGTGGATATTTAATCTCCACCCAATGATCGCCTAAGTGATCATGGCGATGCGACTCACTCGGCTCAGGCTCCTTATTTTCATCCAACACGGGGACAGGCTTTTTGGTTAGCGTTATTGCTGCTTTTTTCGGATGTTTGCTTACATGTTTGCTCATCCTTGCATGCTACCCATGAACTACAGCAATGCACGTGACAATTGCGTGACAAATTCGCCCTATTCCCCTCGCCTGATACATCCCCCTGCGCACAAGCTTAACCCATGGTTTGACAAAGCAAATAACCGGTATCATAGATGGCGCATTAACCTATTCGCGAGTTGGCTATGAGCTCCATTCACCAAAACCGCCCGCTTTCGCCGCATTTGGGCATTTACCGCTGGCTGATTACCAATACTTTGTCGATTTTGCACCGGATGACGGGGGTAGCGCTCACCCTCGGCCTCATCCCGCTGGCGCTGTGGCTTTACGGTGCGGCGTTCGAGCCGGCGCTGTTTTCCTGGCTGCAATGGGCGTTTGGCAGCATTCTGGGCAAACTGGCGCTGTTTGGGTGGACGGTGGCGTTTTACTTCCATCTGGGTAACGGTATCCGCCATTTGAACTGGGATATTGGCCGCGGATTTGCGCTCGATGAGGTGCTCGCTTCTGGCCGCCTCGTCATCGTGTTCGCGATCAGCTTGAGCATTTTCACCTGGGCATACATCGCCCATACTGTGGGGATTTTCCATGGCTAAGCAACCCTCCATCGCAACCCCGCTGAAACGCGCGCGCGGCCTTGGCTCGGCGCATACGGGCGTGCATCATTTCTGGGTGCTGCGGGTGTCCGCACTTGCGCTCGTGCCGCTCTCCATTTGGTTTGTCGTCGCGCTTTTAAAGAATCTTATCGGCGCGGATGCAGCGGGCGTAGGAGCCTGGCTGCATGGCCCCATCACCGCGCTACTGATGGCGGCGATGATCGTCGCCATGTTCCTGCACGCCAAGCTCGGCATGCAGGAAGTGTTTGAGGATTACATCCAGTGCAAGGCGAAGAAAATCACCGCGTTGCTGCTGCTCAACACACTCACTTACGGCCTGGGCGGCGCAGCGCTGCTGGCTATTGCTCATCTGCATTTCGGGGTTTAAACCATGGCTGATTTCCCAACAATCGATAAATCTGCGCCGAACATTAATGGCCGCGCTTACCCGATCACCGATCATTATTACGATGTGATCGTCGTGGGTGCGGGCGGCGCAGGGCTGCGCGCTACGTTCGGCATGGCGGAGCAAGGGTTGAGCACGGCGTGCCTTACCAAAGTATTCCCGACGCGATCGCACACGGTGGCGGCGCAAGGCGGCATTTCCGCGGCACTGGGCAATATGGGGCCGGATGATTGGCGCTGGCATTTCTACGATACGATCAAAGGCGCGGATTGGCTGGGCGACCAAGACGCGATCGAATATATGTGCAAAAACGCACCGGATGCGATCATCGAGCTCGAGCATTACGGCGTGCCGTTTTCGCGCACCAAGGAAGGCAAAATCTACCAGCGCCCGTTTGGTGGCATGACCACCGATTTCGGCCGTGGCCCCGCCGCACAACGCACCTGCGCGGCAGCAGACCGCACCGGCCACGCCATTCTGCACACGCTCTACACGCAAGCGCTGCGCCATAAGGCAAAATTCTTCATCGAATTTTTCGCGCTTGATTTGCTGATGGATGGGGATGAGTGCCGCGGCGTGCTCGCCATGAATCTCGATGACGGCACGCTCCACCGCTTCTGGGGCCAGCAAACCTTGCTCGCCACGGGCGGTTACGGCCGCGCGTATTTCTCCGCCACCTCCGCGCACACATGCACGGGTGATGGCGGCGGCATGGCGATCCGCGCTGGCATCGGCATGCAGGATATGGAGTTCGTGCAATTCCACCCCACCGGCATTTACGGCTCCGGCTGCCTCATCACCGAGGGCGCGCGCGGCGAAGGCGGGTATCTCGTGAACAGCAAGGGCGAGCGCTTCATGGAACGTTATGCGCCATCGGCGAAAGACCTCGCGAGCCGCGATGTCGTCAGCCGCTCGATGACCATGGAAATCGTGGAAGGCCGCGGCGTTGGGCCAGAGGGCGACCATATCTTCCTGCATCTGGATCATCTCGATCCCGCCATCCTTCATGCCCGCCTGCCGGGTATTTCGGAAACCGCGCAAATTTTCGCGGGCGTGGATGTGACGAAGCAGCCGATTCCCGTTATCCCGACCGTGCATTACAACATGGGCGGCATTCCGACGAACTATCACGGCGAAGTGGTGACCCTCAAAAACGGCAATCCGGATGCGGTGGTGCCGGGCCTCATGGCGATTGGCGAAGCGGGCTGCGTTTCGGTGCATGGGGCGAACCGCCTCGGCTCGAACTCACTGCTCGATCTTGTCGTGTTCGGTCGTGCTGCGGCGCACCGTGCGAAAGCGATTGTGAAGCCGGGTGTGAAGCAGAAGCAAGCGCCTGCTTCCGCCACTGAAAAAGCACTTGAGCGTTTGGATAAAGTTCGTTTTGCAAGCGGTTCAAAAACCACCGCTTCCATCCGCCGTGATATGCAGAAGACGATGCAAAAACACGCGGCCGTTTTCCGCACGCAGGATAGCCTCGTCGAGGGTGTGAAGAAAATGAAAAATGTCTATGATTCCTATAACGATCTTAAGGTTTCGGATCATGGCATGGTGTTCAATACCGATCTGATCGAGGCGCTGGAGCTCGATAACCTTCGCAGCCAAGCGCTCATCACCATCGTGGGTGCCGAGAACCGCAAGGAATCGCGCGGGGCACAAGCGCGAGAGGATTTCCCGGATCGCGACGATGCGAATTGGATGAAGCACACGCTCTGCTGGCTGGATGACAAGGGCAACACCAAAATCGACTACCGCCCCGTGCATACCAAAACGCTGACGGATGAAGTCGAATACGTGGCACCGAAAAAGCGGGTTTATTAACGCATGAATCTCGAGCAACTGCGCAGTATGAAGCCACAAATCCTCGCCATCGCCGCCGAGCATGGCGCGGGTAATGTGCGCGTGTTTGGTTCTGTCGCACGGGGCGAGGCCGATGCGAAAAGCGACGTGGATTTTTTAGTGACTGTAGAGCGGCCCTCGGTAGGCTGGTTTTTTTATGATATCGAGCCCGCGCTTGAGACATTGCTTGGCTGCGAGGTCGATGTGATTACCGACGGCTCCATCCATCCGCGCCTGCGTGATCGCATTCTGAAAGACGCCATACTGCTATGAGCCCCAATGAAAACAAGGATGCATTTTATCTTGGCAACATGCTCGATGCGATGGATGCGATTGAGGAGCATTTAAAGTTGGGGTTTTCGGAAATGGTCGTCAAAAAGGCTATTGTTTTCGAGTTGATGACGATCGGTGAAGCGGTGACAAAATTATCCGCAGGTGTAAAAAAGAAACATGACGATATCGCTTGGAACCTCATTGCCGGCACGCGACATAGAATCGTTCACGAGTATTTTCATATCGACTATGATCTGATCGAAAAAATCGTCTATGGCCAGCTGCCCTTACTGCGCGGCCGTATTGAAGAAATTTTAAAGGAGTATTCCCATGGCTGAATTTACCCTTCCCAAAAATTCGAAGATCAGCAAAGAACGCCACCATTATGATGCGCCCGAGGGGGCGAAGAACATCAAGGTGTTCAATGTGTATCGCTACGATCCCGAGGATGTGGATGCGAGCGGCAACCCAAAAAATCCACGCCTCGACCGCTACGAAATCGACCTCGATAAATGCGCGCCGATGGTGCTCGATGCCCTCATTAAAATGAAGGATGAGATGGACCCAACCCTCACCTTCCGCCGCTCCTGCCGCGAGGGAATCTGCGGGTCCTGCGCGATGAATATCGACGGCACGAACACGCTTGCCTGCACCAAATCCATCCATGATGTGAAGGGCGAGGTGAATATTTACCCGCTGCCGCACATGAAAGTGGTGAAGGATCTGGTGCCGGATATGAACCATTTCTACGCGCAGTATGAGTCGATCGAGCCGTGGTTGAAGGCGGATTCCGCCGCACCTGCTTCGGCCGAGCGCCTGCAATCGCCGGAGGACCGCGAGAAGCTCGACGGGCTTTATGAATGCATCCTCTGCGCCTGCTGTTCAACCAGCTGCCCGAGCTATTGGTGGAACCCGGAGCGCTATTTGGGCCCGGCGATTTTGCTCCACGCCTACCGCTGGATTATCGATAGCCGCGACGAGGCGACCGGTGACCGCTTGGACAATCTCGAAGACCCGTTCAAGCTCTATCGCTGCCACACCATCATGAACTGTGCGAAGGCCTGCCCGAAGGGGCTTAACCCGGCGAAAGCGATTGCCGAAATCAAGAAATTGATGGTACAGCGCAAGCTGTAACGGAGGCTCCATGCAACGCCGCACGCACCGAACCCAACACGGTTTCACGCTCATCGAACTCTCGATTGTGCTGGTGATTTTGGGACTCATCGTCGGCGGCGTGCTGATCGGCCAATCCCTCATCCGCTCGTCGGAATTGCGCGGCATCACCTCGGAATATGAGCGCTACAACCGCGCAATCGATACGTTCCGCGAGAAATACAGCGCCCTGCCGGGGGATATGAGCACCGCCACCAGCGTCTGGGCGAGCGAGGCGAATGGCGATGGCAATGGGCAAATTAAAGGCAGCGCGCCGACTGTTGCCGCCACCAACGAAACCGGCCATTTCTGGTCGCAATTGGTGGCAGCCGGGCTCATTGAGGGCTCCTTCACCGCCAGCTCCTGGGCCACCCTCACCCATGGCACCACCAACCCGCGCTCGCGCCTCGCCAATGCCGGCTGGACGATTCGCTATATGGGCGATGTCGCGCTCGATGATATCACGATCAATACCTCCGGCGCGGGCGCGGCCAACAACATCGCCTATGAGGGCAGCTACGGCAACGCGTTCATCCTCATGTCTGGCACCACCTTGGTGACACCCAGCGGCGGTGTGCTGAAAAGCATTGAGGCCTGGGATATCGATACGAAATTTGATGACGGTAAGCCCGCGACCGGCAATTTCCTCACGCTCGAGAGCCAGGGCAGCTCCAGCAGCGGCTCGGGCTGTGGCAACACGGCAAAAGCCACCACCAGCCAAGCCGCTGCGACCTATGATTTGAAGAACCCCCTACAAACGGCGTGTTCGCTGGTGATTAAATCCGGGTATTAGGCATTATTTTTTGGCCGATCTTCATTAAACTGTCATATTTCGGCGTTATTAAGCTGCTTTTATCCATTAGGCAGAAGATGGCACAGCAAGAAACCTTAAGCGCACGCATTCGCCGTGAATCCGCTGAGAAGCACGAGGATGCTTTGCTTGCACGCCAAGCGAAAGCACGCGAACAGCAAGCTGAGAACACGCAAATCCAACACCTACTTAAAGCTTTCAAGTCACGCGGGCTCGATCCTGACAGTCTGGAGATAGAATACCCGCGCAATGACGCTACTTGGCGCCGGCTGCGTGAAGCCTGGCAGCATAATATGATTGATCTTGGTATTTGCAAGATTGAACAATTCAAACAGTTCAGCAATGTTTTTAAACCTGCGGCAGATGTCAAAGTTATTCGCCATCGCTCCACCTATGGTGCGGAACTAGCGCTTCGCGGGGTTGCAGTAGATGACCTTCCAAAAGCTTTATATAATCGCCCTTGTGGTTATGATTATGAGGTTCAGCTATGCTGCACACCTGCAGCACATGATATGGACATTGTAAGGGAACAACGCTTGCCTCTTATGGCAAGTATCTTTGCTAAGCATGGTCAACCTGTGCGGGATGGATCGAACGATAACACTTGGTTCCTGAAACCATTTGTCAGTAAAGTTTTTCCTACCGTATCGATTTATGTACGCACGCTTGCTTTGCGCGTAAATCCCTTCATCCAGCTAGATGGAGCAAACCAGCATGATCTCATGCAAACGCTCAATTCCATCCTTTTGCCGCAGAATCAGATTGAGCTACCTCCCGCACCGCCTCAACGCCAATACGGCCAGCAGCGCACACGCTAACAAAAAAGCCCCACCATCACTGGCGGGGCTGATCTGAGGGAGTCCCTGCGAGCACGAAGCCCGCAGCGTTTACCTTACGCGGCCATGGCCGCTTGCTTACGCAATACTTTCAGCAGGCGGTCTTGCGCGTCCTTAATGTCCACGCGCTCGCTCGCCGCCACTTCACCGCACAGGCGGTGCATCGCGGTTTCGTAGATCATACGCTCGCTGTACGAACGCTCCGACTGATCGACGTTTTTATGCAGGTCACGCACGACTTCCGCGATTGCAACCAAGTTGCCCGAGTTGATTTTCGCTTCGTATTCCTGCGCACGACGGCTCCACATGCCGCGTGCAATTTTCGCACGGCCTTTGAGGGTGGCGAGCGCCTTGCCGATTTGGTCGTTCGAGGAAATCGAACGCAGGCCAGCCGCTTCCGCACGGCCAACCGGCACGCGCAGCGTCATTTTATCCTTCTCGAACGCGATCACGAACACTTTCAGCTCATGCTCGCCGATACGCTCTACCTCATGGCCCATGATCTTGCCCACGCCATGCGTCGGGTACACCACGTACTCACCCACGGCAAAGTTGCGCTTCCCGTTGCTCGGCTGCGGCGGCACCACAAACACCTGGCGGCCATTGTTCGGGCGGGCGACGGTGTTGAGCGGCGCTTTGTTCTGCATGCTCGGCGCGCGGTCCAGCGTGTGGCGCGTGTCGGCCTTCGGTGCAGCTTTCACGGCCACCGGGGCTGCAACGGGCTTCTTCACTTCCGCTTTTTTCGGCACCATTTTCAGCGCCGGTTTAGCAACTGCTTTTACCGGTGCTTTTTTCGCCACCGCTTTCGCTGCCATTTTTTTCGCCGGTGCTTTCGCTACTGCCTTCTTCGCCATTACTTTTTTGGCCACGGCTTTTTTAGCAACCGCTTTTACCGGTGCTTTTTTCGCGGTGGTCTTTTTTGCAGGCGCCTTCTTGGCCGCCGTTTTCTTCGCTACCGCCTTCTTCGCGGTGGGTTTCTTGGTTACTTTTGCTTTTACTTTGCTTTTCGACTTGGTTGCCATGTTTCGCACATCCTTAACATTGTGACACACGCAGGTTTCTGCAGCGTCTGATACGTTAAACAAAAGCTCCCCACCATTTACTGGCGGGAGCCAGACCGGAGTACACTTGGATGCTCAAAGTTCCCCATCTCGCGGGGGATTTCCTTAAGATGCGCTATGGTATAACACAAATTTGCGACCAATAATATGGTAAAAATTTAGTTAATTTGCAGATATTTTTCTTGCAATTTGAAATAAAAAACAAAATTTCATTGATTATCAATGGGATAAAAATTCGTATTTTTTGTGCGCTGCGGGAGTTTTTTACTTCTCGGGGCCAATCTTAAGGATTGAGGGCTGAAATTCGGCTCCGGCAAGACTAATCGCCCGTACCCGGATTTGGGCTAAACTCCGTCTCATACTTATTCGGCTTATTCTTGAATTCATCCGCATCCGCGGGCGCGGGCTTTTTCTTCGTAATCACGGGCCATTGCATCGCGTATTCGCGGTTGATTTCGACCCAATTCAGCAGCTCCGGCGTTTCGGGCTTGATCGCCTCAATCGGGCACTCAGGCTCGCACACGCCGCAATCGATGCACTCATCCGGGTTGATGACGAGCATGTTCTCGCCCTCGTAGAAGCAATCGACGGGGCACACTTCCACACAATCCGTGTATTTGCATTTGATGCAGTTATCGGTCACCACAAACGTCATGACAAATTCTCCTTCAGCGCCGCGTTCTTACGCGCGACGCGCTGAATCTGCAAGCGCCGAAGTTTGACGCTTTTCAGCGCCGTATCCGCACGCACCAGCAGCAGCGCCACAAACAGCGCGCCGAAGGCCACCAGCATCAGCTGCAGCGGGTGGAGCATGGCGGGGTCGATGCTTGATTTCCCCAGCAATTGCAGGCTTTGGCCTTGGTGCAGGCTGTTCCACCACTCCACCGAATATTTGATAATCGGCAGGTTAATCGCCCCAATCAGGGCAATCCAGGCGCTTGCCACCTTCACTTTTTCGGAAACATCGCCGCTTTGCGCAATGCCCAAATACCCGGCATAGAGCAGCAGGAGGATGAGCATGCTGGTGAGCCGCGCATCCCACACCCAGTAAGCGCCCCAGGTCGGCTTACCCCACAGCATGCCGGTGATGAGGCAAATCAGCGTGAACACCGCACCAATCGGCGCTGCTTCGCGCGCCAGCACATCGGCGAGCGTATGCCGCCAGATGAGAAAACTCGCCGACATCACCGCCATGAAGCCATAAATCATGCTCGCGAAAATTGCGGTTGGCACATGGATATACATGATGCGCACCATTGCGCCCTGCTGGTAATCCTCCGGCGCGGTGAAGCCCAGATAAAGGCCCAGCGCGCCTGCGAACACGGCGATGGCCACGGCAACCGGTAGCACATTGCTGCTCAGGCGTTGGAATTGGGCGGGGCTCGCGAATTTATGCATGAAATTTCCTTAGCGCGCTTTGTGCCGTCATTCCAGCGAAAGCTGGAATCCATCTTCCTTAAAACAGGTGGATTCCAGCTTTCGCTGGAATGACGTGCGGGATAGTTCTAGGCTAATGCAGTCTTTAGACTTTTCAGAGAAAACTGCAACATGAGCCAACCATTCATTCATCAACTCCTCACCATCATGGCGCGCTTGCGTAACCCGAGCGGCGGCTGCCCGTGGGATTTGGAGCAGAATTTCGCCACTATCGCGCCTTACACGATTGAGGAGGCGTATGAAGTGGCCGAGGCGATTGCGAAGGGCGACAAAACCGAGCTGCGCGACGAGCTGGGCGACCTCCTCCTCCAAGTCGTATTCCACGCGCAAATGGCGGCGGAGGAAGGCAGTTTCACGTTCGAGGATGTTGCAAAATCCATCTGCGAGAAAATGATCCGCCGCCACCCACATGTGTTTTCGGATGCCGAGATTAAGGACGCCGAGGCGCAAACCGCGAATTGGGAGGCGATTAAGGCGGAGGAGCGCAAGGCGAAGAAAAGCGAGCGCGTGCTTGCCGATATTCCCGCTGCCCTGCCCGCCCTCATGCGCGCGCAGAAGCTGCAGAGCCGTGCCGCGCGGGTGGGGTTCGATTGGCCGGACACACGCGGGGTGATCGCGAAAATTCGCGAAGAGTTGGATGAGGTGGAAGAAGCCATCGCCAACGGAGACACCGCACATACGCAGGAAGAAATCGGCGATTTGCTGTTCGCTGTCACCAACCTCGCGCGCTTTACGGGTGGGGATGCGGAGACTTCCTTGCGCGATGCAAACGCGAAATTCACCCGCCGGTTCGAGTATATCGAGGATGCGCTGAAGGCGGCGGATAAGCCAATTAAGGAGGCAAGCCTCGACGAGATGGAAGCGTTGTGGGTGCAAGCGAAGGAGAGGGAAAAAGCCTAACCGTCATTCCAGCGAAAGCTGGAATCCACCTGTACTTACACCCCTTGATTATCTTCTGTAGAAAAAGATG
>JBEHYI010000049.1:0-11664 GCA_048498255.1 Pseudomonadota bacterium | reverse complement strand
GCAGCGCTACCGCACGGGTGAGTTGCCGGTGGCGCTTACTCCAACCCAAGGTTCAGGCACGCAATGAGCCAATCTTCCGGCATGCTCGGCACGGTTCAGCTGATGCTGTATGCGAATGCAGCGAGCGGCGAGGCTGCGCGCGTGGCGGCGAAGGAGCTGGGTTTCACGCAAACGCGGATCGAGGTGGGCAATGTCGCCGCGGCGACGGAATATTTATCGGCGAATGCCTCGCCTGAAATTTTGATCGTTGAAATCGGCAATCAGGATGAGGCGCCCGCGCAGCTCGATAAACTGGCGGATGTGGTAAACCCGCATACGAAGGTGCTCGCGACCGGGAATGTCGATTCCATCCGCTTCTATCAATGGCTGAGTGATCTGGGGATCGAGGGTTATTTGTTGCAGCCTTTTACGGCGGAGGAGCTGAAACAAGCCATTGCCAAAGGCAGCATTAAAAAAACACCTGGTGCACAAGAAGCGGCGGCGGAAGGTGCCAAAAAAGTGATTGCGGTGATTGGTGCGCGCGGCGGTGTGGGCACCACGCTGGTAGCAACGAACCTGGCCGCGATTTTCGCGCGCGATTCCGGGATTGCAACGGCGATTGTGGACCTCGACCCGTATTTTGGCTGCGTTGCGCTTTCGGTCGATCTCGAGCCGGGCCGGGGTTTACGCGATGCGTTCGAAAAACCCGACCGGGTGGATGCGTTGTTTCTCGAGCGCGTGATGGTGAAGCCGTTCGCGAATTTAAGCGTGCTGAGCGCGGAAGAACCGCTGATGGATACGGTGAATATTCAGCCCAATTCCGGCGAGATGATGTTCGCCGCACTCAAAGAAAAATTTGCGATGATGGTGGTGGATGTGCCGCGGCAAATGAACCCACTCACCCGCCATGTGCTGGCCAATGCCGACCATGTGATTCTCGTTGCCGAGCCGCAAATTACCAGTTTGCGTGATAGTTTGCGTCTCAAAGATTATATCGTTGAGAATTTAAAACGCCCGGCGCCGATGGTGCTGCTTAACCGCGTGGGCCTTAGCGCAACGAATGAACTTTCAGTAAAGGAATTCTCCAAAAATTACGGTCATGAAGTCACAACGCACTGCAATTTTGTGCATGAGGTGGTGGCTGCAACGGCGGAAGGCGAGTTGCTTGCAGGCGCGAAAGTGAACGGCGTGTTGCAGCCGCTGCAGGCGTTGGCGCGGGAGCTGCAAGGTGCGCTCGAAGGTGCGGAGGAAGAAAAACCGGCACGTGAGTCAGGCGGATTGCTTGGGCGTTTGAAAGGGAAAAAGTAATGTTCGGGCGCGGGCAGCAAGCAAAGCCAGCCGAGCCGCAGACGCCCGTTGCAGTGCCGGCGGCGGCGCCCGCGCCTGTGCAAACTGCGGAAGACCGGCTGCTTGGCGGGTTTGTCGAAGCCGAAGACCGGCCGAAAAAAGAAGAAAACCCGCTTAGCAAAACCAAGGAACAAATCTACGCGCGGTTGATGGAGCAGATCGACCTCACCACCGCAAGCCGCATGCCGCAGGAGGAACTTCGCCGCCAAATCATCGATGTGATCGGTGAGATTGTGATGGAGGAAAAGCTCGCGATCAACCAGGGTGAGCAGCAATTGCTTGCGACGCAAATTGTCGATGACATGATCGGCCTGGGCCCGCTCGAGCCGCTGCTGAAGGATGAGTTCGTGACCGATATCATGGTCAATGGGCCGGATCAGATCTATGTCGAGCGCAAGGGTAAGCTCGAGCTTTCCGATATTCGTTTCCGCGATAACGATCATGTGATGAACATCGCCCAGCGCATTGTAACAGCGGTGGGCCGGCGGGTGGATGAATCGAGCCCGATTTGCGATGCGCGGTTGAAGGATGGGTCTCGCGTCAACGTCATTGCGCCGCCGCTGTCGCTCAAAGGCTGCAGCATTTCGATTCGTAAATTCTCGAAAAAGAAAATCACGCTCGATGTGATGGCGGCGCAGAATAATATCTCGCATGATGTGTGCAAATTGCTGAAAATCGCGGGGGCATGCCGCCTCAACATTATCATTTCTGGCGGTACGGGTTCGGGGAAAACGACGTTGCTGAATGCGCTCAGTCGCATGATCGATCATGGCGAACGCGTGGTGACGATTGAGGATGCGGCGGAGTTGCAATTGCAGCAGCCGCATGTGGTGCCGCTCGAGACGCGGCCGGCGAACCTCGAAGGTGACGGCGAAATCAACATGCGCGACCTCGTGAAAAACGCACTCCGGATGCGCCCGGACCGAATCATTCTCGGCGAGGTACGCGGCGGCGAGGCGATCGATTTGCTGCAGGCAATGAACACGGGCCATGATGGCAGTTTCGGCACGCTGCACGCCAACTCCCCGCGCGAGGCGCTAACGCGTTTGGAGAACATGGTGAATATGAGCGGCATGCGTTTGCCAAGCCATGCCATCCGCCACCAGATTTCTTCGGCGGTGCAAATGATCGTGCAGATTCAGCGGATGCGCGACGGGGTGCGCCGCGTGACGCATGTGACCGAAGTGCTCGGCATGGAAGGCGAAGTCATCATCACGCAGGATCTTTACACGTTCCAGTTCCAGGGCGAGGATGAACACGGCAAGCTGATGGGTGAATTCAAATCCTCCGGCCTGCGTCCTAACTTCACGCGCCAGGCGGCATATTTTGGATTGGATAAAGCGCTTCTGGAATTGGTCTAATGGCAGATTTGCTCAGCATGCCGGAATTATGGATTGGCCTGGCGATGATGCTGGGCCTTGTGTTTTTTGCGACGCGAGAAGGTGCTGGCGGTAAGAAACGTGTCGCGCGTTTGGCGCGGGTGACGCGCAAAAAACCGCTGATTATGCAAGCGAACGCGCAGTCGCTCAAGCGCTTAAATCCGGGCGAGGATACACCGTTTGGCCAGGTGCTTGGCAGCATGCAAAGCATCGCGAAATTGCGTGGGCGACTTGAGGTGGCGGGCCTCACCCAAACCACGCCGCAGCAATTTTTGATGAGCATTGCGGGCATCACCTTATTCATTGCGCTGCTCGTTGTGGTGATTGGCGGCAAGCCGATTTATGTCGCGCTGCCAGTGGGGTTTATGTTCGGCCTTGGCATTCCGCATATGGTGGTGGGCAAGAAAATCCAGAAGCGGCAGAAGCTGTTTTTGAAATTATTTCCGGATGCGATCGAGCTGATGGTGCGGGGCTTGCGGGCCGGGTTGCCGGTGGGGGAATCCTTCATCACCGTATCGAAAGAATTGCCGCCGCCGATGGGGGATACGTTCGGCAATATTGCGCACCAGACAGGCCTCGGTGTGCCGATGGAAAAGGCGTTGTCGGATGCGGCGACGAAATTGGGACTGACCGATTTCAACTTCTTCGTGACGACGATTATTTTGCAGCGTGAAACCGGCGGTAATCTCGGCGAGATTCTGAGCAACCTCGCGGATATGCTGCGTCAGCGCCATATGATGAAATTGAAAATCACCGCGCTTTCCTCCGAAGCGCGGGCGAGTGCCTATATTATCGGCGCGTTGCCGTTTTTCGTGTTTGGGGTGCTTGAGGTGCTATCGCCGGATTATCTGCGACCCTTGTTCGACGATGTGCGCGGCAACCATGCGCTGATGGGTGCAGGTGGCAGCTTGTTTCTGGGCGGGTTTATTATGAAACGCATGACGCAGCTGGAGATCTGATGGCCGCCACCCCACGCCATGATGCGATGCAAGCGAGTGATCTGGTGCCGTTTGGCCTGAGCACGGATGACGCGCTGCTGGTGGCCTCCGCCATCGGCATTTTCATGATCATCTGGTCGATCGGCCAATTTATGATCACGCGCGACCGGTTTGGTCCGCGCTTGAAAATGATTCAGGAGCGCAGGGCGGAACTTAAAGGCAGCATGATGGCGCCGACGCGGCGCAAGAAAAAGCATGAGCAGCATGAGGCGCTGAATTTCATTCGTGTGGTGGTGACGAAGCTGAAATTGGTGCAGCAATTGCAGGTCGATAAGCTGCAATCGAAATTGATCAATGCCGGGTTCCGCTCGAAAGATGCGGTGACGATTTTTGCCTTCGCCAAATTGTTGATGCCGTTTGTGGGGCTTGGCGTCGGCCTGCTGATTTGCGGGATTGATTGGCACCATGCGTTTGCGATGAGCCAGGCTGTGGGGTGGATGAAGGTGCTGGGCGCGAGCTATTTCGGTGCGCGCTTGCCGGAGATTATTGTGGCCAATGCGCGTAGCCGGCGTTATGCGGCGCTGCGCAAAGGGTTGCCGGATGCGCTCGACCTCATGATGATTTGTGCCGAGGCGGGCCTGTCGCTTTCCGCGGCGCTTGACCGTGTGGCGAAGGAACTGGCGCGCGTGAGCCCGGAACTGGCGGAGGAATTTGGCCTGACATCGGTGGAGCTTGGCTTCTTGCCGGATCGGGCGACGGCGCTGAAACATCTCGCCGATCGGGCGGATTTGCAGGAAATTCGCGGCTTCGTGAACGTGATCGCCCAGACAGAAAAATACGGGACACCGATTGCGCAGGCGCTGCGGGTGCTGTCGAAGGAATTCCGCACCCAGCGCATGCTTAGGGCCGAGCAAAAAGCGGCGCGGCTACCGGCGATGATGACGGTACCGATGATCGTGTTCATCCTGCCGACGCTCTTCATCATCGTGATGGCGCCAGCGGTGATTTCGATTATGGATAATTTCTAACGTTGGTTATTGCGGTGTGGCTGCGGGTGCCGCTACCGGCTTCTCCACCGGCTTGGCCTTCTTCGCCGCTTCGTTCGCTTTCACCGCTTTGGCAAGGGGCGAGCTTGCAGGCAGGCCCACTTTCACCGGCTTGGCTTTTTTCACGGCGGGTGTGTCGGCATCCTCGGGCGCAAGAATCGCATTGATGTTGGGCTGCAGCGGCGACGTGTGGCTGTCATTGTCGCGCGCTTTCCAATATTCCTTCAACCGTGCGATCGCGAGCATGCGCGTTTCCTCATCCATCTCGCCGTTGATGAGCTTGCGCGCATCCGTATTGCGGCCCAGCGTACCGTAAGCAAGCGCAAGGTTATGGCGCGCGACATTCGACGCGTTTGGTTTGCGCACTTCCGGTTCGAGCAATTCGGCGGCTTTTTTCGGCTCGCCGCTGAGCAGATACGACATGGCGAGGTTGGTGCGTAAATTGGTGAGGTTCGCGCTCGGGTTCATGCGCATGGCGCGCACATACACCAGTTGTGCAGCGCTGTGCTGGCCCAGCATGTCGTTGGCGACGCCTTTGCCGACATTCAGATCGAGATCGTCCGGGCGTTGTTTGAGGCCGCGGTCGAAATGGGTAATGGCATCGTTATATTGGAAATTGTCGAGATCGAGCTTGCC
Organism: Pseudomonadota bacterium; assembly: GCA_048498255.1. Lineage (GTDB taxonomy): Bacteria > Pseudomonadota > Alphaproteobacteria > Rickettsiales > UBA3002 > QFOX01. The sequence goes on along the minus strand of JBEHYI010000049.1, from coordinate 6,339 downwards.
CAGTATGTAATTGGCCAAGGGGTTATCTGGCTGCAGGTTGAGTGCGCGGTCGAGAATTGCACGCTCTTTTTCGGCATCGTTTTGCTTGTCATAAAGCTTTGCTAATGCGAGATGCGCCTCGATATGCCCGCTTTTCATGCTCACCGCCGTGAGGTAATCGCGCTCAGCGGCGGAGAGATTGCCCTGCTGCATGGCGCCATCCGCCCCGTAAATCAGCGCCTGTTCCTTGCTTGAAAGCGGCGCCAGCGTAGCAAGATCGACCGGGCCATCGGCATCGCTCCCCGGTAGGGTGCAGGCGGTTAATGCGAAGGAAAGGATTAAGATTGGCAGATAACGCATGGGTCCCCCATCAGGCTGTAAGTCAAGTCAGAAGGGATATTAATGGAAAACGTAAGAGGCGACTAGCGTAAAGAATAGGAAAATATCGCGCGAAATTTAGCTAAAATTAACATTAAAACATACTCAAAATAACTAGTAATTCTGCGCCTTACAGCGTTTTTTGCCCTGACGAAACGCTTTCGTTTTGCTATAGTGCAGCTCGGGGGTAACTATGCAGCAACGTCGTGCTTTAAAAAACTTCGTGACGTGTGAAGACGGGGTTACCGCGGTTGAATTCGCGGTGATTGCGCCGACTTTTGTGCTGCTGATGATGGGCATTATCGAGTTCTCCCTGATCATGATGGTGAATAATGTGATGGAAGGTGCGACAGCGATTTCTTCGCGTCTTGGCAAAACCGGCTATAATACGGTGGGGCTCACGCGTGAGGCGACCATCATCAACGCGATTACGCAGCGCGCCGGCACGTTGCTCGATTCGAAAAAGCTGACGGTGACCTCGAAATTCTACAAGCAGTTCGACCAGATCGGCGATCCGGAACCTTACATCGACGCGAACCATAATAGCTCGTTTGATACGGGCGAGAGTTACACTGATATTAACGGTAACGGCAAATGGGATTCGGATATGGGCTCTTCGGGCTATGGCAGCGCAGGGGATGTTGTGGTATATACCGTGAGCTACCCGTGGCCGATCTCGACGCCGATCATGAGTAATTTGGTTGGCACGGGCGGCACGTTCACCATCACCACCCATGCGGTGGTGAAGAATGAACCTTACTAGGAACTACAAAGGGGCGTGATGAAGTTTGGGGGAACAGCGAAATTCATGGCGGGCTTTGCGCGGGCGCAAAGTGGCTTAGCTGCGGTTGAGTTCGGGCTTATCCTGCCGGTGCTGATGACGCTATTTTACGGCACGATCGAGGTGTCACGCTTCGTGCTGATTACGCAGAAGGTGGAGAAGCTTGCCCATTCGGTGGCGGATGTGACCTCGCAGGAGGAAGTGGCGACGAAAACAGTGCTCGACCAAGTAATGTCAGCCTCGACCGATATTATGAATCCTTATTCGATGACGAATAATGGCAAAATTTATATCACCTCGGTCTACCGTGCGCCGAGCACGACGAATGCAAGCGTATTGTGGCGCTATCAAAGCGGCAGCTTGGCATCGGTCGCGAGCAAATTGGGTACGGTCGGTTCCACACCGACCATGCCGGCGAGCTTCACTTTCGATGAGCGTGAGAACGTGATCGCGGCGGAAGTTTACTACCAATTTTCTCCGCTGATTTCGACGAAGTTTTTTGGGACGACTACCATCTACCGTGCAGCTTTTTATAAGCCCCGTTTCGGCGGGCTGCTCGTAGCACCAGCTTAGAGACGGAAAGAGAGCGTTTATGTTGAAGCAGTTTTTACGCGCCCGCGAGGGGAGTACGATGTTGATTTTCGCACTGGCATCGACCGCAGTGGTTGGCTCGGTGGGGGCGGCGGTGGATATTGGCCGTGGGCAAATGGTGCAGGCGAAATTGCAAAACGCGGTGGATTCCGCAGGCCTTGCCGCGGGGGCGACGCTTAACACGTCGGACCTCACGGCGGTCGCAACGAAATACGTGAACCTCAATTTCGCGCAAAACAGCATGGGCGCAACGCTTGGGCCGGTGAAAGCGGTGTTGAGCCAAGACCAGAAAACCGTGACCGTGACGGCGAGTGCGACGGTGGATACGGCGATGATGAAGGTGTTTGGCAAAAACACCATTACCATCAATGCTAGCACGGAAGTGGTGCGTGCGAGCAAAGGGATGGAGCTGATTCTCGTGCTCGATAATACCGGCTCGATGAACAGCGCGGTGAATTCCAGCAACAGCAATACCAGCAAACTCTCGGCACTGAAAACAGCGGTGGCCGGTACGAACGGCATGCTCGATATTCTCTATGGGCCGAGCAACGATAAGGCCGAGAATTTGTGGATTGGCGTGGTGCCGTTCTCGCAAGCGGTGAATATCGGCACCAGCACCAGCTGGGTGAGCGCGAACAGCAATGATTGGGGCAACCCGGCGCAGCCGTGGCAGGGCTGTGTGATGTCGCGCTCGGGCACCTACGATATGGGCGATGATGTGCCGGCTGCGACGGTTGCGGGTACCATGTTCACCTCGTATTTCTCGCCAAGCACCGGCACGGTCAAAACGCCGACTTCCGGTACGGGGGTGAGTGGCACCTGTAGCGGTGGTCTCAATGCGTGGAAATGTACGGTGACCTCGAACAACAAAAATAAGCTGACCTATGATTACGCCTATTACAACAGCCTGGGTGATAATAAGGGACCCAATGCTTTATGCCCGCAACAAGTGACGCCGATGGTGGCGGAGAAGGCGACGATTAAAGCTGCAGTCAACTCGATGACGGCGGCGGGCAGTACTTTCATCAATACCGGTATGGCGTGGGGGCAGCGCATGCTCTCGCCGAAATGGCGCGGGTTGTGGGGCGGGCAGATGAACACCAACAAGCTGCCGCTCGATTATAAAGCGCCGCTGATGAACAAGGTGGTGGTGCTGATGACCGACGGGATGAACTCGTTCAGCTCCAGCAACTTCACAACCTATGGGTTGCTGTCGGCGAATCAGCTGGGCACGACCAAAACGATGAATGATGGCTATGCGTATAATGTCAGCGCCGAGAAGGTGCTGGATGATAAGACCCTCGCTGCCTGTAACGCGATGAAGGCGAATGGTGTGATCATCTATACGATCGGTTTCGGGCAGGATGATAAGAACGATTTCAGCAGCAGCACCAGCGTGAACGGGCCGTTGTTGAAAGCCTGCGCCTCGGCGGATTCTTACTACTTCCTGGCGCCGACCAACGCGGATCTGCTGAAAGCATTCCACGCGATTGGCGATTCGCTGGCGAATCTGCGGATTAGTAAGTAACTGCGCGTACCGGTGTCTTCCCCGCCCGTGGGGTGAAGGAGACGCCGGTGGCGGAGTGCCGATTCTCGCCTTTTCCTGAGATTGACTTGACAGCGGGCCGTTCGGTCACTAGCTATCAAGCCGTGATTGAGAATCATTCTCAATATTAAATCTCGGAGATATAATCATGCGTAGCTTTTTGATTCTTGCCGTCTGTATGTTGGCAGCGGGCGTTGCCCAGGCGTCGGATACCACCATTACCCTAAAGGACGATGGGTTCAGCCCGGCGAATCTTGTGATTGCGGCGGATAAGAAAGTCGAGATCACGGTGAAAAACGCCACTGCGAAATCGATGGAATTCGAAAGTGACGATCTCGACCGTGAGAAAGTAATTCCAGCGGGGAAAGATGCGAAAATCACCGTGGGGCCGTTGAAGGCTGGCAGCTACAGCTACTTCAACGAATTCCACGAAGACAGCAAAGGCACCATCACCGCGAAATAGCGGTGGCGTGATTTTTCATGCTCGCAACTCTCATCATCGTATTTAGGGAAATGATCGAGGCCGGCTTGATTGTCGGCATCGTGCTCAGCGCCACGCGCGGCGTGCCGGGTCGCGGTAAGTGGGTGGGGTGGGGCATTCTCGCTGGGTTCCTAGGTGCGTGTTTGGTCGCGGTTTTTGCAGGCGCGATTAGCAGTGCGCTCGCAGGGTATGGGCAGGAATTGTTCAATGTCGGTATCCTCAGCTTCGCGGTCGTCATGCTCACCTGGCATAATGTGTGGATGGCGCGCCACGGGCGCGAAATGGCGATCGAGATGAAGGCGATTGGCGAGCAAGTCGTTGCGGGCAAGCGTTCGCTAGTGGCGCTATCCATTGTGGTCGCGATCGCTGTGCTGCGCGAAGGTTCCGAGGTGGTGCTGTTTCTCTATGGCATCATGATTTCCGGGCAAGATTCGATGGCGGTGATGGCAACCGGCGGGATGCTGGGTGTGGTGCTGGGTGCGGTCATGTCGGCGGTGATGTATCTGGGTCTACTTAAAATTCCGCTGCGCAGCTTTTTCAAGGTGACGGGCTGGATGATTGCGCTGCTTGCAGCAGGCATGGCGGCACAAGCGGCGGCGTTCCTCGAGCAGGCGCAGGTGCTGACGGCGTTTAGCGAAACGGTGTGGAACAGCTCCGCGTTTATTTCCGACCGCAGCGTGCTGGGCAAAATTCTGCACACATTGATTGGCTATACGGCGCGTCCGAGCGGCATGCAGCTGATGGTGTATGCGGGCACGCTGGTGGTGATTTTCACGCTGATGCGCCTGTTTGGACATGTGCCGCATAAGCCCAGCCATAGGGTGACTGAGGCTTCCTCGGCGTAGGCCTTGCCTCACCGCGCCAAATCCGATAGATGGGCATCATGTGCCGGTTTAGCTCAGGGGTAGAGCAGCGGTTTTGTAAACCGAAGGTCGCGGGTTCAATTCCTGCAACCGGCACCATCCTACGCTCGCAAGCGAGCTTCGGATGGCTTACGCTATGCATCTCCCATTTCCGCACAAAAAAAGAAGCCGGTCGCGAAACCGGCTCCTTCTTCGGGGGGAACTGAAAACTAGAAATGGTAAGCAAGGCCGAGGCGAATATCGTTCGAATCGGGATCGACGCCGTCTTTTTCACCATACCAGGTGTGCGAATAATCGACGCGCATGCCGTAATCGCCCATGGCGAGCACTTCGGTACCAACACCGAGCTCGAAGCCGTTATAATGTTCGGAACCGCTGAAACCAGCGCCGCTGCTGCCGGTGAATTTGGTATTGCGGTAGCCGATGATGGCGTAAGGATTCAGGCCAACGGGTTCCAGCGCGCGGTCGATGAAGGAAAAGCCCGGACGGAACGACACGCCCCAATCCTGATCTTTTTCGATGCCGACACCGGCGACGGAATCATCCGCGCTCGACCAGCCGTAGAAACCTTCGATTGCACCGTTCATGCCAATGCCGAAGCCATCTGCACGTTTCATCATGCTATCGAGTTTATAGCCGGCGAACACGCCGTAATCCCAGCCTTCCGGGTGGCCGCTGCCGAAATCGGTATCGAGATCCGTCCAATCATACCCACCGTAACCACCGATATAGGCGCCAGTGAACGGTGTGTGGGTGGTCATAGTGCTTTTAGTGGCGGCGAGTGCTGGGGTGGCGGCGCATAGGGCCGTTGTTGCCAAGGCGCAGAGGAGGAGCTTTTTCATGGGTGTTTCCTATTAAAGGTGGGTTTTGAATTACTGCAGCAGAAAACCGCATTGCCCATAAAGAAACGATAGGGTTGGGAGGCGTTTATTGCAAAAACGCGAAGTCTATTCCTTCACCCACGGCCGTGTATTACTGGGTTTGCCGAAATAATAGCCTTGCAGATAGTCGACACCCAGATCCATCAGCATTTTCGCGATTTCGCCATTCTCGACAAATTCAGCGACGGATTTGAGGCCGAAACCGCGGGTGAAATCGAGCAGGATTTTAACGAAAAGGCGGCTGTCGGAATTGTCCGATAAATCGCGGATGAACGCGCCGTCGATTTTCACGTAATCGATCGAAAGCGCCTTCAACTGACGGAAAGAGGTGTAGCCCGAGCCGAAATCATCGAGCGCGATTAAGCAGCCGAGGGCCTGCACCTCCGCACAAAAACGCGCGGAATGTTTGAGGTCGCCATGCACGGCGGTTTCGGTGATTTCGATGGTGAGGCGCTGGGCGATTTTTGGTTCTTTACCCACCAAGGTGGTCAGTAAATTCAGCCAGCTGCTATCCTGGATCGTGAGGTTCGACACGTTGACGGCGATGCAGACATTCGCATCCTGGCGCAATTCGTTCACGACTTTCTCGAGCACGATGCAGTCGATCATGGTGATGAAGCCCATGCGCTCGGCAATCGGGATCAGCGCGCCGGCGGAGGTGATGGAGCCGTCCTCGCCGGTGAGGCGCAGCAGCGCTTCGTAATGCGCGATTTTGCCGTTTTTGCTGTCGATGATGGGCTGATAGGCGAGGCGGATGCGCCCCTGCTCCACCGCCTGGCCGAGGAAGTTGGCGAGGCCCATTTCCTCGCGCTGTTCGGCGCCGGAGAGGTCGTCATGAT
>JBEHYI010000048.1:0-11839 GCA_048498255.1 Pseudomonadota bacterium | reverse complement strand
CCCATATCACGATTAATGCACTCCTCTCGACATGGATCCCCGCCTTCGCGGGGATGACAGCCGGTGAGTAGGATGCTAAATGCCCAACAACAAAGCCGTCTCGTAAAGCGGCAGGCCCACCACATTGCTATGCGAGCCGGAAATGAACGGAATAAACGCCCCCGCGCGGCCCTGAATCGCATAGCCACCGGCCTTGCCCTGCCACTCACCGCTCGCAATATAATCTTCCATGATGGCGGCGGTAATGCGCGAAAACCGCACAATCGTCGTGACCGTTTTGCTACGCAATTTGCCCGCTTCATCGATCACGCACACGCAGGTCAGCACGCGGTGGCGGCGGCCGGAAAGCAGCGTCAGACACTCCCGCGCCGTTGCCTCATCCTCGGCCTTGGGCAAAATGCGGCGGCCCAAAGCAACAACGGTATCCGCGCTTAGGATATTTTTTCCTACATTCGTTTCAGCAATCTTGCGTGCCTTACCTTCCGCCACGCGCTGCACATAGGCGAGGGGCAACTCACCTTTCAGCGGCGTTTCATCGATATCAGCAGAGAGGATGACCTCGGGCGTGATGCCCAATTGGCTTAAAAGTTGTATACGCCTTGGCGATGCAGAGGCGAGAATCAATGCCTATTTCTCGCGGAATTTAATGCGGCCCTTGCTCAAATCGTAAGGCGTCATCTCGACGATCACCTTATCGCCCGCCAGCACGCGGATGCGGTTTTTGCGCATGGAGCCGGACGCATGGGCCAGCACTTCATGGCCATTTTCCAGCTTCACGCGGAACATGGTGTTGGGCAACACTTCGGCGACGACGCCCTTGAATTCGAGGAGTTCTTCTTTGGTCATGGCGGGCTTATAGCAGGGTTTTGGCGGGATGCAAGGGTTAAGGGTTGGAAGAGTTTTAAGAGTGAGAAGGGTTGTACGTTGTTACAGTGACCAGGGACACAAATGTGCCATAAACAACGTAACGATCGAACTCTTATTACTCTTAAAACCCTTAAAACCCTACTTAATGTGCAAAACGCAGATTAAGGTAAACAGCCGCCGTGCCGTCGCAAAATCCATGCGCACCTTGTCGGCGAGCTGCTGCTGCAGCATTTCCGAGCCCTCATTATGCACCCCGCGGCGCGCCATATCGAGGGTCTGCAACCGGTCCGAGGCGGAATGTTTGATCGCGTCGTAATATTGTTCGCACATCAGGAAATAATCTTTGATGATGCCGCGGTAGGACGCGAGCGGTAGAGTCACATCATGCGTCGCGCCTGCGCCATCTGTAAAGCGCAAAGTGAGGCGATTTTCGCGCACGCTGATAAAGAGATCGTAGGGCAGGGTAAGGCCCGGTGCCTGCAGCAATTCGACATCGTTCGTGTGGGTGATATCGACTAAAGCGACGCGGCGTTCATGCTCCACTTCGGCCGAACGGCGGATGATGCTCGCATCGTCGAGCGTGACGGAGCGGATGCTCTGCGCCGCTTTGCTCATGTCCTTAAGCGCAGCGAAATTGCATGCGCGCCGAGGCCCTCGCTATCGGCGAGTGTGGCCGCTTGTTCGAGGAGCGGGCTACCCGCGGGCGCGCCGATCAGGCTTGTGCGGTTGATAAAATCGAACACCGAAAGGCCGCTGCTAAAGCGCGCCGCGCGGCTGGTCGGCAGCACATGGCTCGGGCCCGCAATGTAATCGCCGAAGGCTTCGGGCGTATGGCGGCCCAGGAAAATCGCCCCGGCACCGCGCACATGACGTGCGACATTTTCCGCATCCTCAATCGCGAGCATCAGATGCTCCGGCGCGATTTCGGCAATCACCGGTAGCGCATCGCTGACATGATCGGCGACAATAATTCCACCATGGTTTTGCCAACTCGCGCGCGCGATATTGGCTTTCGGCAGCACCGCGAGCAGTGACTCCACCTCCGCTGCTACCGCTTCCGCAAACCCGGCATCAAAGGTAATCAAGATCGACTGTGCCATCTCATCATGCTCGGCCTGGCTGAGCAAATCCGCCGCGATCCAGGTCGGCGGGTTTTTCGCATCCGCCACCACCAGAATTTCAGAGGGGCCCGCGATGGTGTCGATGCCGACCGTGCCATAAACCTGCCGCTTCGCCTCCGCTACATACGCATTGCCGGGGCCGACGATTTTCACGACGGGCGAAATGGTTTCAGTGCCATACGCGAGCGCGGCCACTGCCTGTGCGCCGCCAATGCGATAAATTTCATGCACGCCCGCAAGTTTTGCGGCAACGAGAATCGCGGGGTTGATGACGCCGTTCGGCGTCGGCACCACCATCACAATGCGTTCGACGCCGGCGACCTGTGCAGGGATCGCATTCATCAGCACGCTCGAAGGGTAGCTCGCCTTACCGCCGGGCACATAGAGGCCAACCGATGCGAGCGGTGTATATTGCCAGCCCAGTGTCACGCCCGCATCATCGACATAACGGTGATCGGCGGGTTTTTGCACCTCGTGGTAAGCGCGGATACGCTCGGCGGCGACGCGCAGCGCTTCCTTCACATCTGGCGCACAATCCACTTCCGCTTTTGCGATTTCCGCGTCTGAAATGCGCAAGCTTGTCGGCTCGAGATGGTCGAATTTTTTGGTGTAATCAAGCAGCGCCTTGTCGCCGCGGTCGCGCACATCGCCGAGGATGATTTTCACGGTGTGGGCGACATCCGATGCCGTGCCGTTGCGCGAGTCGAGCAGCTGCTTCAACGCCGCCGCAAAATCCGGCTGAGTAATGTTCAAACGCGCGGTCATGCAAGTGCCCCGCGGAATGCCTCAAGCATCGGCGCGATTTCGCTGTTACGGGTTTTATACGCCGTGCGGTTCACGATCAGGCGTGAGGAAATTTCCATAATTTTCTCGACCTCGACCAGGCCGTTGGCTTTCAGCGTCGCCCCACTCGAGACGAGATCGACGATGCGTTCGGAAAGACCAATCGCGGGCGCAAGCTCCATCGCCCCGTTCAAATGGATGCACTCCGCCTGCACCCCGCGCGCGGCGAAATAACGGCTGGTGAGGTTCGGGTATTTCGTCGCGATGCGCACATGGCTCCAGCGCGTCGGGTCATCCGATTCCGCAACGCTCACCGGCTCAGCGACGCTTAGGCGGCACTTGCCGATGCCCAGATCCAGCGGCGCGTAGAGATCAGGGTAGTTGAATTCCTCGATCACATCGCTGCCCGCGACACCCAGTTGCGCCGCGCCGTAAGCCACAAACGTCGCGACATCGAACGAGCGCACGCGGATGATCGAGAGCCCCTCGATATTCGTCGCGAATTTCAGTGCGCGATCGCCGGAATCGAAAAAGCTTGCCTCGGGCGCGATGCCGACTTTTTTCAGCACCGGTTCGAGCTCGTCGAAAATCCTTCCCTTAGGCAGGGCGAGGATGAGGGGGGATATAAGTTTCAAGGTCATAAGATCCCAAGTTTATCCCGGATTTTTCTTATTTTCCAGTGTTTAGTTGCGCTGCAGCAGTGTATCTGGCCGAGCTTCATCAAACTGTCATAATCTTTTGCTAATCTAGCTGAATCCACTGCGCTTTTTTGAACTTGTTCGAACGGCGTTTTGATATTGGGCAACTTCGCCCTAGCTTCCGTCTCCGGCAACGGAGCGGTACTTACCCAAGGGAGGTATAGATGTTTCGCATACTCAAAGAATGGGCAGCAGAGCTGCAGGAGTTCTGGTTCCTAACAGCCGCGGCTATTATTGTGCCGGCGGTTATGGGATATGTATTCCTTGGACCGGTCGGTTTACTCAGCGGGGTGCTACTCGTCGTAGCATTTTACTTCTTGCGCGAACTAGTCTGTTTTCTCGCTACTTACGTCGCAGCGATTCTTTGCCACTGGCTAAGTTGGGTATTGACCATCGCCCCGGCAGTAGTTCTTTCGCTGTTGGCGCTGATGCACCAGACCAGTCCGACATACTGGCTGGCTGTCGAGCTCTACCTGGTACTGAACGCAGTTTACATGCTGCCGTTCATTGTGCCGACCACTATGGCCCGGTGCTACTGGTACACCTATGATCGCTACGCAAGGAAGGCGTTGCTAAAAAAATGGGGCTACAGCTCCAACGGCGCCGATGCTTTTGCAGAGTCATGGACGCGACAGTTTCATCACGTTTAACTGCAAGGCAACAACAGGATTTGGGGAGCTTCGGCTCCCCTTTTTTGTGCAATCTTTCGCTACCGTATCCGCACAATATCCGCGCCGCACAGGCTCAGCTTCTCTTCAAGCCGCTCATAGCCGCGGTCGAGATGGTAGATGCGATTCACAATGCTGTCGCCTTTCGCTGCCATCGCCGCCATGATGAGGGAAACGCTAGCGCGTAGGTCCGTCGCCATCACGGGGGCGGCGGTGAGCGCGGTGCGCCCATGCACGGTGGCGCAATGGCCCTCGATGGAAATATTCGCCCCCATGCGCGTGAGTTCGGGCACATGCATGAAGCGGTTTTCGAAAATCGTTTCGCACAGCACGGAATTGCCCTCGGCCTGGGTGAGCACGGTCATCAGCTGCGCCTGCATATCGGTCGGGAAATCGGGGTAGGGCGCGGTGGTAATGTCGCGCGGTTTCAGCTTCCCGCCATCATGCTGCACGCGAATGGTGTTTTCCGTCGTCTCAATCTTCACGCCAATTTCGCGTAAGCATTCGATCACAACATCGAGTGTATCGGGCCGCGCATCGAGCAGCGTCACATCACCGCCCGTCATCGCGACGGCGCAGAGGAACGTGCCGGTCTCAATGCGATCCGGAATCACGCGGTAGCTGGTGCCTGAAAGCGCAGTGACGCCGCGAACCGTCAGCGTGCTGGTGCCCAGCCCCTCAATATCCGCGCCCATAGCGATGAGCAACTGCGCGAGGTCCGTAATTTCTGGCTCACGCGCCGCGTTATGGATGGTGGTGGTGCCCTTCGCGAGCGTCGCCGCCATCAGGATATTTTCGGTGGCGCCAACCGAGACTTTCTCAAAATGCACCTCGCCGCCGATGAGGCCGCCTGCGGGCGCTTCCGCCAACACATACCCTTCCGCAAGGGTGATTTTCGCGCCCAGCGCTTCCATCGCCTTGAGATGCATATCGACTGGCCGCGCACCGATCGCGCACCCGCCAGGCAGCGAGACTTTCACTTTATGTTCGCGCGCAAGAATCGGCCCAAGTACCAAGATCGACGCGCGCATGGTACGCACCAAATCATACGGCGCGACAATATTGGGAATGGTTTCGCAGGTGAGTGATAACTCGCGGCTGTAATGCCCGGGCTGGCGCGCACCGAACAAGCTGCCCGGCGAAGTATCGCGCAAACTCAGCTGCGCGCCATGCTGCACCAGCAGCTTCGCCATCGTCGTGATATCGGCGAGAAACGGCACGTTATCGAGCGTCACCTTCTCGCGCGTGAGCAGCGCCGCGCACATCAAGGGCAACGCCGCGTTCTTCGCCCCGCCGATGATGATATTGCCGTAAAGGGGCTTACCCCCGGTAATGCGTAGTTTGTCCATGGCGTAGCACTAGCGGGAATTATGGGGAAAGCAAGCGCTACCGCCAATTGATTGCTGACATCAAACTGTCACAATTTTAGGGTAGAATGGCGCATGGCCAAAATTCGTGATGAAAATGATCAAGCCTGGTTCAATGCCGCCGCTCAGCTGCGTTATGAGCTGCTGCGCGCGCGTAGCGATGCTACCAGCTATGCCGATAGGGCTGCAAGCTGGGCCCATGCCAAAATGGCTTTTAGGCAAGCCAAAGCCACACTCGATTACAAGGCTAGCCATGTGGATTACCAACATCTTCTGAAGGTGAAAAAAGCGGGCCAGCAATTTGGCGCAAGCTGCTACAAGTATGTGCCCCACAAAATGAGCCCGCAAACGGCAATGAGTCGGCATTTCGAGGCGGCCCGCACGGATTACCTAACCTATTGCGCACCGCGAAATCCTAGCAACTCAGAAGCGAATGCCCTCGGTTTTACCGATGCGCCACAACTGGCCGATTGGCGCGAGGGCAAGCCACTTGCCTTCCCACCGCGTGAGGAGGCTGCACCGGAAACCACAGTGTCGGAAACGCGCCTGCGCATCGGCACGCTGCCGCCTTTGCGCCGCGCGAATGCAAGCAAACGTGAAAAAGCCGTCAGTAATTTCTCCAAAGCTGCTTTTGCCGAGGCGTATCATCTCGAGGCGACTCGACTAAAAGATTGGCTGAAGCAAGAGGATTCGGGGGCAGTATGGGCTGAGCATGCGTCCCGTATCGAGGCGTTGCCGTCGCAAACGCTCAAACATACGCGACCATGCCTGCAGCGATGGCATGTAAAAAATGCTGGAGAAATCGGGCGCAAAGCCACGCTCGAGGGCATACAAACTGCTCGTGCGCATTTTACGGAGGATACCGGCGTCCCTACCCAAGCAGACACCAAGGAATTAGCTTTGGTACGGCGCACGCCCAGCGGTGCAGCCCAAAATAGGTAGCGAATTACGCCTTCTTCGCTTCCACCCGCGGCAGCGTAACCCCGGTCTGCCCCATATACTTGCCTTTGCGGTCGGCGTAGCTGGTTTCGCACAGGCTTTCGCCCTTGAGGAACAGGAACTGGCACGCACCTTCGCCCGCGTAAATCTTCGCGGGTAGCGGCGTGGTGTTACTAAACTCCAGCGTCACATGCCCTTCCCATTCCGGCTCGAGCGGGGTCAAATTCACAATAACCCCACAGCGCGAATAGGTCGATTTACCGAGGCAAATGACGAGCGTGTCGCGCGGAATGCGGAAATATTCCACCGTGCGGGCGAGGGCGAAGGAGTTCGGCGGAATGATGCACACATCCGTCTTGCGGTCGACAAAACTCTGCGCCGAGAAATTCTTCGGGTCCACCACTGCCGAATCGACATTGGTGAAAATCTTGAACTCATCCGCCACGCGCGCATCGTAGCCATAGCTCGATAACCCATAGGAAATCACGCCCTCGCGGGTGAGATTCTCCACGAACGGTTCAATCATTTTGTCCTTGAGCGCCCGCTCGCGGATCCAGTGGTCGGGTTGAATAGCCATGAGGCTGTTGTAGCGGGCGGCCGAGCGATTGCAAGCAATGCGGCAATGCTTGTGGAGAAGCTACAATCCCCGCGCGCCCGCGCCGCTGGTGCCCGAGAAGCGACCCCATTTACCCTCGGCGGCTTTCATGCGGCCGGTGAGCTTGTTGCGGTTCATCTGCACCTTGGCGCTCCACACCGTTTCCTCGCCCGCGGATTGCCGTTCGGCCAGGCGTGCCGCCGCCATGCTGGCTTCGCGCAGCTCCTCCTCGCGCTCCTTCTCGAGAATGCGGCCAAGCTCCAGCGTATCGATCTGGTGCTGAATCTGCTGATGGTGCCGCGTCTTCGCGATCTGCTGCTGTTTTTTGTGCTTTTTGCTTTCGTGATGGTGGCTCATGCGCGCTCACCTTCTGCCAGCGCAGCCACTTTTACGGAATCGGGTTCACTGCCTGCGCTCGCTCCAGCCTTACTGACGACTAATGACTGACGACTAGCAACTCCCTTCCGCCGCGCCATATTGCGCTTCAAGGCAGCGGCCAATTTATCCGGGGAAGAGGGCTTGTTGCGCGCGGGTTCGCTCATAAATGCATCATACGCATAAACAGGGGCATAAATCAATCCTTGCACGTCGACGAAGCTTATGGCAGATACTCGGCTCGTTTTTTGGAGCGCTGCTATAGCTCAGTGGTAGAGCACGTCATTGGTAATGACGGGGTCGGAAGTTCGATTCTTCTTAGCAGCACCATCCTACGCTCGCGAGCGAGCTTCGGATGGCAGGCCATCAGGTCCTTCTAAGCGATTAGAACACCTCCGCCATCCGCTAAAAAGCGATTTCCGCGCCAAAAACTAGGCATTTTCAGCAAAAATCAAGCTTTTTGCATGGGTTCCGCATTGACAGCGCGTTAACCATTCGTAAAGAGAATCTTAACACAACTGTCATAAATCTTTGTTACAAAGGACAGTATACTAAATCTGCCAACTGCGTTTGGCGCATGGTGGCGTTTTGCACATACTTTGGGAGTTATTTCATGGCGGATCTGACCGTCGAGCAAATGAAGGCTTTTTTGGCGAAAGACAGCCAGAAAACTCCTGAGGCTGTGATGGATCCACGGCTAAAAGGATTTGAATATCCACAATGCAGCATCACCATGTTTCGTGACATGACGCGCATGGTAGATGCGACAGAACAAAAACCTGAAGACATTACGCGCGCAGTACCGCAGCTGACAGATGAAAAAGTAGACTTTAACTGTGATAAGGGCAGCAGCAACCGTGAATGGGCGGCCGCTTTAATTGCCGCTGCACAAGTCGCCCGCGAGCATGCAGAAGCCGGGCATCCAATCCAGTTAGATAAATTGAATAATGTCGAGCTCGATGAAATCGTCAAACGTGGCGGAGAAATCTATAAGGCATTTAAGTTGCGGGAAGAAAAGCTATTGAAAATGAAGGGTAAAGAGCAAGAGTCCTGCCACGTCAAGTAGCGGTTCTTTATAGGTTTTTTATAAAAGATTAACAGAACTGTCACACTTGAGACCAACGAAAACGATTATAACTTACGCTGCAAAGAAAAATTAGGAGTTAAAAATGGACGAGCAAGCACAAGCCGCTGACACCGGGACCGCAAACTACGATCAGTACACGGTCGAGGCCAACGATGCCGTGGGCAATTACGCGACCAATCTTTGGAATCGTAACCCGACATTGCGCGAGCAATTCCCCGCCGATAAGGATGGTAATGTGCCGCTTTGGGGCCCCAAAGGCTTGGTGATTTATCTCGTCAGATTTAACAATAGCATGCCAAAAGATCAGCGCCCCGCAGGCTGGCGGTATATTGCTGATGCCAACGGCCAAGAGTGCGATGGCACCCCTGAACGCAGCCCGCATTTGAAGAAAGGGCAAGTATTCGTTTATCCCGAACTACCGAATGAAATCCTTGACCCGAGCAAGCCGTGTGCAAAAATCACGGAAGTGCCGAAAGAAAAATTGCGTAAAGCAGCTCCCCCGATCCTCCCAACCCCAGTTGTAGAAATCCCCGTCCAACAGCCCGGCGCGAAGCTGCCGTACAACCCCCGCGCAGGCAACCTGAGCGATGGCCGTACCTCCGATATGCAGGATCTCGTCGAGGCACGTTGGCAGTTGGGCAACATCCCGAACCGCCCGCACACGGCGTCGCGCGGCCAGAACCCGAATGGTCATATTAACACGGGTACCGATCTCGTCGGTGCGCTGATCCGCCCCCTGCCATGGACGCCGTTTAAAGTCAGCACCACCGACTATGTTGCCCGTGTGGCGCTCACCGGCCTTGGCCTTGATTTGGGTAAGGACCAGGACCAAAAAGCCTCCTCGCGCGAGGGCAGTGAAGCCACCAACCAGGACAGCGTCGATTTTGGCACCCGCCAACGCATCGATTTGTCGCCGGTAACGCGCGAGGGCTTCTTTCAAGCGAGCGATAAAACCCGCACCGATGCGACCCTGCTCTGGGGTTACGGCGTTACGCATAACGACCAAGGCCAAGTTGTCGATATTGCGGGCGATAAATTCAACCACAACGAATTCTATAAAATCGTCAAGGATGGCGACAACTCCCAATACATGACCTCGAACAAGCGCGCGGTCGAGTCGGGTGGCACCAAGCAGAACCGTTCGATGCAGTTTGGCACGCCTTCCGCCGAGCAAAAAATTCCGCTCGATAACTATTCCTTCCCGATCGATATCGAAGCCCGCGTGAATCCGCAGATTGAGGCGTTAGAGAAGGAAGTTGAGACCAAGCCGACCAAGGAAAATGTGCAGGCACTGGCCTCGCTCTACACCTTGAAACTGAACCTCACCGGCGTTTCGAACTCGGCGATCAACCGCGATGTAAATCTCGACGTGACCGATGAAGCAGAGAAAAAGCGCTTCACCGCCGCGGAAGAAATCGCCTATACCCGTGCGCATTTGGTCAACTGGGCCAAAAAGCTGGGCATCGACGGCATCGATACCGAAACCATCCCTGAGGTCCACGGCATCACCAAGGCCGAACTGCGCGAAAACATGATCATCCATTACACGGATGTGGCGCGTAAGCTTGAGGATCCATTCCATGAAGCCTACAAGCATATGCTTGGTAAAGAGCCAAAATACAACACCCGCGACGAAGCGGCGTGTCGCGAAGTGGCCACGAAATTCGTGGAAAGCCTGCCTTATTACCAAACCTGGCCGGAGCAAGGCTATGCCCTGGCGGATTCCGTGAAGCATTATTACCTCGCCCCGCGTGAAGATACGAAGGACGCGAAAGGCAATGTCATCACAGGCTTCAACCGCATCGAGCGTGGGCTCGATACGCCGGAAACCCTGCCGACCGATAAGGCAGCGCTCGTGGATGCGATGGGCGTATTGGCGAAACCGGAAAATGCGCGCGCGATTTTGAAAGCCGCGTCCACCAACCCGGATATTGCCGAGGCGATTCTCTACCGCCATAACGCCTATATCGGTTCTGCCGCCATTCACGGCACGGATCGCATCAACCTGACACGCCATGATGCGGTTGAGGAAATCGGCAAGCTTGGCTTCCGTCCGGAATTGATGAAATTGCAATTCTCCGGCAACCCGACTCAGGGTATTTTGCGTAACCCGCAAACGCCGAAAGAAGCTGCCGAGCGCCGTAAAGCGCTGCAGGAATTCATGGAGGACCTCGGCAAAAGCGCTGATAATCCCGAGATTGTCGCCATCTATGCGAACAAGATTTTCCCGGAAATGGCGACCGATGGTAAAAAAGGCAAAGCAGTGGGCGTTGGCGGCCATGCCAACAACCTACTCTATGCCTTGGCCATGGAACCGCATGACACGACCCGTCTTGCAATTGAAGCCACCAGCAGCCCAGAAGAAATTCAGAAACTGCGCGGCGGTATTTACTGGGCAAAAGAACATGTGAGCGAAATACATTTCGGCAAGGGCATGACCCATGCCGGGTTGATCGAGCACGAAGCCTACCTTTCGATGCAGAGCACGCCGGAACTTGCGGCAAAACTGGCTGCCCCTGGGCAAGAAACAATTGTGGTGGCATCGAAAGAAGCCGATCCGTTCAAGCGCGATGCGGGTATGACGGCTGCTTACATCCGCACCAATAGCAATGTTGCCTTGACAGCGATTTATAGCGCGGATCCATCGATCACGACCGCTGCGGGCATCAAAACCCTCGCGGATCACCCGGAGCTGCAGCATGCGGTGATCGATAAACTGCGCAAATATGGCAGCAAAGAGAAAGGGTTCGTTTCTACCCTTATGCAATCGTCGCCACAGCATGTGCTCGCGGCCAATCTTGAAGGTCTCTACGCCGCACAGGCAGATGGCGATCAAGCGCGCGCGAATGAGTATAGCCAGAAAATCGATGCAATGCTCAGCAACCCGAAAAATGCGGGAGCAGCGCGTGACTTCTTCGCGGCGTTGAATGATACCAGTGTTGCAGGTGGAATTTCCGGCCAAGACGCATTCACCACAACCCTGGCCAATGCGCTCACCGCTGCTGGCAATGGCGAAGTAACGCCGCTGCCGGGCTTGAGTCTGACCGGGCAGCAGTTGGTTGCTTCCACCGCTACGGCAATTGCGAAGTTCGACCCGACCTATGCGGCGCAGCACTCGGCTATTTCCGGCCGCATGCTCGATAGCGAAATGACCGTCAAAGGCCATATTATCCCGGTCGCCTTCTGGGGCAAAAAGCGTGAGAAGCCAGCGAAGCCAACACCAACGCCGCCGACCCCAACACCGGAAACGCCGACGCCGACCGGCCCAACGCCGACCCCACCAGGCCCTGGTTGTACGATAAATGATGCGCGGCTTGTCGCCGGCTTTCATGGCGTCAT
>JBEHYI010000047.1:0-11858 GCA_048498255.1 Pseudomonadota bacterium | reverse complement strand
GACGGTATAATGGTGAATCGTACCGATGATGTCGCCTTCTGGCATAGCGGTTGCGGCATGCACCGGTCGAACGGAGCAATACGCCACAAGTAGTAATATCAGAATAATCAGCCAGCGAAGGAACATGGCGTCACTGTAAGGACTGCGCCGCCCCGGTGGTTTGATTACGATCAAGCTTGCCGCTTTTAGCCCCAACGGCGGATACGGCCTGTATCGAGATGGATAAAATTGGACTCGGGGTAATACCCAACACCGCCCGCTTGCATGCTGAGGGCCGCCTGATGCAGATGCGATAAATCCTTACCTGGCAGGCGGATATCCATTGCCCGTCCTTCGAGATGCATACTGTGGTTCGCGACACCGTCCGAATGGGCATGCAGCATCTGGTTCGTCTGGGACGAACGGTAGCCGGAAATCACATGAAACGCGCCGGGTGTGGCGACCATTTGCTGCAAGCGGTGCAGTTGGTCGAACAATGCCGGGTCGATGGGGTGCGTATCCCCGGTACGATAATCGCGCAGTAAATGGTTGAGCGCTTGCATCGCAGCCGGGACATAAGCACCGTTTTCGTAATAAGCGAGCCGTAGTGATTCGTCGGTATGGAGATTGTAAAATGCCAGCTCGCGCGCCGATGTGGCCGCCGGGATTGCAGCGAAACCCAAGCGCGGCAACGCCATGCAAGCGGCGGCACCGAGTCCCAGTTTTATAAATTGTCTGCGTGAGAGTGATTGCATCTTTATGGCATAGCATAATCTACTTCCTTTGCCACGTTGTTTGATCGTAATCAAAGCGCTGCTGCGCGGTACTACGTAAAACACTCCTGCTCACGAGTGGGCAGGTTACGTCGCATTTAGAAAGCATCTCATGACCGCGTTACTCGATCTTAACGGTAAAAAAGGCCTCGTTGTCGGTATCGCCAATGCACAGAGCATCGCCTATGGCTGTGCTCGGATTTTTCAGACGGCAGGTGCCGAACTTGCCGTGACTTATCATAATGATAAAACGCGTGAACAGGTGCAGGTTCTTGGCAAAGAGCTGTGTGCTCCGCTTATTCTTCCCTGCGATGTCAGCAATGAATTGCAAATGGATGTGCTGTTCGATGGCATTGCGCGGCAATGGGGCAAACTCGATTTCCTGCTACATTCCATCGCCTATGCACCGAAGGCCGACTTGCATGGAAGGGTCATAGATTGCTCGGAACCTGGGTTCCTCATGGCCATGGATATTTCCTGCCATTCCTTTATGCGACTCGCGAAATTGGCCGAGCCATGGATGAAAGACGGCGGCAGCATGCTCACCGTCAGTTATTACGGCGCCGAAAAAGCGGTGAAGCATTACAACATGATGGGGCCGGTGAAAGCAGCGCTCGAGAGCGCCGTGCGGTACATGGCAGTGGAGTTGGGTGAAAAGAATATCCGCGTCAATGCCATTTCCCCGGGGACGATCACGACGCGGGCTGCCTCGGGCATCGCCGATTTTGCGGATATGCTCGCATCGGCCGCGCTTAAAGCACCGCTGCACCGCACCGTTGATCTGAACGATATCGGCAGCATGGCGGCGTTTTTAGTGAGCGATTTGGCCAAGAACATCACCGGTGGTGTGCATCACATCGATGCCGGTTACGAGGTGGTCGGCTGATGCTTACTACAACCCACAGAATGGAACGCATACGATGAATAGTACCCATCCCTGCATCACGAGCAAAACCTATGACGAAATCAAACTCGGCGAGTCGGCAAGCCTGACGCGCACGCTCACCAAACAGGATATTCAACTTTTCGCCATCATCACCGGCGATATGAACCCGGCGCATTTGGATGAGGCCTATGCAAAGACCGACATATTTCATCAGATTGTCGGCCATGGCATGTGGACGGGTTCGATGTTTTCAGCGCTGCTTGGCATGCAGCTCCCCGGACCGGGGACGATTTACCTGAAGCAAACCCTGGAATTTCTGCACCCCGTGCATCTGGGCGATACGATCACGGCCTCGGTAAAAGTCATCGCCAAAGATGACAAAAAGAAATCCATCACGTTTGAAACGATCTGCGCCAACGAGCGTGGCGAGCATGTGCTGCAAGGGGAAGCGCTGGTGTTGGCACCGACAGAAAAAATCTGCTGGGACGCGAAACCTTTGCCCGAAATACAGGTAAAAACCGCCGGCCATAATTACGAACAATGGCTGATGAATAAAGTAAAGGGATTGCCGCCACTCAAGGTCGCGGTGGTGCATCCGGTCGATATTTTCTCGCTCTCCGGTGCAGTGGAAGCCGCGAAAGCGGGCCTCATCGAACCGGTGCTGGTTGGCCCCGAACACAAAATTCGTAAAGTGGCGGAAGACGCGCATATCGATCTGGATTCTTACCGCATCGTCTCTACGCTGCATAGCCATGCGGCGGCTGAAACGGCCGTTGCCATGGCGCTCGACGGTGAAGTGGAAGCACTGATGAAGGGCAAGCTCGCCACCGAGGAACTGATGGAAGCCGTGGTCGATAAGGAAAAAGGGCTGCGCACCGGACGGCGCATGAGCCATGTGTTTGTGCTCGATGTGCCAAGCTACCCCAAGCCACTGTTTCTCACCGATGCTGCCATCAACATCAAACCGACCCTGATGGAAAAAAAAGACATCGTGCAAAATGCCATCGACTTGTTCACCGCCTTGAAACTGGGCACGCCGAAGGTGGCGATTCTATCGGCGGTCGAAACCGTGAATGAGAAGTTGCCTTCTACCCTCGATGCCACCGCACTTTGCAAAATGGCGGAGCGCGGGCAAATCACCGGCGGCATCCTCGATGGCCCATTGGCCTTCGACAATGCTGTCTCGCGCGAAGCGGCGGAAATTAAAGGCATCCATTCCGCCGTTGCAGGCGATGCGGATATTTTGCTCGTGCCGGATATCGAATCCGGCAACATGCTTTACAAGCAGCTGCGCTATTTTTCTGGCGTGCAGGGCGCAGGCATTGTGCTGGGTGCCAAAGTGCCGATCATTCTCACCAGCCGCGCCGGAGATGCCGAGAACCGCGTTGTCTCCTGCGCCCTCGCCCTCCTCTATGCGCGCACGAGACCGTTATGAGCATCATCCTCACCTGCAATGCTGGCTCAAGTAATACCAAGCTGGCTGCGTTCAATGCGCAAACCTTAGAGCGTGAGGGGCATGCGGTGGTTCATAGTGCGGGCGAGATCACGCAATGGCTAGAAAGCATCAACCCTGACGTCGCTGCTATTGGCCATCGCATCGTGCATGGAGGGCGGCGTTTTGCCCAGCCGGTGGCCATTACCGACGATGTCGTTGAAGCCTTAGAAAGCTACATTCCGCTGGCACCGCTACATCAACCCGCAGCGCTGCAGCTGGTGGAAGAGGTAAGAAAACGCTACCCTAACGTTCCACACATCGCCTGTTTCGATACGGCGTTTCACCACAGTATGCCGGAGATCGAGCGGCGCTTGCCGCTACCAATCTGGTACCATAAAGAAGGCCTCCAGCGTTACGGTTTCCATGGGCTTTCCTACCAGCACATCGCGAACGTGCTGCCCCAGTATGCCGAAGCGAAGGCGCATGGCCGGGTGATCGCCGTGCATCTGGGCGGCGGTTCTTCCGCATGCGCGATGCGAGATCGAAAAAGTGTCGCGAGCACGATGGGGTTTTCGACCCTCGATGGGTTGATGATGGGCACCCGGTGTGGGGCGCTCGATGCGGGTGTGGTGCTGCATTTGCTGCAACAGATGGAAATGAAACTGGAGGAAGTCGATCGGCTCCTATACTTGCAATCGGGGCTACTGGGCGTGTCCGGCATCAGTGCGGATATGCAAACCCTTGCCGCCAGCGATAAACCGGAAGCGCGGAAAGCTATCGCGCTTTATTGTTACCTTGCCGCCAAACAAATTGCCGGGCTGTTGCCTGCACTCGGTGGCCTCGATGCGTTGGTATTCACCGGCGGTGTCGGCGAGCATCAATTCCTCATTCGGGAGCAAATTGCGTTGCACCTGAAATGGCTGGGCGATTTTCCGGTCTATGTTATTCCCACGGATGAAGAAATAGTGATGGCAGAAGCATGCCGCAATATACGATGAGCACCCTGTTGGCATGGCATCATCTTTCCATCGATGACATGTTGAATCGCCTGGCGGTTTCAGAGGATGGGCTGGGCGCAACGGAGGCTCAAGAACGCCTGAATTCCTACGGTAAGAACACCATCCCTGCTGGGCGACCCTACTCCGCGATTGGAAGGTTCATCGCCCAATTCAACAATGTGCTGATTTATATCCTGCTGGCCTCCGCGCTCATCACCGCACTGATGCAGCACTGGACGGATGCGGGCGTTATCGCCACGGTTATTCTCATCAATGCGCTGATCGGCTTTATTCAAGAACAAAAGGCGGAGAACGCGCTCGCAGCCATCCGCGACTTGCTTTCACCCCGTGCGCTCGTGCTGCGCGATGGCGAAATATCTACCATCGATGCAGCATCGCTGGTGCCGGGCGATGTAGTCACGCTCACCGCTGGCGATAAAGTACCTGCCGATCTGCGCTTAACCGAGGCCTATAGTTTGCGCACCCAGGAAGCCATGTTAACCGGCGAATCGCTGGATGTAGAAAAGAATGATCAGCCGGTTGCACCGGAAACGCCGCTTGGCTCGCGCACCTGCATGGCCTATAGCGGCACATTGGTGACGGCAGGCCAAGGCAAAGGTGTGGTGGTGGCGACTGGCGCAGAAACGGAAATCGGCCGCATTAGCACTATGATTGGCCAAGCCGAATCACCCCAGACCAAACTCACATTAAAACTGGCGCGTTTCTCCCGTTGGCTGGCGGCGGTGATTGTTGTGGTGTCGCTCGGGGTATTTTTCTTCGGTGTCTATGTGCGCCACCTTCCCGTGAGCGAAATGTTTATGGTGATGATCGGCATTGCCGTCTCAGCCATTCCGGAAGGGTTGCCTGCCGTCATCAGCATCACGATGGCGCTGGGTGTACGTGCGATGGCCGGGCGCCACGCTATCGTGCGTCATCTGCCGGTGATCGAGGCGCTAGGAAGTGTTACCGTCATCTGCACCGACAAGACAGGCACGCTCACGCGCAATGAGCTAGCGGTGACGGATATCATCACCGCCGAAAAAGCGTTTTGCGTCACCGGCATCGGTTATGCGCCGGATGGCAAGATTCTCTTCGATGCGCAAGAAATCGCGCTGGCGGAGCACCCGACGGTGTGTGACATCGGCTGTGCTGCCATGCTGAATAATGACGCCACGCTCAAACAAAGAAAGGGCGTATGGGAAATTAACGGTGATCCGACCGAAGGCGCGTTAATGGCATTTGCCTACAAGGCAGGGCATGAACTGGAAGCGTTGCAGCAAAAACTGCCACGCACTGATGTTATCCCGTTTTCCGCTGAGCAGCGCTATATGGCGACACTGCATCATAACGTGGAAGGCAACGCACTGATTTATATCAAAGGCGCGCCGGAGCAGATACTCAGCATGTGCGATAGCCAGCAGCGCGCCGATGGGACGGATGAAAAACTCCAGTTGGGGTATTGGCAAACACAAGTCAGCGCGCTCGCCAAACAAGGCAAACGCGTACTGGCCGTGGCCCACCGGCATGCTTCCAAAACCCAGGATGCGCTGAGGCCGGAAGACATACAGGAAGGACTCTGTTTGCTGGGATTATTCGGCATCATGGACACCCCGCGCCCGGAAGCCCGTGACGCGATTGCCGCATGTTTGCAGGGCGGCATCGGCGTGAAAATGATCACCGGCGACCATGTGATGACCGCTTCCTCTATCGGCGAATTGCTTGGCATTCCGGGCAGCCATCAAGTGATGACGGGTGCGGATATCGAGCGGATGTCGGACAAGGCATTGGCGCAATCGGTGGAAGACATTAACATTTACGCCCGCATGCATCCCGAGCATAAATTACGGCTGGTGCAGGCATTGCAAGCGCGGGGCGCGGTGGTGGCGATGACCGGTGATGGGGTAAACGACGCCCCCGCCCTTAAACGCGCCGATATCGGCATCGCGATGGGCAAACAAGGCACGGAAGTGGCCAAGGTAGCTTCTGACCTGGTACTAGTCGACGATAACTTCGCCAGCATCGTGCATGCGGTGGAGGAAGGTCGCAATATTTACCAGAACATCCAGCGCACGATTCAGTTCATGCTGGTGACGGATGGCACGGAAGGGCTCACCCTGCTGATTGCGACTTTGGCAGGACTCACGCTGCCCATCACGCCATTACAGATCCTGTGGGTGAATATGGTGACAGCCGTTACGCTTTCACTTGCCTTTGCTTTTGCTCCGGGCGACCCGTCTGTCATGCGTAGCCCGCCGGTTCCACCCACCATGCCGCTTTTCTCATGTCGCCGCATAGGTACGATGTTTGGACATATCGCCCTAATGGCTGCAGGTACGATTGGCCTGTTTCTTTATGAGATGCACCAAACGCATGATACCGCGCTGGCGCGTACCATTGCGGTGAATGTGTTGGTGTTTTTCCAGATCTACTATTTGTGGGGAATGTTTCCGCTGCCAAGAAATCTCTCCGGCCTAATACCGGTACTGATTGCAACGGTGGGGGTCATTCTGTTTCAGCTCGGCTTTACTTATGTTCCGTGGATGCAGGGAATATTTGCCACCACCAGTTTGAATTTGTGGGATTGGCTTACCATCATCATCGTTTCTGCTGCGATCTATCTATGGCTGGGCGTGGAGCGCGGATTTCAAGGTGAAAGCGGGAACGGCTGACGACCTATTCTCGCAACTCCAGAAATCCAGTTTCCTAAAGGATTTGTTTGACTGCGATCAATCCATGCGCGGTTAGGGTATTCTACAAAGTGGCCAAATATTTCAGAGGAGAATCCGATGCAAAAGACGATTAAACGCCACCATTATATTGCCATGATGGGCATCGCACTCATTACGATCCTGGGGGTAATGCTTCTCCTGACGGTTTCTGCTCAAGGACAATGCGCGCCGTTCGATTTGAACTGCATGAATTTACCGTAAGTGAATGCGGAGGTTACTGGCATGTCTGGTCGTGGTTCTGTCGGGCTGCAGTAGCATCGAACAGGATCACACACCCCAAATCACCCCAAACCGGCCAATGAGCGATGTAGCTTCCGACACCGTATCCGACACATTTTATGGCGCCTGGGATGTGGTGCAAACACCGTTTGAAGATATTGGCCTTAAACAGCAATTGATTCCGGACAAATTGCAGCAGATTGTTGCCAACCCTTACGCACTTCCAAAAGAATTAAATTGTGGAACCTTGCAGCAGGAAATCGCTGAACTGGATGGGCTGCTCGGTCCCGATGTCTGTACCACTGAAAATCCCACCGGCACGGGCCGCAAGGGGGAGGATGCCTATGTCGAGCAAGGTGCGCGCATGACACGCGATCAGGCGGTCAGCATGGTCGGCAGTAAGACCAATATTATCCCATTTCGTGGGGTGGTGCGGCGCATTAGCGGCGCCCACAAACATGCTAAAGCAGTGGAGCGCGCCTATAATGCCGGTAAATTACGTCGCGCTTTTCTTAAGGGATTGCTGGCAACGTTTGGGCCACAATGTCGGAAATCGCCGGTGGAAAACCCTATACCGGCGCCAGTCGGAGGGTAGCAGGAAAGAATCTGCTGCTTACAAGCGTAAACACTACTTCAGTCTTTCGAAACGGTTGGTGCCAGCAATCCGTCGATAAATGCTTCTGCGGCTGCACCCACTTTAGTGGCCAGCGCAGGGCGCATGGAAAAACTTCCCGCCATTCGGCGAAAACAGTGCATGCCGACCACTAAGAACAGCAGCGCCAATAATGCTGCCACCCCCGCCGTGATGAGCAGGGCTTCGTTCACGCTCACGCCGTGCTGCAATAACAGCTGGTAGGCTGCATACAGTCCAATCACCACCACCGTGGCCAACATGGCGCCGACAAGCATCGCCATGATCAGTAGCGCCGCGACATGAACGACCACTCGCCTGATGCGCGCCCCCTCTATCACGCGACTGCCCAGCAGCATGAGTTTCAGCCATTGCTCCAGTTGCGGCATGCTATTTCCGGCGCAGCAACGCACCCAGCACGAAGCCTGCGGCAACCGCAATGAGCGATGACTGCACCGGGTTGCTGCGGATTTGCTTTTCGGTCGATGCGATAGCATCGCGGGCATCGTGCGTAGCGGTATCGATCAACGCACGTACTTTACGTCCGGCCTGCTCGGCGGCACAGCATGTGTCATTCGGGCTGGTATTATCGTTTTTGTGATTGGCGGCGAACATAAAAAATCTCCTTTTGAATGGGTGAATGGTAAGCGCTAGTCAGTTGCCATATCGTAGGCAGCTTGCTCGGCGGGTGTGAGCAGTTGCTCTACGTAACGGGAAATTTCATGTAACGAGGACGGTAATTCAGTCGACTTGTCCGGCATGCGGGACAAGGCACGTTCTATATGGTTGGCAATGGTTGGTACGTAGTTGTTTCTTGCAGTTTGCATAACGACTCCTTTGCTTGAATAGGGCCGACCATAGTCGCTTGAACACAAAGGGAATTTGATTGCGATCAATACCGTGCGAATTCCTGCTTTTCATATTCATTACATTGGGTTAATATGGTGCCGCCACTCTTAGTGGGTAGAGTTCATGTACACCACCATTTCACCCGATGGCATCAAGCAGACCCCGCTTTTTGCCGGTCTGGCCGAACACGACAAGCAAGCCCTACTGGCGGGCGGGCGCATTCGCCAATGCCCGCGCGGGCAGATGCTTTTCGCGCATGGAGAACCCGTCACCCACTTTTACGTTATCATTAGCGGAACATTCCAATTGTTTCGTACCAATCCCGAAGGAAACGAAAAAACGATTGAGGTGCTCAAAGACGGTCGCTCGATGGGCGAAAGCGAGATCATGGATTCCTGCCGCAACCATCGTGTCAATGCCGTACCGGTGGAAGATGCGGTGGTGCTGGAATTTCCAGTTGCCTGGCTCAAAGAGGCGGCGAAGAAACATAGCACATTCGCCCTCAACCTGCTTTCCATGATCTCAGGCCAGGCACATCTGGCAGAGTTGGAAGCAGAGCAGCAAGCCACCATGTCCGCCGCGCAGCTCGTCGCCTGTTTTTTACAGCGCCTCTGCGTGCTGTATGATTTTAATCCCGCCGGGTTCGATTTGCCATACAGCAAAACCCTGATTGCCTCGCGCCTGGGCATGGAACTCGAAACCTTTTCGCGCACGCTCGCTAAGCTAAAGGAACATGGCATCAGCGTCCAAGGCACGCATGTAGCCATTCATGATCTAAAGCGCATTGAGCAATATGTATGTGGCGTCTGCTCCATCGCAGAGGATTGTGCGACACACCAGGCGATGGAAAAGAAAACGGGCTGTGCAGGCACCGCTAAAGCGGTACCCCGTTAAACCATGCGGTCCAAATGTTCCGTCAACAGCATTTTCCTGCTGTGCAGATGGCGCATTAAACACCGAGAAATTTTTCGGTCATGGCAAGGAGTGCATCTAAAAAGAGTATCATCGTCGTAGCGCCAGCAAGCGTGGTGATGATCCCTACCAGCACAAACATACCATCCCTCTGAAGAATGCCTAGGGCAAATAAGCAGATAGACAATGCGGGAAGCGCGTTGCCAAATGGTATTGGCATCATAATCATTAAGGAAAGCACGAGACAGATACAGGCTATGAACCGGTCAGCGGGCGGCCGAACCAAAAACTGCAGACGCGGTGTAAAAAGGAGTTCCAGCCGCTCGATATAGGGAGCAATGCGATCACAAACGCGTTTTACATCGCCGCGCCTCATGGTGCGACGGGCAATAAATTTTGGAAACCAGGGGGCCTGCATTCCAAGCATTAGCTGAAAAGTAAACAGAACTAGCGGTGCACCTAACGCTGCAGAAAGCCCTGGCGCGGGAATGGGGATGAGATTGGGGAGTGCTAACACCAGCAGAAGAACACCGTAGGTTCTACCTGAAAAAGCTTTTTTCAATTCGCCGATGGTTATCTCCGGTGTTGAAAAAACATCCGGCACTGCCCTTAGAATACTTGATAGTTTTTCACCCTTCCGAAGGGCCGTGTTTGCTATCTGGCGGTGTTTCATATATTGATCGGCTTCCGATTTGCTATTCTCTCATAATGTTGATGAGAGCCTTGCTCGAGCAAAAGAACTTCCCTGAAATTTTTTTACCCTATTTGTGGAGATAAGGCGTTGGTTTTAGCCGAATTGAAGCTATTTGTTCACCAAAAATCATGCGTAAATTGCTCCAAATGGCATTAAATTCCCTGATAAACAGAGGATTTGCCATCTGAGCATCGCTAGCGGCAGACTACGCATTCCACCATTTATCTTTATATTTCAATAACTAGTGTCGTCGCCGGCGTAGCGCTTTGCACTCAGTATTCTGCACGCCTGCACGACATCGAGCTCGCGCTCCCACCGCGCGAGGATGAGGGTGGCGACTGAGTTGCCAACCACATTCGTCAACGCGCGGCCGGTGGACATGAAGCGGTCGATGCCGAGGATAATCGCTGCGGCCGCGACGGGTACGGTTTGCGTGGCGGCGAGCGTGCCGACGAGCACAATGAACGCCGAGCCGGTGACGCCCGCCGAACCTTTCGAGGTGAGCAGCAGCACGAGCAAAATGCCGATTTGATCGCCGATGCCTAAATGAATA
The DNA here is from genome assembly GCA_048498255.1 of Pseudomonadota bacterium. GTDB lineage: Bacteria > Pseudomonadota > Alphaproteobacteria > Rickettsiales > UBA3002 > QFOX01. The sequence goes on along the minus strand of JBEHYI010000047.1, from coordinate 1,200 downwards.
CCCGTCGCATGCGCCAAAAACATCAGCGCCAGGGTGAAATAAAGCGAGCTACCATCGAGGTTAAAGGAATAGCCCATGGGCAGCGCCATGCCGACCACCTGGCGTTCGCAGCCGAGCGCTTCGAGTTTTTCGAGCAGGCGCGGCAACACGGTTTCGGATGATGAGGTGCCGAGCACGATGAGCAATTCCTCACGGATGTAGCGCAGCAGTTTGAACAGGCTTAAGCCCGTGGTGAGGCGCAGCACTGGGCCGAGAATCAGCACGATAAACCCAATGCAGGCCGCGAAGAACAGCACAACCAATTGTGCAAGTTCGCCTAAGCTGCCGAGGCCCAGTTTGCCGATCGTGTAAGCCATCGCACCGAATGCGCCGATGGGCGCGAGCTGCATGATAATTTCGACTATACGGAAGAAAAGCTGCGCGATGGATTCGATAGTGGCGAGCAGCGGTTCGCGGTGTTTTGGCTTAAGGCCCATTAGCGCCCAGGCGAAGAGAATCGCGGCCAGCAAGGTCTGCAGCAAGTCGCCCATCACCACACCGCTGAAGAAACTTTGCGGGATGAGGTTCATGAAGAAATCGACCGCGCTGTGCGGCGCTGACGGATGCTCGCCAACGAAAGCTTTCAGCGCGGTGGGGTCGAGCGTTGCGGCATCTATCCCCATGCCGGACCCCAGCGCGGTGAGGTTGCCGATAATGAGCCCAGCGATAAGCGCCAGGGTCGTCATGATCTCGAAATAAATAATCGCTTTGAGGCCAAGTTTGCCCGCGCGTTTGATATCGCCGACATGGCTAATACCTGTCACCACCGTGCAGAAAATAATCGGCGCGATGAGCATTTTGATGAGTTTGATGAAGCCATCGCCCAGCGGTTTCATGGCGGTGCCGAGTGCGGGGTCGATCGCAGCGAGCAGCACGCCCAGCGCAATGCCAATCAGCACCTGAACATAAAGTTTGCGAAGCCAGCGCATGCTATCTCATCTGCGGGTTGTCTGCTGTATTTGGCCTATCGCGCGGCGGCATATTTGTCTACCGATTGCGCATTCCCTTACGGCGCGACGGCGCAGGAAGCCCCAGCACTGCCCTTGCCAAAGAGCAGCGTTCCTGAGCCCGTACCGCTCACCAGCGTGGGGTATTGCACCACGCTGCCTATGATGTTGCCCCAGCAATAGGCTTTGCCGTTCGCGGTGTAGGCGCAGGTGT
>JBEHYI010000046.1:0-11932 GCA_048498255.1 Pseudomonadota bacterium | reverse complement strand
TATCCGCGGCATCGAGATGATGCGCTTCCACAAGCCGATCATGCAGCACTTCCAGCGCCTGCCGCCGGAATACATGATCTCGACCGCGCTGCCGAAGGATCTCAAGGCCTCCGACAAGGATTTCGCCAAGGGCCGCCTTTTCGCGGTGCGGCGTCGGGTCGGCGACTTCAACGAGTTCGGCGACGAATATTGGCACGGTATTTCTTGCCATAACGGCAGCAATGCTGCCACCGCCTGAGCAATAGAAACTACCGGCACGCCGAGAATGGCAATCCCTATCCATAAAAAGAAGCTGCTTAGAGTATGCTTCAGCAGCGCCTCTTTGTAGATTTTCTGTTCGTCGGGATCGAGTTCGTCTCCCTTCATGCTCATCTCTCCGTCGATGACTTGCATCTCATCATACTCCAGCCATTGTTTGGTGAACAAACGAAAAGCCAGAGAGATGACCAGCAGGCCAGCAACAAAGATCAAAGCGGGTTTACCCCATTGAAAAATAGGCCATTCGAAGGGGGCCATTTTCTCAAAAATTAACGCCAGCGCGAGCGCCAGCACAATTTTGAGAAAAATGGGTATCCCTAGTACTGATTGTGGCATCAGGATTCCTCCCATAGTTGGGTGCATTTATGTTCGACCATTCGAACAGCACCCGCCAAACAACTTCCGCTGAAAAAACCTAAATTTTTTCAGACATGGTAGAAGTATGGGATAATGCTAATGCATCTTTGTGACGATCTGATGACAGTCGGGTGACAATCGCGTGACGATCCGCGCGGCTAAAAGCTCGGCTTCAGTACCACCAGCAGCACAATACCAATGAAGAACAATGTCACCAATTCATTGATAAATTTATAAAATCCTGGTTTTTTGGTATTAGCGTCGCGACTGAAGCGGCGGACACAGCCCGAGAAATAACCATGCAGGGCCGACATGGCGAGCACGAGGCCGAGCTTCGCCTCGAGCCAGCGGGGCGGCTCCACCCCGGCACCGAAATACCCGGCATGGAGAGCGAGCCAGATGCCGAGCACGAAAGTCATAATCATCGCCGGGTTAATGATCGCCTTCAGCAGGCGGCGCTCCATCACTTTAAACAGCGTGCTTTCCGGCGAATGGGCGCGCACCCCCGCATGGTAGACGAACAGCCGCGGCAGATAGAGCATCCCCGCCATCCACGCCGTCATGCTGATGATGTGCAGGGCCTTGATGATGGGGTAGATTTCCATGTGTTCTCTTTAGCGCATGCAGGGGCATTGGCCAAATGCTTTTTCGCATCTGCGAACGCCGCTGGCGGGTTCGAGATGCGTGTCGCGCGTCACCTTCAGGCAGATGTCCGACAAGGCGGCGATGAAATGTGCATTGGTCGAGAGTGTCGGCACGCGGTAATAATGGTTCACGCCGTTTTCATGCGCCAGTTCGGCATATTCGATATCGAGCTCGACGAGGGTTTCCGAATGTTCTGAGACGAAGGCGATGGGCACCAATACCACTGGTTTTTTCTCGAACCCGGCGCGGAGTAATTCATCCGTGGTCGCCGGGCCGATCCATTTCAGCGGGCCGACACGGGATTGGTAACAGTTTACGTAATCGACATTGTCGATGTTGAGCTCGCGCAGAATCGCTTGGGTGGAGGCCTCGACCTGCGACTGGTACGGATCACCACGTTTGATGATTTTCTCCGGTAGGCCGTGGGCCGAAAAAAGCAGGCGTGGGGCGCCGAAATTTTTTGCTTCCTCGTAATAGGTGCGAATCAGCGCGGCGTGGGCTTTGATGAATTCGGCATGGGTCGGGTAGCAACAAATTTTGCTGGTCGGGGTGGTGAGATTTTGCGCCATCGCTGCACGGTCCCATTCCTTGAAGGAGGAGCCCGTCGTCGTCGTCGAAAATTGCGGGTAGAGCGGTAGCAAAATCACATGGTCCGGCGCGTAGTTTTTCACCTGCGCGACCACCGCTTCAATGAACGGATGCCAGTAGCGCATGGCGATGAAGGTTTTGACCTCACCATGGCCCGAAAGACTTGCCTCAAGCGCTTTGGCCTGCGCTTCGGTATTTTCCAAAATCGGTGATTTTCCGCCGATTTCTTCGTAAATTTTTTGCGCGGTTGGCGTGCGTTTGCGCGAGATCAGCGACGCCAAAATTTTACGAAACGGGTTCGGCAATCCGATGATCGCCGGGTCATTAAACAGGTTAAACAAAAATGGCTGCACGGCCTCCGCGCCATCCGGCCCGCCGAGATTGAACAGCACAATCGCCGTTTTGCGGTTGGGCGAAATGACGGACATGCTCATGCCGCACACTCCAGCCTGTCATCCCGGCCTTGTGCCGGGATCCGGCGGTGCAGCAAACTGTCAGGCCGGATCCCGGGATAAACCCGGGATGACACTGTTTTTTTCTGGCCCGTTTTTGCGAAAATTACCGCCGCCATGATTTCACCTTTTCCGCAACCGCTGCAACATTTTCAATCGGCGTTGAGGGAATAAACCCATGCCCAAGATTAAAAACACAGGGCGTTTTCGCGATTTTTTTGAGGATGGTTTCGGTCTCTTGAACCGCCCCCGCCTTATTCGCGGCAATCAGCAGTGGGTCTAGGTTTCCCTGGATTGCTTGTTTGTCCGAAGCCCGTGCCGAAATCGCAAAATCGATTGCTGTATGTTGGTCGACGCCAATGCAATGCACGCCCGTTTTTTTGGCATAATCCGCAAGCTCCAACCCTGCGCCTTTCGCAAACCCAATGATCGGAATATGCGGATATTTGCTGCGCAGCAATTGCACCAATTTCACCGTCGGCGCGGTCACCCATTTTGCGAATTCCGCCGGGGTGAGCAAGCCCGCCCAACTATCGAAAATCTGGATCGCTTCCGCCCCCGCTTCAATCTGCATGCCCAAATATTCCGCCGTTGCGGGTACGAGAATATCCATCAATTGCTGCATCAATGCCGGATGCTCGAGCGCAAAAAGCCGCGCATCCTGAAATTCTTTGCCCGATTTTCCCTGCAGCATATAACACGCAACCGTCCATGGCGCGCCCGCAAATCCAATGAGCGCCGCCCCTTCTGGCAAATCTTTTTTCACCAGCCGAACGGTTTCCGCCACCGGCGCTAACTTGCTTTTTACCGCCGATAAATCCAGCGCTTCGATTTTTTCCTTCGTCGTCGTCAACCCCACCCGCGGGCCTTCTCCCTCGACAAATTTTACATCCACCCCCAGCGCATAAGGGATGACGAGAATGTCGGAAAATAGAATTGCCGCATCCATCCCAAACCGCCGCAAAGGCTGCAACGTCACCTCCGCCGCCTTGGTCGGCGTGAAACATAAATCGAGGAAACCACGCGTCGTCGCCCGCACTTCGCGGTATTCCGGTAAGAACCGTCCCGCCTGACGCATGAACCAGAAAGGCACGCGCTCCGTGAGGTTTCCATTTAAAGTTTGAATAAGCAGTTTGTCAGTCATGAAAGTGAGTTATCCGGTTTCCTCCTATTACTAAATAAAATAATTGAATTTTATTAGTAGTAGATAGATGGGGTGCTTGCTTATGGGAATTCACGTAATCTCATGGATCATTCGAGCATTTATCCCAATGTAAAAACGGATGCGGTTTTCTCTTGGCAAGTTTGTGGGTGAATTTCTCTCACGCCTATATTTCCTCATGCAATCGGTAATGTGGTAGTTGGTGGTAAATCAACTATTCACAGCTTCCACATCCTCTCGTGGAATTTTGCTCGCCTGTGGGTGAAGCTGTCTGAAACTCTGAAGAGGATGCTGGCAAGTTTGAGGGGGGGGAGATATACGAGGGGTAATCACACCGGAATCCACAGCTTATACCCACATGAAAAAATTCCATCTCCATCTCGTTTCCGATTCGACCGGCGAAACCGTCTCGAGTGTCGCCCGCGCCAGCCTCGCCCAGTTCGATGGCGTACATGCCGAGGAGCATGTCTGGTCGCTCGTGCGCACGCAAGGCCAGCTTGAGAAAATGATCGCGAGTCTCGATACTTACCCCGGCGTGGTCATGTTCACCTTGGTCGATAACGCCATGCGCGAACAACTGCGCCAGGCGTGTGGTAAGCGTGGTCTTCCTTGTATCCCGATTCTGGGTCATGTGATTCGTGAAATGTCGAATTACCTCGATATTGAGGCCTCGGGCCATACCGGCGCGCAATACGAGCTTGGTGAGGATTATTTCGCCCGCATCGATGCGATCAATTACGCGCTCGAGCATGATGATGGTCAAGCCACCTGGGAACTCGAAAATGCCGACATAGTAATAGTAGGCCCCTCCCGCACCAGCAAATCCCCGACCTGCGTTTACCTCGCCTATCGCGGGTTCAAGGCTGCCAACGTGCCGTTCGTGCATGGTATTGCGTTGCCGGAGAATATCGTCAATTTAAAGCAACCGCTCATCGTTGGCTTAACCATCAGCGGCGACCGGCTGATCGAGATTCGTTCGACGCGCTTGGCCGCGATGAATCAGGATATGCAGACCGACTATATTAATGAGGAGAAGGTGGCCGAGGAAATCGATGCCGCCAAAAAACTCTGCCGTCAGCAAGGTTGGCCGGTGATCGACGTCAGCCGCCGCTCGGTCGAGGAAACCGCGACGCTCATGATCCAATACCGCCAGCGCCAGCTTGAAAAGCGCCGCGCCGCCGCGGGTAAGGAGTAACGTATGACCAGCATCAGCGGCCTGATCGGTTACCCCGTTTCGCATTCCCTTTCGCCGCGTATCCATGAATATTGGATTCAGGAACATAAGCTCGATGCGAGCTATAAGCTCTTCACCACGCCGCCGCCGCGCCTGCGCCAAACCATGTTGCATATGCGCAAGAAGAAAGTGGTCGGCGTCAATATTACCATCCCGCATAAACAAGCGGTGCTCGAATATCTCGATGATACGGATGATACGGCGCGCAACATCGGTGCGGTGAATACGGTGATTAATAAGCGTGGAAAGTTCATAGGCAGCAATACGGATGCGTATGGGTTCATCACGAATTTGCGTGAAGGACTGACCAAAAAGCCGGATGGAAATATTAGTAAATATTTGAAAAATGTCGTTATTTTAGGTGCAGGCGGGGCGACGCGGGCGATCATCGTCGCACTTCAACAGGCGGGTGCAGAGCATATCACCCTCACCAACCGCAGCGCCGCTAAAGCCGAGATACTCGCCAACCATTTTGGTCTTGCCCATTTGCCGTGGGAGGTCCGTGACCAGATGCTCGCAGGCGTAACGCTTTTGGTGAATACGACAAGTTTGGGCATGGATGGTCATCCGCCGCTCGAGATTGATCTGACCCATTTGCCAACCGACGCCGCAGTGCATGATATTGTCTACGCACCACTCGTCACCCCGCTGCTGGATGCTGCAGCAAAACGCGGCAATAAAACCGTCGATGGGCTTGGCATGTTGCTCTACCAAGCGCAAGGGGCGTTCGAAGCATGGCATGGCGTAAAACCGGCTGTCACCAAGGCATTGCGCGAGTATGTGTTGGAGCCTCAAGTATGATGGTGATTGGCGTTACTGGTGGCATGGCGAGCGGCAAATCAACGCTCGCACGCATGATCGCCGGGCGCGGGATTGCCCATCTCGATGCCGATAAAATTGTGCATCATTTGCTGCAACATGACCGCAGCATCGCCGCTGAAATTGCTGCAGCAATTCCTGCAGCAAAAGGCGCAAAAAATACGATCGACCGCGCGAAGCTCGCTGCCCATATCACTAAGCATCCGGCCGATTTGCGGCTGCTTGAAGCCATTCTTCACCCCCATGTACGCCATGTCGAAGAGCGTGCCATTGCGATTGCCCGCGCCAATCGCCTGCGCGCCCTCGTGCTCGATATTCCGCTGCTGTTTGAAACCGATGCGCAAATGCTGTGCGATGTGGTGATTGTTGCCCATGCGCCCATGCAGCATCGCCGCCGCCGTGCTTTCGCGCGCGCAGGCATGACGGAGGAAAAATTCCGCCGGTTGCTCGATCGCCAACTGCCCGATCACGCGCGCAATCACGCAGCGGATGTGGTGATTACGACCGCGCTCGGCAAAGCCACCACCCGCCGCAAAATCCATGCACTGATGAAAGAATGGGGCTTGGCCTAAGCGAGTAGGACGAGCCAGCCATGGAGCCAGCGAAGCTGCGCGTAGATTTGATCAGGAGATCAAATCAGAGCATCCAAATACTAATCGCACGTCGCGCCGCGGGTTGGAATATAGGCATTGCCGAGCGCGCCACCCGCCACTGCGCCGCCTGCGGTTGCCAAGCCTTTCCCGTTGCCTTTCCCGAATTGGCTACCGACCAGGCCGCCCGCGACAGCACCACCCACCGTGCCGACAATGTTATGGTCATCGCAAGCGGGTCGTGCTTGCGCGGTTTGCGGATGCATGGGGCGATGGGCCGGACCCGCCGCGGGTTTGGCCGCAAGCGCTGCCTGCTGGGCGGATCGATCCTCCATCGCTGTGCGGGTCATGTAGCTCGAGGCAATCGCAACCCCAGCGACCAGCGCCACTAAAGCTGCGCCACCGGCGATCATTTTCTGGGTATGGTTCATAACATTCTCCCTTAGTGGAAAGATTATAGGCCGTCCGCACATCAAGGGTCTCGAATGAGTTGGGGTGATGCTATAAACAGACCATAAAGATCACCTTGCTGCAGCCCATCGCCTACGCCATAGTCGGCCCATGAGAGAAATCGCCCTCGATACTGAAACCACCGGGCTTGACCCCGCTTCCGGCCACCGCATCGTCGAGATCGGCGCGGTCGAGATGCACGGGCATATCCGCACCGGCAATCATTTTCATGTGTATTTAAACCCCGAGCGCGATATGCCGCCCGAGGCTGAGCGCATTCACGGGCTGTCGAGTGCATTTCTTAAGGATAAACCGTTATTTCGCACTGTCGCGCGGGCGTTTTTGGAGTTTATCGGCGACGATCCGCTCGTGATTCACAATGCAGCATTCGATCTCAAATTTTTGAATTACGAGCTGAACCAGCTCGATTTGCCGCAGATCGCTTTCGAGCGCGCAACGGACACTGTCCTCATCGCCCGCAAAATGTTTCCGGGCAGCCCCGCGAATCTCGATGCGCTGTGCAAACGTTTCGCGATCGATCTTTCTGCGCGCACCAAGCACGGCGCGTTGCTCGATGCGGAGTTGCTCGCGGATGTCTATCTCGAACTCAAAGGCGGCCGCCAATCGACGTTGATGGGCGCTCTCTCCGCGCAGCCCGCCCAAACAACGGCTGTAGCGATCGAGAGCGATCTCATTTTCACCGGCCATACCAGCATCCCCGAGCGGCATTTCCCGCCAAGTTCCGAAGAACTCGCGGCGCATAAGGCGATGCTTGATAAGATCAAAAGTCCGGTGTGGTTGGTGGAGTAAAAAGAACCCCCGCGCGAAGGCGGGGGCAGGTATTACGCTAGCTTCGTTGCATAAATGAATAGCGCAACCGCAAATGCTATGAGCACGACGGCGGCCCATACATGTTTGTGCAGCTGTTTCCAGCAGACAATTGCCAGCCCTGGCACGATATTTAAGGCCGCGAGTAGCAATACGGGTGCCCGCATCGCATCCCAGTGGAAGTAAAATTGGGCACCAAGTACGGCGACAAGGGTTGCGAAGGCATAGCAAACTGCGTGCAACCCGTTGAGGCCGGGCTTTTCAGGCCCAGGGTCTTGTTTTTTGTTCATTAGGTTCCCCTAATTAAAAGCACGGATTATCCGATTCCGCTAAACGGTACGCTTTACGCAACAAGTGCCGACCCTTATCGGATCGGTATAGGTAGGCCTTGTCCGTCGCACGAAGTGAAACGGGGGCCAAAAGAACGCCTCGCTTTTAGCAAAGTGCCTCGCCGCTGTTTGTGAAGATTTAGCGACAATTTCAGCCTGCTGTACCTCGCATACGGCTTGGCCTGTGTGGCTGCCGCCAAAATAGCCCAAAATTCCGCTTGCATAAGCGCCCCTCGCCCCTATAGATTCCGCGCGCGAAAAAGCCCCCTTCTTTAAACAACAGGTATTTTACGGTGAGCACCAATCGTACCGACGCTATTCAAATTTCCCGCCGCTATGCTGCGGCTGCCTTCGATCTCGCGGTTGAGGCGAAAACCGAGCAAACGCTTGTTGGCGAAGTTTTAACGCTCGCCAATGCCGTGACCGCCAATGAAGCGTTGGCCGATGCGCTGGCGAACCCGCTGGTATCGAACACGCAGAAAGCCGCTATTTTGGCGGGGCTCACGAAATCCGCCGCGTCGCTCACCCAACGCACCATCGCAACCATTGCCGAAGGTGGCCGCGCGAATCTGCTGGTCGAGATTGCCGCCCAACTCAAGGCGCTGCTCGCCGCCCATATCGGCCAGGTGGAAGCGACCATCACCAGCGCGCGCGCCCTTTCTTCCGCGACGCAAAAGCAGCTTTCCCAAGCGCTTGCGAAAGCGACGGGCAAACAGGTGCAGCTCACGCTTAAACAAAATCCGGAACTGCTGGGCGGCCTCACGGTCGAGCTCGGCTCGCTCCATCTCGATGCCACGCTTGCGGGCGCACTCAACAGCATGCGGGCCCGTTTGCTCGCAACGACCCACTAAATTTACACTCAGGAGACCTTCATGGAAATTCGTCCTTCAGAAATTTCGGACATTTTAAAAGCCCAGATCGCTGGCACGATGGATGGGGCAAGCCTCGCCGAAGTGGGCCGCGTGGTGAGCGTGGGCGACGGGATCGCGACGATTTACGGGCTTGAAAATGTGCAAGCGGGCGAGATGGTCGAGTTCGAAGGCGGCCTCAAAGGCATGGCGCTGAACCTCGAAACGGATAGCGTGGGCGTGGTTATTTTCGGTTCCGATACGACTATTAAAGAAGGCTCGTCGGTGAAGCGTACCGGCGCGATTGTGGATGTGCCGGTGGGTCCGGAACTGCTCGGCCGTGTGGTTGATCCCCTCGGCAACCCGATCGATGGTAAAGGCCCGATCAAGGCTGGTCAGCGCAGCCGTGTGGAAGTGAAAGCGCCAGGTATCGTGTACCGCAAATCGGTGCATGAGCCGGTACAGACCGGGATCAAATCCATCGACGCCCTCATCCCGATCGGCCGCGGCCAGCGCGAGCTGATCATCGGTGACCGCCAAACCGGCAAAACCGCGATTGCGATCGATACGATCCTCAACCAAAAAGCGGCGCATGATGCGAAGGATAAAACCAAGCAGCTGTTTTGCGTGTATGTGGCGATTGGCCAAAAGCGCTCGACGGTGGCGCAAGTGGTGAAGAAACTCGAGGAAACCGGCGCGCTGAAATACACGATTGTGGTGGCAGCATCGGCTTCGGAAGCAGCTCCGCTGCAATATCTCGCTCCTTATGCTGGTGCGGCAATGGGTGAATATTTCCGTGATAACGCGCAACATGCATTGATCATTTACGATGATCTCTCGAAACAAGCGGTGGCTTACCGCCAAATGTCGCTGCTGCTGCGCCGCCCACCGGGACGTGAAGCTTACCCAGGTGATGTATTCTACGTTCACTCGCGCCTGCTTGAGCGCGCTGCAAAAATGTCGGACGATAAGGGGGCCGGTTCCATGACCGCGCTGCCGATCATCGAAACCCAGGCGGGCGACGTATCGGCCTACATCCCCACCAACGTGATCTCGATCACCGATGGCCAGATCTTCCTCGAAACCGAATTGTTCTACAAAGGCGTTCGCCCGGCAGTCAACGTGGGCCTCTCGGTATCGCGCGTGGGTTCTGCGGCGCAAGTGAAGGCGATGAAACAAGTGGCGGGCACGATTAAGCTCGACCTCGCGCAGTTCCGTGAAATGGAAGCGTTTGCCCAGTTCGGTTCGGATCTCGATGCCGCAACCCAAAAGCTGCTCGCACGCGGTTCGCGCCTCACCGAACTGCTCAAGCAAGCGCAGTTCGCGCCGCTGCAAATGGAAGAGCAAGTTTGCGTGATTTACGCCGGTGTGAAAGGCTATCTCGACGAAATCGCGCTCAACAAAGTCAGCGCCTTCGAAGCCGAATTGTTGCGCGAGCTGCGCGGTCCGAAGAAAGAGTTGCTCGAAGCCATCAAGAAAGAAGAGAAGCTTTCGGATGACTCGGAAGGCAAGCTCAAAGACGTGATTCAAACCGTGAAAAACCGCTTTATCTAAGGGCGCGTTATGCCAAGCTTAAAGGACCTCAAAGTCCGCATTAAATCGGTCAAATCGACCCAGAAGATCACCAAGGCGATGAAAGTTGTCGCGGCGGCGAAGCTGAACCGTGCGCGGGCGGCGGCGGAAAGCTCGCGGCCTTATGCCGTGGCGATGGAAGGCATGGTGCGGCGTTTGGCAAGTGCCGCGGCGGGCCAGGCAAATCTGCCAAAATTGCTGGTGGGTACGGGCAAGGATAAGGTCGAGCTGTTGATTGTGGTCACCGCCGATCGCGGGCTTTCGGGCGCGTTCAACTCCTCGGTGGTGCGTGCGGCGCGCAAGCATATTCGCGAGCAGTTGATTGCGGGCAGAACCGTGCAGCTTTACACGATCGGCCGCAAGGGTCGCGACTGGCTGAACGAGTATAAGCATCTCATGATCGGCAGCGAGATCGACGTTGCGAAAAACATGAATTACGCGCGTGCGGATGGCATTGCCCAATCGATTTTTGAGCGTGTGGAAGCGGGTGAGATCGACCGCATTACTCTCGTTTATAACCAGTTTAAATCGGTGATTAGCCAGATCGTGACTTTCCAACAGCTGATGCCGCTCGAGATTACGGGCGACGCGGCGGTGGTGAATACGCCGTACGAATTCGAGCCTTCGGAAGAGCAGATTCTCGCCGACCTGCTGCCGCGCAATTTCGCGATGCAGATTTACTCGGCCCTCTTGCAAAACAATGCCGGTTTCTATGGCGCGCAAATGAACGCGATGGAAAACGCCACCAAAAACGCCGGCGAAATGATCAAGAAACTGACGCTGAAATATAACCGCACCCGTCAGGCCAACATTACCAAAGAGCTCATCGAGATTATCTCGGGCGCTGAAGCTATTTAGATTCAAGGAGAGAACCATGTCAGCAGCAAAAAAATTAGCAACCAGCGCTTCGGGCGCCATCACGCAGATCATCGGCCCGGTGGTCGATGTGAAATTCCCGGAAGGCCAACTCCCGGCGATTTTGAACGCGCTTGAGGCCGTGGTCGATGGCCGCCGCCTGGTGTTCGAAGTGGCGCAGCATTTGGGCGAAAACTCGGTCCGCGCAATCGCGATGGATTCGACCGATGGCGTGACCCGCGGCCAAGCGCTGGTCGATACCGGCGCAGCGATTTCCGTTCCGGTTGGTCCAGAAACGCTTGGGCGCATCATGAACGTGATCGGCGAGCCGATCGATGAGCGTGGCCCCGTGACCGCGAAAAGCGTCGCCCCCATCCATGCCGAAGCACCGGCATTCGTCGACCAATCGACGGATGATGAAGTGCTTGAAACCGGCATTAAAGTGATCGACCTCCTCGCGCCTTATGCAAAAGGCGGTAAAATTGGCCTGTTCGGCGGTGCGGGCGTGGGTAAAACCGTTCTCATCATGGAGCTCATCAACAACATCGCAAAAGGCCATGGCGGTTACTCCGTGTTCGCCGGCGTGGGCGAGCGTACCCGTGAGGGCAACGACCTCTACCACGAGATGATCGAGTCGGGCGTCATCAATCTCGACGACCAAACCAAATCGAAAGTGGCCCTTGTTTACGGCCAAATGAACGAGCCTCCAGGGGCGCGTGCGCGCGTGGCGCTCACCGGCCTCACCCAGGCGGAATATTTCCGCGACGTGGCGGGTCAGGACGTTCTGTTCTTCGTCGACAACATCTTCCGCTTCACCCAAGCGTGCTCCGAGGTATCCGCGCTGCTCGGCCGTATTCCATCCGCAGTAGGTTACCAGCCGACGCTCGCGACCGAGATGGGCAATCTGCAAGAGCGCATCACCTCGACCAAGAAGGGTTCGATTAC
>JBEHYI010000045.1:0-11962 GCA_048498255.1 Pseudomonadota bacterium | reverse complement strand
AATCACGATATCCTGGAATTCCTCGACGGATTTAAGGCGGCCTTGCACGTTCACCGGCAGTTCGAACGGAATATCCGCCCCTGCTGGTTGCGCGCCGATGGTGCCCGCCGCGATTTGGATATTCTGCTCGCGGATGGCATTCGTCACATCCGACGCGCTTAAGTTACGCGCTGCCATTTTGGTCGGGTTCAACCACACGCGCATCGCGTAATCGCCGCCGCCGAACACTTCCACCTGGCCAATGCCGGGCAGACGCGCCAGTTGATCCTTGACGTTGATGGTGCCGTAATTGCGCAGGTAATTTACGTCGTAACGCTCGTTCGGCGAGAGCAAATGCACGACCATGATGAAGTCCGAAGAGCTTTTTACCGTCGTCACGCCGAGTGCACGCACCACATCCGGCAATCGCGGCGTCGCTTGCGCCACACGGTTTTGCACCAGCTGCTGCGCAAGATCCGGGTTGGTGCCGAGCTTGAAGGTGACGGTGATTTTCATCATCCCGTCCGTGGTGCCTTGGCTATCAAGGTAGAGCATGTTCTCGACGCCGTTGATTTGTTCCTCGAGCGGTGCGGCAACGGTTTCCGAAATCACTTTCGGGTTTGCGCCGGGGTAGAACGCAGTGGTGACGACGGATGGCGGCGCGACTTCCGGATATTCCGAAATCGGCAGCACGAACATCGAGATGCTGCCCGCGATGAAGATGAAGAACGACAGCACGCCCGCGAGGATGGGGCGGTCGATGAAGCGGTGCGAAATATCCAAGCCAGCCATGTTAGTTTGCCGTCGGTTGTTCAGCCGGTTTTGCTTCGTCGGCAGGCGCGTCAGGCTTCACTTCCGGCGCGGGAGTTGCTGGCTCCGCCGGTGTGGCAACGGGTAGCTCCGTTGGTTTTTCTTCCGCCGGTTTTGCTGCATCTGCTGGTGCAGCATCGGCAGGTGTTGCTGCAGCATCCGTTGCTGCGGGCGCGGGCTCCGGCTCGCCTTGCAGCGTAACCATATCGACATCCTTACCAGCAATCACGGTGCCCGGTTGCTGCACGCGCTGCAGGCCGGTGACGACGATTTTCTCACCCGGCTTCAGCCCTTCGGTAATGATTTGCAGACCATCGCTGATGCCGCCGAGCTTCACCTCGCGGTATTCTACTTTATTCTCCGCGCCGACGACCATGACGAATTTTTTGCTCTGGTCGGTGCCAATCGCGGTGGGGTTGACGAGAATCGCGTCCGTCTGATCTGCCGTACCGAGGCGCACTTTGGCATAGAGGCCCGGGATTAGCGTCGCGTCCTTATTCGTGAGCGTAGCTCGCACGCGGATCGTGCCGCTGCCCGGCGCAATTTGGTTGTCGAAGGAATGGATGGTGGCTTTGGTTAATTCACCCTGCTGATTGCCAAGGCCGACTTCCACCGGGATGGTTTTGAGTTTGTTCGCGGGCACGCCCTGGATGGTTTTAAGGAACGTCGCCTCATCCACATCGAACGCGGCATAAATCGGCGAAAGCGTCACGATACTTGCCATCAGCGGTGCGCCCGGGCCCGCTTCCACAATATTACCCTGAGTGATTTCCGCGCGGCTGATTTTGCCCGAGATGGGCGCGGTGATATGAGTGTATTCCAAATTCACCGCCGCGGCGTTGTAATTGCCGAGTGCGCGGTCATAGGCACTTTGCGCGGCTTCAAACTCCGCACGCGAAATGGCTTTGCTCTTCACCAGTTTTTGCGCACGCGCGAGGATGGATTGCGCTTCCGTCAGCGCGCCTTTGGTGCTCGTCACCGCCGCTTCATAGGGCCGCGGGTCGATGGTGAAGAGTGGCTGGCCTTTTTTGACTTCCGCGCCATCCGAAAAATGGATTTGCATGATTTGGCCGCCGATGCGCGGGCGAATTTCGACCGAATTCACCGCCTGCAAAATACCGGAGAATTCACTCCAATTGGTGATGGGTTTGCTGATGACGGTTGCGACGCTGACCGGCACCCCGCCGCCTTGTGGTCCCGCCCCGCCTTTGCCGCCATGGAACAGACTGGGCACGTAATAGACCCCGATGCCTAAAACGACCAGAATCACTAGCCATTTAAACGGAAAACCGGATTTTTTCTCGGGAAAGCTCGTTACCATCACACAACCATGTATTTCGTTTTTATATTGTTGCACTGCACTGTAAGATGAGTTGACCAAGCAGTCAAGACTGAATTGCGATTGACTTGACCGTTCAGTCAAGTGCATAATGGCTTATGGTCAAAGCACGTAGCACATCGGTGAGGAAACCCGCGACCGGCACCACCCGGCAAAAGCTGATTGATGCCGCGCATTCGCTGATTTGGGCCAATAGTTACGCGCATGTGAGTGTCGAGGACATCTGCCGCGCGGCGGGGGTGCAGAAGGGCAGCTTCTACCATTTCTTCAAAGCGAAATCGGACCTCGCGGCCGCCGCACTCGAGGATCATTGGCAATTCGTGCGCCCGAAAATCGATGCGATTTTTGTCGAGAATAAGACCGCTCCGGCGCAGCTACGCGCGCTTTGCCGCGAAATCCGCGCGAAGCAGGAGGAGTCGCTGAAAACCACCGGCATGGTGTGTGGTTGCCCCTATGCCACAGTCAGCAGCGAAATGTGCGGCGAGGATAGTGCGCTGAGCGACATGTCACGGGTAATGAGCGAGCGGTTTTACACCTACTATAAAAAAATCCTGATGAATGCCGCAGCCCAAGGCCTCATCCCCAAGGCGGGCATTGCCGCGCGGGCGCGTGAAATGCAGGTCTATGTGCTCGGCGCGATGATGCATGCACGGATTATGAATCAGCTGGATTCGGTGGGCGTAGATCTCGAAACGGCGCTCGTGCGCATCAGCGGAATGCCGGTTGCGCCGGTAAAAGCGCGTAAGGCAGCAACAAAACGCTAGCCAAACCGCGAAAAATCGCCTATTGCGGCGCACAACTTGCCCTCGCTGGCGCATTTCACCCCTAAGATACTGATTTTTATATGACCGAGCTTCGTAATATCGCCATCATCGCCCACGTTGACCATGGCAAAACCACCCTGATCGACGTGATGCTGCGCCAGGCGGGCACTTTTCGCGACAATCAACGTGTCGAAGAAAGGGTGATGGATTCGAACGATCTCGAGAAAGAGCGCGGCATTACGATTCTCGCAAAATGCACCAGCATCCAGTGGAAGGATAAGCGCATCAACATCATCGATACCCCTGGCCACGCCGATTTCGGCGGTGAGGTAGAGCGCATCCTTGGGATGGTGGACGGAGTGTTAGTGTTGGTGGACGCGGCTGAAGGCCCGATGCCGCAAACCAAATTCGTGCTGATGAAAGCGCTTGCGCAAGGTTTGCGCCCGATTGTCGTCATCAACAAAGTCGACCGCCCGGATGCGCGCGTGGATGAGGTGCTGAACGAAGTGTTCGACCTGTTCGTTGCGCTCGATGCGAACGACGCGCAGCTCGATTTCCCCGTGCTTTATGCCTCGGGCCGTAATGGCTGGGCGGTGAAGGACCTCGCCGACACCAACCGCGAGAATCTGCATGTGATCATGGATGAGGTGGTGCGCTATGTGGAAGCGCCGGATGTCGATCCGGAGGCACAGTTCGCTTTCCTCGTCACCATGATCGAATCCGACAATTTCCTCGGGCGCATTCTCACCGGTAAAATCGAATCCGGCACGGCGAAAGTGGGCATGCCGGTGAAGGGCATTCGCCTGGATGGTACGGTGATCGAGCAAGGCCGCATCACGAAATTGCTGAGCTTCGATGGCATCGAGCGCAACCCGGTGAACGAAGCATCGGCAGGCGCAATTGTGTCGATTGCGGGCTTAACTGAAACCACCGTGGCCGATACGGTCGGCACGATCGAGCTGCAATCGCCGCTCAAAGCAACGCCGATCGACCCGCCGACGATGGCGATCACCATTGCGGTGAATGACTCGCCACTCGCGGGTACGGAAGGCACGAAAGTAACGAGCCGCATGATTCGCGACCGTTTGTTCAAGGAAGCAGAATCGAACGTCGCCATCCGCGTGAAGGAAACTGAAAACGGCGACGCGTTCGAAGTCGGCGGCCGCGGCGAATTGCAGCTCGGTGTACTGATCGAGACCATGCGCCGCGAAGGGTTTGAAGTTTCCGTGTCACGTCCGCGCGTGCTGTTCAAAACGGACGATGAGGGCAACAAGCTCGAGCCGATGGAAGAAGTGCAGGTCGATGTGGATGAGGAATTCTCCGGCATCGTGGTCGAGAAGCTCTCCATGCGCAAAGGGCAGATGACCGAGATGCGCCCTTCGTCGGGCGGTAAGTTGCGCCTCAAATTCGTCATCCCCTCGCGCGGGATGATTGGCTACCAGTCCGAGTTCTTAACCGACACGCGCGGTTCCGGCGTGCTCAGCCGCCTGTTCCATGGCTTCGAACCGTATAAGGGCGATATCCCGGGCCGTCGCAATGGTGTGCTGATTTCGAACGCAACCGGCGTTGCGGTGGAATATGCGCTGTGGGGCCTCGAGGAGCGCGGCTTCCTGATTATCCCAGCGGGCGTGCGTATTTATGAGGGCATGATCATCGGACAGCATAGCCGCGATAACGACCTTGAGGTGAATGCGCTCAAGGCGAAGCAGCTTACCAACATCCGCACCACGTCGAAAGACGAAGCGGTGAAACTCACCCCGCCGCGCATCCCGACGCTGGAGCAAGCGATTGCTTACATCGAGGAAGACGAGCTGATGGAAGTGACACCGAAAAATATTCGTCTGCGCAAACGCTACCTCGACCCTAACCTGCGTAAGCGCATGGAAAAGGCGAAGAGCGCGTAAGTTCTACAACCAAGCTTATTGATTCTTTATTCGGCCAGCTATTTACTGATAGTTGGCCGAATTGCTTTGGAGAACATGGTGTTGCGGACAGCAAAAAGTTTTCTAATTTTACTCGCAGTGACCGGTACGCTAATGCTGCACGGCGTGAGCTATGCTGCGTCCTCCATCGATGCGCCGATGGCGCCGCCCGCCGAACCGGTGTATGAGGTGGATGCGGGAGAGCGGCCCGGGTACATTCATGTGAACGGCTATTGGAAATGGACCGGCGATAATTTTATGTGGATGCCGAGCCGCTGGCTGGAAGAGCGCGAGGGGTTTGTGTGGGTGGCGGATAGCTGGGCACAGCGCGGCAAGAAATGGCATTTGAACCCCGGCCATTGGGAGGTGGATGAAACCGGCGAGCATGCGGTGATGCCACAAAGCGTGCCGGAGACAACCTCTGAAATGGTGGAAGAAGAAACAACTTCTGAGCCGGTAGCGACGGATAGCAAGAAGGCGGGCAAGGCCAAGAAGATAGCGCGGATGAAGCATCGCGGCCCGAACTATCGCGACACGAATCAGTGGCCGCGGGTGATCCATCACTGAGTGAGCGATGCGGCGATATGTTGCGCCTGGGCGCGTAGCTCTGGAATGGCGGTGGATTCGAGCAATTGGCCGGTGAGCAGCGAGCCGATGGCATAGAGGCTTGGGTGCAGATTGCCCCAAGCGCGGCAATGCGGATCAGCGACGATGCCAAGGCCCGTCACATGCGCTTCGACCCTTTGGTTGGCGAGTAATTGTTTGAGCAGCGGGTTGTGACTTTGAGCAAGGCTAAGTTCGAACCCCGTGCAGTTGATGATACGCGATGGGTGAATGACTTCCGCGCCGAGTTGAACTTTTAATTCCCCCTCCTCCGCCGTCACCTCGAGTTTTTTCCCAATCACCAGCCGTGCTTTTGCTGCAGCAATTTCGCTCGTCATCACCGCAGCAATTTCCGGCGCCATGCGGTGGCGGTGGACGCCCCAGATGGGGAGGAGGAACCACAAAAAGCGCTGCTGCTCGCGCGGGCTTAAACGCTGCCACAAAATTTGCGTGTGCGGGCGCAGCGCATCCACCGCGACGCGCCATTCGCCGCATTCGCGGATTTTTTTGCGCAGCAATCGTAACATCGCACGTAAAGTTTTTGCTGCAGCAATTTCCTCGGCGCTGAAGCTCGCGATGGCGGATGGAATGGCATGCATCTGCGGCATCATCCCGCGGCGAGAGGTGAGGATGATTTCGCCTGCATACCCCGCGCGGCGCAGCGAGAGAACCATATCAATCGCCGTCAGCCCGCTGCCGATGAGCAGCACGGGTGAGGCCCAAGTTGCTGCAGCATCCAGTGCAGCATTCCACGGATTTTGGATGATGTTCGGGCTTTTCACCTGCGGGAAAATGGCCTTGGTTTCATGCCCCGACGCAAGCACAATTTTATCGACGGCAATCGCATCGCCGCGCTCGGTGAGTAGCGCTATGTCATTGCCGGTTTGCACGGCTACGGTGCGACTTGGCACCAGTTTCAGCTGGATGTTTTTTTGCGCAGCCATTTCCTGCGTGCCGTGCCAAATGGCGGCCAGATAGGCTCCATAGAGCGCGCGGGGGGCGAAATCGATGGCGGTATAATTGTGCTTTAACCCGAGCTTTGTTTTTGCGACTGCCGCATCCGCACTGCTTAGCCACTGCACAAAATCTTCCGGCTTATCGGCGAAAGCGCTTAAATTGCCTGCGCGCACATTCAGCAGATGTTTTGGGTTCTGGGTGCTGTAGGCGACACCCACCCCATCGTGCTTTTCATCGAGGATATACAGCGTGAAGGGCGCTACCGCGCGCCGCACCAGATTCGCGACCACCATCAGCCCGGAAAACCCAAACCCGATGACCCCGATGCGCTGCATTTAAATGCCCGGATCCGCATCCAGCATATCGAGCCGGGATTTGGGGATGCGGGTCTTCATGATGCCGTAAATAATTTCGATTTGTTTCGAGGCCGCGCGGGTAAGCAGAAACGGAAACAGGCCGTGAATGACCAGCACCGTCACCGCGTAAAGGAACCGACCGGCCATTTTGGCAGTGAACCAGAGATGCTCGAGGTAGGTCTCGCCCGTGTCGCTCGGGTGTTCGGTGAATGCACGGTTGATTTCCTCGCGCAGCTCGCGCGCCCGCGCCTTATGCTCCTCGCGCGTGATCCAGCGGTAGGCTTTGTTCGCATAGGTGCGGATCGTTTCTTGCATAGCAACCTCGTTCGCGGCTTGTGTAGCCCGTGTGCTAACGCATGGCAAGCATGCTTATGCGCGCTGATTCGCTTGCGCGTAACGTGCCAGGCAGTCACCCAATTTCTTCTGGGTGTAAGGTTTGGTGATATATTCACGCGCGCCGTTTTCAAGCGCCGCCGCCATGCTTTCGATATCCTGCGCGGCGGTGAGCATGACGAGATACGCATCACGGTCGATGGCACCGAGCACCACCGTCAGCGCGTGGCCGTCGATGCCTGCCATATGCACATCGATAAACGCAATATCCGGCGCGTGCTTTATATAAAGCGCCCAAGCCTCCATGGCATCCTTTGCAATCAACATCGGGCGGCCCATGCCAAGCGCCGAGCGAAACACCTGCTGGAAAAAGCGTTGGTCCTCGACCAGCAGAATCACCGGCTCCGCACGTGATGGCCGCGTGAGGCAGGCGGTAACGAAAATATTCCGCTCCTCATCGCTGAGGGTGAAGATTTCATGCATGATGGCGGTGCTTCCCATACGGCATTATGGCAAATGCAGCGATGCTAAGCAACCGGAGGTTGTGTTGGGCTGATAATGCTGATAATTAAAGAGAAATGGTGACCCCTACGAGACTCGAACTCGTGCTACCTCCGTGAAAGGGAGGCGTCCTAACCGCTAGACGAAGGGGCCATCCGGCATGGGGCGATGCCCCAAAACAGGCCGCGAGATACACCATGGCGGGCGGGTTAAGTCAAGCGGTTTGTGGGGAGCAGCGGAAAGGCGAGGTTTTTGGCCGGTTTAGTGCGGCGCGCAGCGGGTTTAGGCGGCCAGCGCCACATCGTCGATCATGAACTGGGCGGAGTCCTTCCCCTGCCAGCTATTGCGCTTGAGTTCGCCCAGGATATGCAGGTTTTTTTCGCGCATCAGCCACTCGCCGAGTACGGTGCCGACGGTGCCGAATGCGACCGCGTTGAGGCGCGTGGTGCCGGAATCATCGCCAATCGTCACGCGCAGGTGCTTTTCCTTCATGACCGCGACATGGAGGATGCGCACGTTTGGCACCACGAAGCGCGGGCCGGGATTGCCGATGCCGAACGGACCGGCGCGGGCGATGTCGTCGAGCGTTTCGAGGTTGGCCCCACTGGCGCTCAGCAGCCCATCATATTTCACCACGCGCGATTCGGTGTAGCGCGCGACATCCGCCTCCATGCGGGTGATGAGGAAGGCGTGGAGGTCGGGCAGCTTCGCGGCATTCGTGCTGAAGCCTGCTGCCATGGCATGGCCACCGCCTTTTTCGATAAGCCCGCTGGTGACGGCGGCATGAATCGCCGCACCCATATCGACACCCGCGACGGAGCGTGCGGAGGCTTTGGCCATGCCGTTCTCGATGCTGATCACCGCGGCGGGGCAACTGAACCGCTCCTTAATACGGCCCGCGACGATGCCGATGACGCCCTGGTGCCAGCCTTCACCAGCGACGAGGATGACCGGCAGATTCGCCTGTTGCTCGGCGAGCGCCATCGCTTGTTGCAGCACATCCGCCTCGATCGCTTGGCGCTCTTGATTGTGTAGATCAAGGATCGCCGCAATTTCTTGCGCATTGGCGGCATCGCTCGAGGTCAGAAGCTCCACGCCGAGGCCGGATTTACCAACGCGCCCGCCGGCATTGATGCGGGGCCCGAGCAAAAAGCCTAGATGGTAGACGTTCGGCGCCTCATCCATACGCGACACATCCGAAAGCACCGAGAGGCCGAGATTCTTGCGGCCTGCCATAATTTTGAGGCCCTGCGCGACGAAGGCACGGTTGAGGCCGGTGAGCGTCATCACATCGCACACGCTGCCAAGCGCGACGAGATCAAGTAGTGCGAGCAGGTTGGGTTCGCGCATATTATGCTGCGCAAAAAAACCTTGCTCGCGAAGTTTGGAATTGAGTGCGACGAGCGTCAAAAACGTCACCCCGACTGCTGCCAAATTGCGATGCTCGGAAGTCTCATCCACCCGGTTGGGGTTCACAATCGCATGGGCCTCGGGCAATGCACCGCTCGAGAGGTGATGGTCGAGTACAATCACATCGATGTTGCGCTTTTTTGCTGCAGCAATGGGCTCGTAGGAAAGCGTGCCGCAATCGACGGTGATGATGAGTTTTGCGCCCTGATCAATCAGCTTTTCGAACGCGGCGACATTGGGGCCATAGCCTTCCGTCATGCGGTCGGGGATGTAGGGTGTGACGTGCGCGCCGATGCTACCGAGATACTGCATCAACAAAGTGGTGGAGGTTGCGCCATCGACATCGTAATCGCCGAAAATGGCGATTGGCTCCTTCGCAGCAATTGCTGCAATCATGCGCGCAACGGCCTTGTCCATATCGCGTAAATGGAACGGGTCCGGCAGGTAATCGCGCAAGGTCGGGTTTAAAAATTGCTGCACCTGGTCGAGCGCAATATTGCGCCCAGCGAGAATGCCCGCGAGCAGCTCGCTCACACCGTGCTGCTGTGCGATGGCGAGCACGGTGCGCGCATCATTATGGCGCAGTTGCCACGGCAGGCCGGAAGCGGTTTGGGTGAAGGAATGCTGCATGCGAGGAATATGGCACTGCTGCTGGCCAATGGCAAGATGCGCGGCTAGTTGCGCCCACCCGGTTCGTTGCCACGGGTTTTATTCGCCGCACGGGTAATGGCGATTGCTAGGGATTGCGTGTCCGTGCTATCCGCGCTTTGCATATGGTAATCTTTGAGTGTGCTGCCCAAATTCGCGAGCGTTGTGTGCAGCGCGGCTTCGGCAGTGGATGCAGGTGCGGCATTTTGGGATTGTTGCGCCAGCCCCAGCAATTGCTGCGTGAGCGGGTCATTCAATTCGGCCTCGGTGGCGTTGGCTTTTGCGGCAGCGAGTGTGGCCTCCGGCGTGGGCGGGTTTTTGGCGTATTGCGTGTAAACTTCATTTATCTGCGACTGCAAGGCGGCGACCGCCTGTTTGCGACTGCCATAAAGCTTATCGAGCGTATCACCCATTTCAGGATTCTCGCGCAAGAAGGTCGCCGCATCCTGCATAGCGTTTTTCTCATCTTCCGCGCGCTCAGCCGCTTCCTTCGCGGCCTGGTCGATCGCAGCCTTTTTCTCTTCCGCTGCATTTTTGGAATATTCATCATGCACCGCCAAATTGGCATCTTGCGCACCTAAATAGACGCTAAGTCCACCCGGTGTTAGATCAATCTGATCGAGGCGTGCCTGCTGATTGCTCTGATCGATGGGCTTGCCCCAATCCGGGTTACCCAGGTCACGCGGGTTCATCGTGAACAGAACCTTATCTATTAGGTCACTGGCAGCGACAGAGCCTTTTTTCCCGCCGCCCTCCACCAGTGCCATATCGGCGCGCAAGTCGCTTAAGGGATCCGCCTCGCCCTGATGCTGGCGTACGTAACGCGCGGTGATCTCCGCGCCGAGTTCGTTGGCATCGATGATGTGGTCGCCATTGATATCCATCCGCTGCACGAGCGTCAGGCGATCCACTTCCTCCTGCGTTTGCTGGGATAAGTGGTCGGCCGCGGTTTTTTGTTTCGGTTGCGATGGCTCGGTCATCCCACAAATATAGCGTGGAAATCCTTAAAAAACACTAAATATCACGTGATTTTTCCGGCGGCGCGAGGATAGCTACCTGGCTGTTTTTACACCAAAATTATGCTGCGCTTCGATCCAGCGCACGGTGCCGGTGAAGCTGCGCATGACGATGGAGTGGGTGTTCGCCCCGCCCGGCCAGCGCTTCACGCCTTTGAGCATGGAGCCATCCGTCACGCCCGTCGCCGCAAACATCACATCGCCTTTGGCCAATTCGGTGAGCGCGTATTTGCGGTTGAAATCCGTGATGCCCATGCGTTTTGCGCGTTCTTTCTGCTCATCCTCGCCATCGAACAACAAGCGGCCTTGCATTTGCCCACCGATGCAGCGCAGTGCTGCTGCCGCGAGCACCCCTTCCGGCGCGCCGCCAATGCCGAAATACATATCGACGCCGGTGAGCGCGGTGGCGGTGGCGATGACGCCCGCGACATCCCCATCTGGAATCAGTTGCACGCGGCAGCCCGCTTCGCGCAGTTTCGCGATTTTTTCGGCGTGGCGTTCGCGCTTGAGCACGACGACGGTGAGGTCACCCACCTCTTTTTTCTTCGCCTTCGCAAGGTTCTTCAAATTTTCGGCAACGCTCGCATCGAGATCGACTACGCCCTCCGGCAAACCGCCGCCAACGGCGATTTTATCCATATACACATCCGGCGCGTGGAGGAAGCTGCCATGCTCGCCCATTGCAACGACCGCGAGCGAGTTCGGGCCAGCGGTGGCGCAGAGCGTGGTGCCCTCGAGCGGATCGAGCGCGATGTCGATGCGCGGGCCTTCGCCGGTGCCAACTTTCTCGCCAATATAGAGCATCGGTGCTTTGTCGCGCTCGCCCTCGCCGATGACAACCGTGCCATCGATGGTGAGGCCGTTGAGTGCTTCGCGCATGGCGTTCACCGCGGCCTGGTCGGCGGCTTTTTCTTCACCGCGGCCCGTCCAGTGGCTGCTCGCGAGCGCGGCAGCTTCCGTCACCCGTACAGCTTCGAGCGCGAAGTTGCGGTCCATGATCCAGGATTTGTTCGGGGCGTCGGTGTTGTAGGCGGGTGCGGTCATGATGGTCTCCTAAGACTCAATGCGCAGCACCACGGGGGCTGCGACGGATACAGAAAGTTCGGCGATGCGTTTGGCGACGCGCGCGACGGCGGCTTCGTTCGTTTTATGCGTGATGACGATGACTTGCGCGGAGCTATCCGCCGCGATGGCGCGTTGGGTGATGGAATGGACCGAGATCGATTCCGCCGCGAAGGCGCGGGTGAATTCAGCGAGCACGCCCGGTTCGTCCTTGAGGGAAAGGCGTAAGTAGTAGCAGCCCTGATGCGCATCGAGCGGTGCG
>JBEHYI010000044.1:0-11978 GCA_048498255.1 Pseudomonadota bacterium | reverse complement strand
CTCGCTGAGTGTGGGCAACCAAACCAGCTTCGCGATTCAGGCCCAGAGTTTGAAACCGCTTGCGCCGGTGCGGGCGATGGCGATCAAGAATGCGGGCACGGGCGATATTGCGATCAGTTGGGTGCGGCGAACGCGGATTGATGGGGGCTTGCGCGATTATGTCGATGTGCCGCTGATGGAGATCAGCGAGCAGTACGATGTGCAGCTTTACAACGGCAGCACGCTGGTGCGAAGCTGGAGTGCGACGAGCCCGAGTGTGGTGTATAGCGCGGCGAATCAGACGACGGATTTCGGCTCGGCGCCGACGAGTTTGTCGCTGGTGATTACGCAGCGATCCGGATTGATTGGGCCAGGAAAGCCGCTTTCCGCCACGGTTGCCGTGCAGTAAGGATTTGTTAAGGGTTGCTGTGGTAGCATGCTTGAATGACCATCCTACCTTTTCGTAACTTCGCTTCCGACGTGGCCCAGCCCACCGCGCGTGTGACGCCCGCTGATGAGCGCAATGCGGATGCGGGGTTGATGACGGATGTGGTGTTCAAACTCACGATCAATCAGCTCTGCGCGGTGATTCGCCAACGCGGGATTGATGGGGAAGCGAACACGATGTTGAGCGTGCTCGAATCGCTGGTGGTGGCGGGTGAAATTGCCTTCCCAGATTTTATGGGGCGGGTGCAGAATTTGTTCCCGGATGTGTTCGATCAGATTGATCCCACGCTGCTGAACAAGCTCACTTCGTTCATCAATGATTAGCGATTAGTTGCCAAGCAACTTTCTTTTCGCGGCGGCGTATTCTTCGTCACTCAAATGCCCATCGGTTTTCAGTTTTGCCAAACGCTCTAGTTCGTTCAGCATTGGGTTTGGTGCGCTGTGCGCGGGGCTGAGATTGGCGTTGGTTGCGTTCGCGGCGAGCTCATGCACCATCTGGCGTTTGTACTGATCCATCGCCTGTTGCACGGTTTTGACGAAGGGCGCGACGGTGGATTTTAGCACCAGCTTAATCGTCATCGACGCTGCGCCGTCCCACACGCGGATGGAGCCGAAGGCGAGGCCGAATTCGGAATCGATCGCCTGCACGCGGTCCAAGTTCATCTGCAATTGGCGCAAGCCGAAGAACATGCCACGGTCGATAAATAGCACGCGGTGGTTGGTGCAAACAGCGAGCCAGGTGCGGTTATTCATGAGGCCGGAGGTGAGGGCGAGGATGCGTTCATTCTCGCTCAGCACTTTCGGCAAATAGCGGATCTCCTTGCGCGTGTAGAAGATGTATTTGTGCGGCAGGGCGTTGATCTGCTGCCAGATGTGATCGATCGTCGGCATAAGCCCTCATTCATCCGCATTCCATCCGACCGCGCGTTCGCGGCAGAATTCCACGTGCAAATTAGCACCAATTTACTCCCATCACCATTATTTTTGAGGAATCCATGGCCACCACAAATAATCTGGGCATTACGCTGGTAGAACAGTCACAGGCGCAGAAGGAAGTTACGATTAACCAGGCGTTTGCGCTGCTCGATGCGTTTGTCGGCAAATCGGTGCTCGATAAGGATCTCGCGACGCCGCCGGGTTCACCCGCGGCATCGGCGCTGTATATTGTGGCGGCAAGCCCGACGGGTTCCTGGTCCGGCAAGGCGACGTATCTGGCGTATTTCGATCAGGTGTGGAAATTCATCACGCCGCAAAACGGCATGCGCGTGTATGTGCAGGATGAGTCGATCGAGTATAAATTCAACGGCACGAGCTGGTCGGCGGCGGGTGGCGGCAGCGCGAGCTGGGGCGGCATTACGGGCACGCTTTCCTCGCAGACGGATTTGCAGACGGCGCTGAATGCGAAAGCGCCGCTTGCATCGCCAACATTTACGGGCACAGTGACGTTGCCGGCGGGCCAGGTGGTGAACGGGGTGACGCTGACGACCGGTGGCGGCACGACGAATTTTCTGCGGGCGGATGGGACCTATGCCGCGCCTTCGGGCGGTGGTGGCGGTAGCTGGGGGAGCATTACGGGCACGCTTTCCTCGCAGACGGATTTGCAAACGGCGCTGAATGCAAAAGCGGATTTGACCGGTGCGGCGTTTACGGGTGCTTCGAGCATTACCTCGAGCAGCGCGACGGCGTTTGCGGTGGGGGCGAGCGGGGCGACGAATTCGGCATTGCTCGTGGATGCTTCGACCGCATCGAGCGCAACGGGTTGGGCGATTAAGTCCGCCGCAGCGACGGGCGGGGTGACGCTCACCGTAGCTTCGAGCGGCTCGAACGAATCGGGCACGATTGCGGCGAAGGGAACGGGCGATTTGTTTGTGAATGGCGGCACGGCGGTGCGGTTGCAAACGGGCAGCACCAACCGTGTGATTATCAACAGCACGAGTGCGCAGACATCAAATACCATTTCGGCTGTTTGGTCGAGCATGAGTGCGAGCAACACCGCGGCGACCGTGCGTTTCAGCGTGCTGAATGCGACGGATGCGACGCTGACGGCTTCGACCGAAGCGCCGCATACCTATTGGAATTTGGCGAACACGGTGCGTACGCATGCCGCCGGTGCGCTGACGCTGCAGCGGGATTTCCGCATCACGGGATCGGACCATGCGTTTGCTTCCTCGAGCACGCTGACGGACCATGCGATACTTGCGCTCGATTGGAGTACGGGGGCATCGACCAACGCGACGATCACGAATACGAGCGCGCTGTATGTGCCGAGCGTGACGTTGACCGGCACAAAAACGAATGCGTATGGGTTGAATATTTCGGCACCGGCGGGGGCGACGAATAATTACGCGGCGCGGTTGGCGGGCACGGCGGGTGAAATTTTCCGCGTGCGCACGGATGGCCAAATGGCGCTGCTGGCGACCAACACCGCGACGGGGACGACGGGGGCGCAAACCATCAACAAGCCCAGTGGTACGGTGAATTTCGCGGCGGCGGCGACTTCGCTGGTGGTGACGAATGCGCTATGCACGACATCGAGCATCATCATCGCCACCGTGCGCACGAACGATAGCACGATGAAATCCGTGCAGGCGGTGCCGGGCAGCGGGTCGTTCACGCTTTATGCCAATGCGGCGGCGACGGCGGAGACTTCCGTCGGATTTCTCATCATCAACTAGGAGTTTTTATGGCTTTATCTCTCAACTATCCGTCGCCGTTCGGTGGCGAGGCATTTACCTATTTCATTGTCGGCGAAGTGCATGAGAGCCGCTTCCACCGTAATGCATCGGTGGTGATGTATGGGTTTGTCGATCATGCAGCGCGGCAAGCATCGGCGGCTTATGTGCCGGTGACGATTGCGATAGATTCCGAGCAATGGATCAAGGATGCGACGATCGAACAGATTTACGATATTGCGAAAGCGACGCCCGCGTTTGCCGATGCGGTGGATGCGTAATGCTCGAGCCCGAACTGCAAAATGCGATGAAAATCGCGGTGATCGAGGAGCAGATCATCGGCCTGCGCGAGCAGCAGCGGGCGCATAATGCCACGGCGCAACGGCGCTTCGATGCGATGGAGCAGAAGCTCGACGAGCTAACGGCGATCATGAATCGTGGCAAGGGGGCGTATGCTGCTTCGATGGCGCTGGCGGCGGGTATCGGCGCGATTGTGATCGAAGTGCTGAATGTTTTTTCCTCCTTTTTTTCGCATGGTAAATAATATGATTGCGTTACTGAGTGCGTTGCTCGGGTTCATTTCGAGCGCGGTGCCGGATGTGATGAAAATGGTGCGCGATGGTAAGGATCGCGCGCATGAAATCACGCTGCTGAAATTGCAGATGGAGTATGACCGCGAGAAGCTGGCGGCGGCGTCGCAGGAGGCGCGGGAGGTGCGTCAGCAGCAGCTCGCGGCGATTAACCTGCAGGCGGATATGGCGGAGCAGGCGAGCCTGAATGCGCGGGTGAAGGATTCGCTCACCGGCATTCACTGGGTGGATGCGCTGGCAGGTTCTGTGCGGCCGGTGCTGACTTATGCTTTTTTTGGGCTGTATGTGTTGGTTAAGGTGGCGCAATTTTCGTTGCTGCTGAGTGCGCATTTGCCGTGGCAGAATAACCTGAGCATTTCGCAGGCGCTGGTGAGTTTGTGGACGGAAGAAGATGTTGCGATTTTCTCGGCGATCATGGCGTTTTGGTTTGGCCAGCGTGCATTGATGCGGGCGAAGAAATGAGAACCTCAGCCGCGGGGCTTACGCTGATTCGGCAGTTTGAGGGGTTTTCGGCGGTGCCCTATTATTGCCCGGCCGGTGTGCTGACGATTGGTTACGGGCATGTGATTCGCGAGGATGAATACTCCGTGCCAATGGTGGTGGATGAACAGCGGGCGCTGGCGTTTTTGGCAGCGGATGTAGCAGTGGCAGAAGCGGTGGTAGGGCAGTTTATTGCAGTGCCGCTCACGCAAAATCAGTTCGATGCGCTTGTCTCTTTCACTTTTAACCTCGGATCAGCGGCACTACAGCGCTCAACTTTGCGGCGGGTGATTAACCGGCAGGAAGAGAACGAGATTGCGCCGCAATGGCTGCGCTGGGTGTGGGGCGGGGGGCGTAAGCTGCCCGGGCTGGTGCGCCGTAGGGCCGCAGAACTGGCGCTTTTTCAGGCATAAAAGTTAACGCGGATAGGGGGTTAACCCCTGATAACTTCACAGAACTGTCACAAAACTTGTCGGCCTTGCATGCTATATTCAAACTAGGAAAATAGCATTGAAGGGTCATCAGCATGACTGAGCCGACGAAGAATTGGGTAGATTATATTGGCGCGCGGCGCGCGGTTGAGCATGGTGTGCCGAAAGCTTTTGGCATGGGCTTCGATGAAATTAAAAGTGGAATCAACGTATTCGATAAAGCGACGGAAGGTAAGCGCCTGGTGGCGTTTGGTCGCGTGGCAGGTGTTGGTGCAGGTTTGGCGATTGCCTCGGGTGCGCTGCGCAGCCGAGATGAGAATGGCTATGAGCGTCCGCTGCTCGCGCGCGTGGGTGATCTGGTAATTGGCGGCGGCATCGCTGCCGGCAGCATGGTGGCCCGGTGGTAGGTGATGGCGTTTGATGGGGTGCAGTTTGATCTCAAGGAAGCGCTCAAGCCGCTAGGGCTGGCCGAAAATAAACTCACGGAACTTGCCGGTCAAATTGCTGAACATTCGGTGTTTCAAGAGGTGTCGCCGGAGAATTTACAAAGATCCATCACCGAGGCGGTTCGCAAACATCTCAATGTTGAACAATTTAAAACGAGAGCTAATAAAAAGAAGTTTGGCATTGCGGCGATTGAAGAGCAACTCGCTAAATTCGATGCTGTCGCGGAAGCTGCTCCTCAAGTGAAGGTAACTGAGGCGCGTGCGGGGTTTGGTCCGACGGACATTCCCAAAGCCATTCGTAGCGAAGCATTGAACGTTATTAGTAAGGAAGAGCTTGAAGGTTTGTATAAACAAATCGGTGAGCACGCGACCATGCGCCATGCGGATCCGGCTTTTATTGAAGCGGTCATGAAACAGGCAATTGAGCAGCATAAATACGTTATAAACGCGGGCGAAAAGATGCCGCTCTCTTTCAGTGCCGTTGAAAATATATTTAAAGGAACTCCGGCATCGGTGGTGCGCAGTTTTACCTCACGCGTTGCGCCGAAACCTTCCGCTTCTCCGACGAGCAGCATTGGAGGGTCTGGGTATTATAGTAGTTATGGTGGGGCCTCGCCTACGAGTGAAACCCGAATCGCATCCTGGGAAGAGCTGACGACGACAGGCAAGGTTAATACGGCACTCTTATGGGCTGGTAGTGCGCTTTGTTTGGCAGGTTTTTTGAGTGCTGCACGAAACTCGGTTGTAGAAGATGAGCAAGGCAATAAACATGTCAGCTATAGCAATGTCGGTATGGCGATTCTGCAAGGTACGCTCGCAGTTGGGTCTGGCTGGTTAGCGTTGGAATCGACGCGCGTGCCAGTGCACACTCTCTAATCAATACCCAAACTGCTGATGAAACCGCGCGGCGTTGGCTGCAGATAGGCGCACTTCGTAATCCGCATTCACTTCTTCCTCATGATGCTGCATCACCTGTCCATTGGCGTAAAGCCATGCAATCGCGCGGCCATCCGCATGGGGGATGTGGTAATGGTAGGTGGCGAGCAATTGCGCCGAGAGTTTTTCATCAATCAACGCGAGCAGCGCGTCACATCCTTCACCCGTCATTGCGGATAGGGGCACCGCCCCCGCGGGCGCCAGATAGGGCTCGCGGTTATGGTCCAAGCTCCATTGGTCAATTTTGTTATGCACTTCGATGAGATGGTCGAGGCTCTCCTCTTTAGCAAACAAACTTTTGAGCACGCCCATCACATCGTCGCTTTGCGCCTTGCTGTCCTCATGAGCGATGTCGCGCACATGGAGGAGAATGTCGGCGTTGAGCACTTCCTCGAGCGTGGCGCGGAAGGCGGCGATGAGTTCGGTAGGCAGGTTACTGATAAAGCCCACGGTATCGGACATCAGCACGCGCAAACCGGAGGGGAGTTCCGCCTCGCGGATGGTGGGGTCGAGGGTGGCGAAGAGCATATTCTGCGCCATCACATTCGCATTCGTCAGGCGATTAAACAACGTCGATTTCCCGGCATTCGTATAACCCACCAGAGCAATCAGCGGATAGGGGACATCCCGCCGCGTGGCGCGGTGGAGGTTACGGGTGCGTACCACATTCTCCAGCTGCTTTTTGATTTTGAGGATGCGGTCGCCGATCATGCGCCGGTCAAGTTCGATCTGCGATTCCCCCGGGCCGCCGAGGAAGCCGAAGCCACCGCGCTGGCGTTCGAGGTGTGTCCATGAACGCACGAGGCGCGATTTTTGGTAGGTGAGGGAGGCGAGCTCCACCTGTAGTTTTCCCTCTGCCGTGCGGGCGCGGGCGCCGAAGATTTCGAGAATCAGCGCCGTGCGGTCGATGACTTTGCAGCCGAAGGCTTTCTCGAGGTTGCGTTGCTGCACCGGGGTGAGCGCACAATCGACGATGGCGAGGCCGATTTCCTCCGCCTCGATCAATTCCGCGAATTCCTCCGCCTTGCCTTTGCCGATATAAGTTGCGGGCGTGACTTTTTGTAGGCGCGCCACGGCGGCGTGCTTCACCTCGAGCTGAATCGCATGGGCGAGGCCGACGGCTTCCTCGAGCGCGGCATGCAGCGACCTGTCCGACTTTTCACGGCCGGTGAGGTGGGGATGGATAACGAGGGTTGCGGTCAACGCTTACGCAGTTGCCGGTGCATCCGCTGCCGGTGCGTCACCCTCATCCTCGCCTTTATAGAGGCTGATGTTGGTGGAGGGCACGATGGTGGCAATGGCGTGCTTGTAAACCAGCTGCACTTGCGGGCTGCGGCGCAAGACCACGCAGAAATTATCGAAGCCGGAGATATTGCCCTGGAGCTTTACGCCGCTGGTCAAAAATACCGTCACCGGCACTTTTTCCTTACGCAATGTGTTCAGGAAAACATCTTGAATATTCTGGTTTTTTTCGCTTGCCATGGAGTTGCCTCTTGATCGTGTTTTGTTTGTTTTTACGGGCGTTTGTGACCTAAAACAGGGATTGTTTAAAGGCATGCGCCCCCGAAAGCAAGCATTTCCCATCAGGCGGTTGTAATTTCGGACAATCTTAACAAAACCGTCACACTTTTTAACCTTGGTTAATGGTAGGATGACTTCATTACTTGGATTGTAAACCCGCACGGGTTTCACGATTTTTATCAGTTTCTTCTGTGCGAGGAAATGCTTGGGGTGGTGGGGTGACCTGCCACCCTCTTTTTTTGCTCAGAGAGTACCCATTTTATGCATTAAGCCGCGTCGGCTTCGTCCGCGAGGGTAATTTCGGCGTTGGTGATGCCGTTCACTAAGCCATTTTCCTGCTGATGCGTCCAGGCCAACGGAACGGTGAGGTTGCCCGCACCTTCTATATCGCGCGCGATACTGCCCAGATCCTGCTCGCTGATGGCGTAATGGCGCTGGGTGGAGAAACGCGCCTGGCTTACCGGGTATTTAATCGATTTATTAGCTTCAGATTTCGCGCTGCGGATTCTTTCCAACAACAGTACAGCATCCGCGCCCAAGGCATTTACTGTGGCATCAACTGAGTAATTGGCGGATAGGGGCCACTGCCCCTGAGCATGAATGGAGCCTTTCGCGGCGTAGGCATCCGCGAAGATGTGAGCGTAGAGCTCTTCCGTCACATGCGGCGTAAACGGCGCGTAGAGTTTCAGGATGCCATCCAGCACATAATACAGGCTGCGCACGGCGGATTGTTGGGCGGCTTTCGAGGCAGAGCCGTCCTCATTATACACACGCTTTTTGATGAGCTCGAGGTAGTTGTCGCAGAAATCCGCCCAGAAGAATTGGTTCGTCGCATCCAGCGCATCGGCATATTCGTAGCGTGCGAAGGCTTCGGTGGCTTTGGCAATTGTTTCGCCCAGGCGCGAGAGAATCCAGCGGTCGAGTGTTTCGGTGATGGTGGTGTCGGTCGCGGCGGTTGTCGGCGCGGCTTCCATTTTGTTCAGATGAATCGCCGCGAATTGCGTTGCGTTCCAGAGTTTGCCGACGAGCTTTTTGCCGATTTTAAGTACATCCGGCGAGAAAGCGGTGTCCGCACCCAGGCGCGAAGTGCCCGCCCAGTAGCGCACCGCATCCGTCCCTTTTTCTTCGATGAGGGCGACGGGGGTGACGACGTTGCCTTTCGACTTGCTCATTTTGGATTTATCTTCAGCTAGACACCAGCCGGAGATCATAAGATTTTTCCATGGAATCAAATCGCTATGTAGGTGCGATTTAACTAACGTATAGAAAGCCCAGGTGCGGATAATTTCATGTGCTTGCGGGCGCAAATCGGCGGGGTAGAGCTTCGCGAAACGGTTTTTATCGGCGGCGTCTTCGGCATGAATTCCGCGTGCGGAAAGTTGCGGGGAGATGGAGCTGGTGGCCCAAGTGTCCATGACGTCGGCGTCGGGCATTACCCAAGCCATTTCGCCTGCTTTCACGGCTAGCTCGCCATGAATATCGTAGATATCTTTTGTCGCGCGGTGTGTGCAATGAGGTATTTTTTCTTCGTAACCTGTTTCGTAAGAGTCCAAACGAACAAATCCATTAGGCACATCTTTCAGCGGGTTTACCGGTAACTGCTGAGGCTCAGCTGCGACGGTGTATATGATTTGGTCAGAGGGGAAGCTGCCATATTTTTTAATATACCACACCGGAAACGGCACCCCGAAATAGCGCTGGCGGCTGATGCACCAATCCTGGTTGAGCCCGTCGATCCATTGTTCGATGCGCAGGCGCATCCAATCCGGGTTCCAGTTGCATTCGCGCGCTTTGGCGGTGAGGGCATCCTTCTTATCGGTGACGCGCACGAACCATTGGCTGGTTGGCAAAATCTCGAGCGGCGCGCCGGAGCGCTCGGCGCATTTCACGGCATGGGTGATGGGTTTTTTGGCAGTGAGCAAGCCCGCTTCCTCGAGCAGCGCAATGACCGTTTGCCGCGCGCCCAGATGTTTGGGATCGGTGTTGGAGATTTTTTTGCTGTTGAGTGCTGCCGCCAAATTCTCTGGCCAAATAAAACCTTGCGGATAGCGGCCTTCGGCCAGCGCGAGGGAGAGATCGATTTTCCCGAATTTATTCACCAACACGCGCGTCGGCAGCTTATGTTTTTGCCATTTCGCGATGTCGGCATCGTCGCCAAATGTGCAGCACATCATCAGGCCGGTGCCTTTTTCCATGTCCACCGTATCATCGGTGAGGATGGGCACGGTGAAGCCGAACAGCGGCACTTCAGCTTGTTTGCCGTGGAGTTTCGTGTAACGCGCATCGTCGGGATGGCAGAAGAGGGCGACGCAGGCGGGCAGCAGCTCCGGCCGCGTGGTCATGATGGTGAGTTTTTCGCCTTCGCAGGTGAAGGTAATGTCATTCGCAAAGCTCGGCAGTTCTTTATCCTCGATCTCCGCCGCCGCGATGGCGGTTTGGTCGACTGGATCCCAGTAAAACGGGCGCTGGGCGCGGTAGGCTTGGTCTTTTTTTACCAAATCCAAAAAGCTCAGCTGCGAGAGTCGGCGCGAATCATCCGAAATCGTATGGTACTCCTGCGCCCAATCGACGCTGAGCGCGATGCTCTCGAACAAATCGCGGAATTCCTTGCGCGCTTCTTCGCTTACGCCGAGGCAGACTTGAATGAACTCTTCGCGGCTCATATCCACCGCGCGGATTTTTTTCGTTTTCTCGACGAGGCGCTCGGTCGGCAGGCCGTTATCGTCAAACCCCATCGGGTAGAATACATTTTTGCCATTCATGCGCTGGAAACGCGCGATGAAATCCGCCTGGGTGTAGCTGAACACATGGCCCATATGCAATGTGCCACTCACCGTTGGCGGCGGGGTGTCGATCACATACGAATCTTCGCGCGGTGTTTCCGCATTCCAGGCATAAGTACCTGCAGCAAGCCAATGTTGCTGCCATTTTTTCTCGACCGCCGCTTGATCGTATTGCTGCGCGAGGGGTATCATTTTGTGGGTGTATGTCATAGGCCGCGATGTTTAGCGGCGGCACACAGGCCTGTCAAAGCCTGTATGCGCTAATGTACACGTGAGCGCGGCTGGCGCGGCATGGTCGTTTCCATCGCCTGTAACGAATGGGCGGGTAGCAGCGACAGAATATCCGGGCAGAGCGACATGGCCGTGGAGCCATCACGCGTGGGGATATGCGGGTCTGCCCCATGGTTGAGCAGGATTTCTGCAATCGCGACATTTTTCTCGAGCGCAGCGATGGTGAGCGGGCTGACTTTGGAATCCGGGATCTGTGCGTTCGGGTTCGCGCCGGCATGGAGAAGAATCAGCGATAATTCGCGCAGATCATTGATGACGCAATGGTGCAGCGCTGTCGTGCCCTCATGGTCGAGCGTATCGAGCGGGCAATGTTTGCTAATGAAGAGACTAGCGAGGCTATTGACCCGTTGTTTATCTGCGTCGTTGGGAATTTCTCCGCATAATGCATGCAGTGGGGTTGCGCCATACGCATCCATCACGCTGCAGGTGGGCATGGCTTCGGCGAGGATTTGCGCGATATGCCATTGGCGGCGGCGTATCGCGCAGTGCAGTGAGGTTCCTAACGGCAATCCACATAAAAAGGCCGGGGACGCGCCATGGTTCAGTAACCACTGGACCATTTCGGCGCGCCCCAGGCGAGTAGCCTCCATCAAGGCTGTCGAATGACGGAGGGGATGTGCAATATCGACGGGAACCCCGTGCAGTAATAAATCTTCCAATAACTCAGTGTCATCAGCGACAACGGCCGAAAACCAAGCGTAAATGCGCGGAAGTGAGCTCG
Organism: Pseudomonadota bacterium; assembly: GCA_048498255.1. GTDB lineage: Bacteria > Pseudomonadota > Alphaproteobacteria > Rickettsiales > UBA3002 > QFOX01. The sequence continues at coordinate 681 of JBEHYI010000044.1, read as the reverse complement.
CTTTGGAATCCATCGTCATGACAGCAATCTCCGATTGTATTGAGCTGGGCATTTAAGACAACCATAGGTATAGTTGCTCTCTGTTATAAATTGCAACCAGGAAAATCACTAATTTTGTATTTTACAATCTTGGATTGTTGATAAGTCGCGGAAATGCTAGGTGCCAGGCCATTTTTGGCCCGTGCCGATCACTCTTGAAAAAATTGGAGAAATCATGGTGCGGATGACTGGACTTGAACCAGCACGCCTTGCGGCGCCAGAACCTAAATCTGGTGCGTCTGCCAATTTCGCCACATCCGCGCTTGCCTCGCTAAGTGCCATGATGCGGTGGCGAGCGCAAGGCGAATTGTTGCTTTGTTGGGGATGGGCGTCGAGAAAATCTTGGGTTTGGTGCGAATTGGCCTAAAGAGAATACAGATCATTGGCGTTTTTTAGGAGAAACCATGCGTACCAAACCCACCCTCAGCGCGGCGGATGCCGTGACCATCATCGCCGCCTGCAAAACAGAAGCCGCGAAGCATAGCTGGCTGGTGTCCATCGCGGTGACGGATGAGGCAGGGTTTCTCATTCATCTCGAACGCATGGATGGCGCGCCGCTGCCGAGCCCCGAGATTGCGACGCTGAAGGCCAAAACCGCGGCGATCGCCAAAGCACCAACGAAGGTGCTCGAGGATGTGGTGA
>JBEHYI010000043.1:0-12051 GCA_048498255.1 Pseudomonadota bacterium | reverse complement strand
GTAGCATCGTCCAGCGCCACCGGCAAAATATCGGCGTGATTGTGGAAAGCGGCAAGCTCAAAGTGAAGCGGCTACATGGCCGCGGCGGCCACATTCTGGGCGAGATCGAGGAAGGGTTTGGCCAGACCTTGCGCCCCGGCGATACCTTCTATTTCGCGGGTGAAACCCTCGCTTTCGTCACCATCCGCGACATGATTCTCGAAGCGCGTGCGGCACCCGCGAAGGAGCCGCTCATCCCGACTTATGCCGGCGGGCAAATGCCGCTTTCCACCTTCCTCGCCGATGGCGTGCGCGCATTGCTCGACGCGCCGAAGCAATGGGCCACGCTCAACAAACCCATGCGCGATTGGCTGCATTTGCAGGAGAAATTCTCGGTGCTGCCCGGCCACGAGCATCTCTTGATCGAAAGTTTCCCGCGCCAAAAACTCTTCTACACCACGCTCTACACGTTCGAAGGCCGCCGCGCCAACCAAACGCTCGGCATGCTGCTTAGCCGCCGCATGGAGCGGCTCAACCTGGCGCCGTTCACTTTCACCGTCACCGATTATGGCCTCGCTATCGCTTCGCTGGAACAGGTAACGCAGAACAGCATTACTCAACTTCTTTCGCCCGATATTCTATTCGATGAGCTCGAGGAATGGCTCGCCGAATCGCGCATGCTGAAGCGCTCGTTCCGCCGTGTTGCCATCATCGCGGGCCTAGTTGAGCAGAACCATCCCGGCTCGCGCAAAACCATGAAGCAGGTAACGTTTAACACCGATTTGATCTATGACGTGCTGCGCAAATACGAGCCTGAGCATGTGCTTCTCAAACTCACGCGCGATGATGCCGAGCGCGAGCTGCTCGATACCGAGCGACTCGCCGCAATGCTGCATCAATTCCAAAGCCGCATTCTGTTTAAAATGCTGCCGCGCCCCTCGCCTTTGTCACTGCCCGTCATTCTTGATGTGCGCACGGAACGCTTGCCAGGGCGCGGTATGGAGCTGCTGCTCAACCAGCTTGCCCAGCAAGAAACCGCCGAACAGATGATCGCGGAGGTGCGCCATGAAGTCGGCCTGTGAGCTCATTTTTGGCGGGCACATACTCACGCTCGATGCGTCCGGTGCGCTGTGGTGGGAAGCAGCACAGCTGCTCGTCGCTTCCGATTTGCATTTCGAGAAAGCAACTTTTCTGGGCCAACATGGCTCGCTAATCGCGCCTTATGATACGCTCGATACGATGCATCGCCTCGAACAGCAAGTGCGCCAGTATCAACCGCGCATTTTGTTACTACTCGGTGATAGTTTTCATGACCGCGGCGCGTGGGAGCGGCTGACGCCGGCGCTGCAGGAACGCCTGCTCCAACTCTGCACGAGCGTCGAACACTGTTACTGGATCGAAGGCAACCATGACCGCGCCGTCGCCGTGCCACCATGGCTGCAATATCGCCCCACCTATACGCATGAAGGCATTCATTTTTCACACGATGAAATTTCGGGCGATGCGCCGCATATCATCGGGCATTACCACCCAAAAACCTCGGTGCTTTTGAAGAACCGGCATGCCACTGGGCGCTGTTTTCTGTCGTCGAAGCAGCTGCTCATTATGCCCGCTTTCGGAAGTTATACGGGCGGTCTCGATGCCAATCATCCCACCTTCGCAGAAATCTTTTGCCATGCACCAATCCAACGGCATTTGTTGTATCAAGGCGCGATTTATACATTACCTCTTTGATGCTGCCCCATAACCACTGAAAAACTTGAAGATCAGGCGGAATTGAATGAAGAAATTAATACAGAATTTTGCGCTGATGAAATTTTCAACCTTCGGTAGGCATATTCATGCAACGTGCTGCATTTCGCCTTCATTGACGCAAGCAGTTGATATTTCATGTATTGCCGCCCAAAATAGACACAGCTAGTTCGTTTTCCATTTCGTAAAACTCGATACCTCATTTTTATAAAAAAGCAGATAAAGCTCATGCGCGCATGCCATTCTAAACCAACTCAAGCGTAGCACGCCCTAAGCGATATTACGGAAAAATAAGAACTTACATTGATATATGTTCGTTAGCGTACAGATGAAACGCGCTGGAGGTGACATAAGCGACATTCAATTCACGGGGACGGCTATGCTAAAATTCAAAAATACATTGCTCACCGCATTGTCACGGCAAAGTCGGCCCTTCTTAGCGCAACTGCAACCGGTGACTTTAGAGCAGCGCGATATTATTTACGATATTGGCAGCCCAATCGAGCATGTGTATTTCATGGAAAGCGCGGTGGGTTCCGTACTGATGATCATGCAGGATGGCGGCTCCATCGAAGTGGGCATGGTTGGATATGAGGGATTGGTCGGCGTATCGGCATTGCTGGGAGAGACGATCTCGCAGCAGCATATCGTCATCCAATTGCCGGGGAAGGCCTATAAGATCAAATCGGCTATCGTCAAAGAAGAGTTCGAGCAAAATGTCGAATTTCGCCAGGCCATTTTGCGATTTGTGGATTCCTTCATTGATTTGAGTGGACAAACCGCGGCCTGCAATCGGCTGCATCAGGTCGATCAACGCTGTGCCCGGTGGCTGTTGATGTCGAGCGATCGCACCCAATCCCCTATTCTGCCGCTTACGCAAGAATATCTGGCGGCCATGGTTGGTGTTCGGCGATCGGGTATTTCCGAGGCGGCGGCGCAGCTGCAACGTAAGGGTTTGATCAGCTATCGGAAAGGCAAGGTTGAGATCATCAATCGCCCAGGATTAGAGAAAGCCGCCTGCGAATGTTACCAACTCGACGGTGAGCGCTTCCGGCGTTTGGTCGATAAAAAATAAGCGATTTGTCCGCCAGCGGATAGACAGATTCATTTTTCTCTATTCTTTAGCCTCTCCAACGAGGGAGAAACGTGTGACTGGCACATCCGTGCAATCAGGACCGCCTACAGGAATCATATTCGATCCGGCATCGTTCGGCCCCGTGCTCGTGGTGGAGGACGATGATGGCAATGCTTTCGTTATCCGAACCATTCTCGAATTACTCGGACTAACCCATCATCGCGTTTCCAGCGGCGAAGCAGCGTTGGAGGCGGTTCGCACCACGTGTTTCAGCGTTATTCTGCTCGATATCGTTCTTCAGGGAATAGGCGGTTTGGAAACCGCACGAGCAATACGTGAACGTGAGCGCCAGGAGAAGCGAAAACCTTCCTACATGATCGCGGTCACCTGCAAATTCAGCGACGAATTTCCGCATGAGGAAATACAGGCATTTCTGCACAAGCCGGTTACCATGGAGAAATTGGTAAATGCACTCAATTGCGTTTCTCAATGTACGGCAGCAGACGCTGCCTAAGCATAAATTTACTGTGCCATTATAACATTCGCCCATATTCGAACAGCAACTTATCGCGGAACTTTTTACGTTCCCTAGCTCCTAAGCAATTCTCATGATCACCTACCGTTTCGGCAAGGCGTCATTGAGTGAAGCTGGCCCATCGGATGCACGCGCATCGCCGGATGCCCATATACTCAGAATGCAGGAAACGAATGTTCATCCATTAACAGGAGTTTTTATGCCTAATTCAAATTCAAACCGATCCCAAAACCGGAACGAGCGCAGCTACAGCAATCAAAGCGGTAGAGACACGCGTTCGTCATATGATGACGATGATTATGGCCGCTCGAACCAAGGTCGCCAATCGCGTGAGCGTGACGACGAAGGCCGCTTCACCAGCGATCGTGACGACTACCGTTCATCGCGCAGCAGCAATCGTGGCCGTGATGATTATGATGACGATCGCTCCTATGGCCGTTCGAACAGTCAAAATCGCGACCGCGGTGATGAAGGGCGTTTTACCAGTGGCGGTGGGCGTAGCAGCTCTCGTGAGGATGACCGCTATGAAACGTCTCGCTCGCGCAACCGCGATTGGGATGATATCCGCCCTGCCCGCAGCTCGCAATACCGGGAGCGGGACGATGAAGGTCGTTTCATGAGCGATGACGATGATGATCGTTCATCACGCGGTGGCAATCGTAGCCGTGATCGGGAAGATGAGAGCGATTACCGCTCTTCGCGCTCGAGCCGTGGCAGCCAAAACCGTGAACGCGATGAGGAAGGCCGTTTCATGAGTGACGATGAAGATGATCGTTATTCGCGCCGCAGCTCGCGTTCGAGCCAAAACGAAAGCGATAATGAAGATGAAGACGATAACCGTTCATCGCGTGGCCGTAGCCGTTCCAGCAGCAATCGTGATCGTGATGAGGAAGGCCGCTTCACGAGTGAAGACGACAACCATCGCTCGAGCCGTTCGGGTTCTAGCTCCCGCTCTTCGCGTTCGCGAAGCGATGAGGACGACGATTCGGACAGCGACCGCAAGGTGCAACGTCTAAGCTCCAGCCGTTCACGCTCGACCTCGTCGCACCCCGGCCGTGGCTGGCATGGCGACCCGGAAGGCCATGCCGAAGCGGGGAGCCATAGCCATGACAATGTTAGTTCGCGTTCGAAGAACGGTTCCAAATCGTCAAGCTCCGGCCGTAAGGCGTCGTAACCACCAAAGGGCCGGGGGATCTTCTCCCGGCCCATTTACAGGAGATTTTATGTGCCCGTATTCCATGAAACCTGTGCTTTTAGGCTGTGTTTTGCTTAGCGTCACGCCAATGGCCGCCAATGCCATGACGGCACAAAATTTTGTGCAAAAAGCCTCTATCGCCAATCAATTCGAGATCGAATCCAGCAAGCTCGCAATGGATAAGGCGCAAAATGACGACGTCAAATCCTTCGCCGAAGACATGGTGAAAGACCATGAAAGAACAGGTGAGAAACTGACCGATTTGCTCAGCGTTTCCGAATCGAACCTTAAACCCGCTACTAACCTCGACAGCAAACATCAAAAACTGCTGCAAAAACTCAAAGCCACATCGGCCACGAATTTTGACCGCCAATATGTCGCGATCCAAACCGATGCCCATAAAGAAGCGGTGGGCTTGTTCAGCGATTATGCGCAATCGGGTGAGGATCGTGCGCTGAAGAATTTTGCCAAAGGCACATTGCCAACGCTGCGAGACCATTTGCAGCATGTGCAGAATCTTAACGCCGACCGATAGGAGCACACATGAAAGCGCTTTGTTGGCATGGCCAGGGAGATGTGCGGGTGGATAACGTTCCTGATCCCAAAATCCTGAATCCGCGTGATGCAATCATTAAAGTAACGGCCACCGCCATCTGCGGTTCCGACCTTCATTTGCTTGATGGCTATGTCCCCACCATGAAATCCGGCGATGTGCTGGGCCATGAATTTATGGGCGAAGTGGTAGAGCTAGGCGCAGAGGTAAAAAGTCTGAAAATCGGCGATCGGGTGATTGTGCCTTTCACGATTGCCTGCGGGGAATGCTTCTTTTGCAAAAAAGGGCTGACTTCCTGCTGCGATCGCTCCAATCCCAACGAGGAAATGGCGCGCAAAGCCATGGGCCATTCGCCATCCGGCTTGTTTGGCTACTCGCATATGCTTGGTGGTTATTCGGGTGGCCAGGCGGAATTTGTGCGGGTGCCATTTGCTGATATAGGGCCTTATAAAGTGCCATCGGGCCTTACTGATGAGCAGGTATTATTCCTCACCGATATTTTCCCGACCGGCTATATGGCAGCCGAGAATTGTGGGATTGAAGATGGAGATACAGTAGCCGTATGGGGCTGCGGCCCGGTCGGCCAATTCTCAATCAAAAGCGCGTGGATGCTGGGTGCCAAGCGTGTCATCGCCATCGACGAAGTGCCGGAACGGTTAGCACTCGCCGCCAGTGACGGTAAAACCGAAACCATCAATTTCCATGAAGAAAAAGAAGGTGTCTACGACATCCTTCAGGAAAAGACGGCCGGACGTGGCCCGGATCGTTGCATCGATGCGGTTGGCTGTGAATGCTCCGTACATGCGGGGCTGGATGCCGTGGTCGACAAAGCAAAAACGCTGACCATGCTCGGCACCGACCGCCCCCATGTCGTGCGCGAAACCATCAAATGCTGCCGTAAGGCGGGCACGGTTTCCTATCCCGGCGTCTATATGGGCTATCTCGATAAAATTCCATTCGGTGCCTTTGTAGGCAAAGGCCTTACACTGAAAACCGGCCAGACACATGTACATCGCTATTTGCCGACGCTGATGCAGAAAATCGAGGATGGCGAGATCGATCCATCGTTCATCATCACCCACCGCGCAAAACTCGCGGATGCGCCGGAGCTTTATAAAACCTTCCGCGACAAAAAGGACGGCTGCATCAAAGTCGTTATGACTCCCTAACTTTACTTTCACCTTTGGAGATTATTATGAAAATCACTACCCTCGAAGAAGCCTTCATCCATGGGCTTTCCGACATTTACAGCGCGGAAAAGCAGTTGGTGAAAGCATTGCCAAAACTTGCTAAAGCCGCCAACAACCCGAAACTTGCCGAAGGGTTTGAGAAACATTTGCGTGAGACCGAAGATCAGGTGGAACGCATTGACCAGATCGTGCTCGAAACCGGCTTCAAACTGCAACGCATTAAATGCAAAGCGATGGAAGGATTGGTCGAAGAAGGCGCAGACACCATCAAGGAAATCGAAGAAGGGCCGGTGCGCGATGTGTTGCTGATCGCCGGTGCACAAAAGGTCGAGCATTACGAGATCGCCACTTATGGCTGTTTGGTTGAAATTGCCAAGCGGCTCGGCCTCAGCACCGCCGTGCGGTTGCTTTCCGAAACACTGAAAGAAGAAAAAGCAACGGACGAAATCCTCAACAAACTCGCTATTTCCGACGTCAACAAAGACGCCTTACAACATGCAGCCTAACAGGAGATTATTATGACATCTACGAACCCATTAGCAGTTATCACCGGTGCATCGAGCGGCATCGGCTACGAACTTGCCGTGCAATTCGCCCAACATGGCTATGATTTATTTATCGTTGCGGAGGATACCGGTATTTCCCAAGCCGCGGAGGATTTAAAGGCGCTCGGCACCAAAGTGCAGAGCCTGCAGCTTGACCTCGCCAGCCATGAGGCTTGCGAGGAATGCTACGGCGAAATCAAGAAGCTGAAACGTCCTGTTGCCGCCGCTGCGCTGAATGCCGGAATTGGTGTCGATGGTAAATTCTGGGAAACTGACATCGACAAGGAAATGAAGCTGATCGACCTCAATGTCATGTCCACTACGCACCTCGCCAAGCGCATTATTCAAGGCATGATCGAGCGTGCGGAAGGTGGTAAAATCCTGTTTACTTCCTCAGTGGCGGCTACAACCCCTGGGCCCTACATGGCGGTTTACAATGCCTCGAAAGCCTATGTGCAATCCCTCGCGCAAGCCCTGCATTACGAATTGAAAGAGAAAGGTATCGTTGTTACGGCACTTATGCCCGATGCGACGGATACCGAATTCTTCGAACGTGCCGAGATGATGGACACCAAGGTCGGCCAGATGGCAGGCAAGGACGATCCCGCGCTTGTCGCTCAGCAAGGGTTTCAGGCGCTGATGGCAGGCAAGGACCATATGCTTGGTGGCTCACTGATGCATCGGCTTAAAAACTCCATGAATGATCTCATTCCTGAGCAGACAAAGGCCAAAATGTATGGCGATGCCGCAAAGCCAGGTTCGGCAGCAGGCACCAAGAAAAAAGCCAGCTAAGGAGTTATGATGCCTATACCCGATTTCTCGAATACGCCGCTCTCTGAGCTTGTTTCATTAAACGATCGTGTCGCCGTCATCACGGGTGGCGCACGAGGAATCGGGTTGGCGATTGCCAAACGGTTGGCAGAAGCTGGCGCCAACATTGTCATCGCGGATATCGATGAAGGCGATTGCCTTAAAGAAGCGTTGGCTGAGCTTAAAAAAATCAACCTGAAAGCAGTAGGCTATAATTACGATGCCGCAGATGCATCAGCTATGGACCAGGCTGCGGATGGCGCGATCGAACGCTTTGGCAGGCTTGATATTTGGGTGAATGATGCTGGTATTTATCCTGAAGGCGCATTGCTTGAGATGGAGGATGACACGCTTGATGAAGTTATCGATACGAATCTCAAAGGCACCATTTATGGCTCCCGCGCCGCTGCCAAGAAAATGCATAAAAAGGGCGGTGTCATTCTGAATCTATCCTCGGTCGCTGGGTTTAAAGGCACGTCTGATATGGCCCATTACAATGCTACGAAATATGCCATTCGCGGCTTAACTGCAAGTTTGGCGCAGGAATGGGGCAAGCATAATATTCGTGTGTTAGCGATTGCACCAACACTAATCGATACGCCCGGCATTTACGAGCAAGCCAACAATATCGAGAAGGATAAGAAGAAACTGCTCGAAACCATCTCGCTTGGCCGTATCGGATTGCCGGATGATATTGCGCGTGTTGCTGCGTTTCTCGTCAGCGATGCCGCCGCGTTTATGACCGGCACCACCGTTGTGGTCGATGGCGGGGACATGGTGCTGGGGTAATGTTATGCATGTAATTTTGAAATCATTTATGCACGGGTTCCGCCATATTTCCCGGCGCCACTGCAATCGCAAAGACGTAAAAATGCGCACGCATTTAAGCGAGCGCCAGATCGATCGTATGGTCGAGGATAGTTTTCCGGCAAGCGATCCACCAAGCACCTATTGAGTGCGCCATGAAAATACCAGCAGCTTATAAAAGGGGGTTGTTAAACGTCGTTATCGAAACGCCCAAAGGCAGCAACTTCAAATATAATTACGACCACGAATTTAAGCTGCTGCGCCTAGCGAAAGCGCTCCCCGCGGGTATGCATTTTCCTTATGATTTTGGGTTCATTCCTTCAACCTTGAGTGAAGATGGCGATCCGCTCGATATACTGGTGCTGTCGCCCTACCCCCTGGTTGCCGGATGTTTGGCTGCAGTGCAGATCATCGGTGTGTTGGAAGCACATCAGACTGAGAAAAACAGCAGGAAACCCCTGCGCAATGATCGTCTGATCGGGTGCCTTCACACCAAAACGGGCGATGAAGCTACGGATTATAATCATGTCAAAGACCTGCCCTTACAATGGCGCGATGAGGTGGAGGCGTTCTTTATCCATTATAATCAGTTGGCCGGAAAGCGTTTCAAGCCGCTCGGTTGGTATGGGCCTAAGCGTGCATTGAGTGTGTTGAATAAAAGTATCCAAGCGCACAAATCATAATTCACCACATGGCCTCGCGCCCGCAGCAACGCTGGAAATTGTTGATGCATTTGGTTTTAGCAAGACACTCAAATCGCCATTAGTTCCCAAAATAACCGCCTCGACCATTGCATTATCCGCGATGCCTTTGGCATGAATGGCCGCTTGCACTTCGTCTTTATCTACTCGTTCCTTACGCATGGCACTGTCGATATATTTACCGTTATGAAACAGCACAGAGGGTTTGGAGGAAAGAAAATGCCGCAGCCATCGGCAATGGCACATGGCGACCGAGACCGTATATTGCAGGCCAATCAGCACAAACATGGCGGTGATACTTTCGGAAATCGATTGGTCGGCAGTGAGCAACACTTTGGCGAGGATAGAGCCAAGCGCCATCGTGATCACCATGTCATAAGCATTCATGCGCGAGAGTGTGCGCTTGCCCGCCGCACGCAGCAAAAGAACCAACGCGATGTAGGAAATGACGCCTATTATCACAATGCGCAGCAATGCTTCCCAGTCGTTAAAAAATAAATGTTCCATGCGCATAAATTAGTGTCACAGAAGCTAAATATTCAATGGTGAGGCAATGCATTTTTATGAACTTTTCATCTGCACGAACGTGCGACGCATCGATTCGTTATCGCAGCAACCATAAGAATGTGGAGTCTAATAAATTCATTACAAACTAGGAGGCCTTATGTTCGAGTCATTCATTGGCAATAAAGAAGATGCGATTGCTATTCTCAAGAGCGATCATGACAAAGTAAAAGAGCTGTTCGAGCAGTTTGAAAACACGGATAATATTCGCGAGAAAAAGAAAATCGCGGCGGAAGCGATTATGGAGCTTAAAATTCATGCGGAGATTGAGGAGAAGATTTTCTACCCCGCCGTTCGCAAAGCTGTCGATGCAGATCTGATGAACGAAGCGGATGAAGAGCATCATGTTGCTAAGTTGCTGATCGGCGAGCTCGATCAGATGGATGGCTCGGAAGATCATTGGGAAGCTAAATTTACCGTGCTTGCCGAAAATATCCGCCATCACATCAAGGAAGAAGAAGGTGAGATGATGCCCAAGGCCCGCAAAGAAGAAATCGATTTCAATGCGCTAGGCCAAAAGCTCCGTACCGCGAAGCAACAGCTAAAGAAAAATGGCGTGCCAGAATCCGATGAAGGTAAGTTGATGGCGAAGAGCAAAGCCAAAGCCGATTCCCCAGCAAAAGCGGCTAAGAAAACTTCTGCTAAAGTTTTGCCACATAAAACGGCGAAGAAAGCTTCTGCCCACCACCCACGCAAGGCTTCTTAAGGAGGCTTTGTGACACATAAATACAGTAAATCCGCAGATAACCGGCTATGAAGCGAGTATGTAATTTGGGAGCCGTTGGAGCTTTAAATACTCAAAAACTCCCTCGAAGGAAACACCCGAAATTACTCAATTCGTCAATAAGGGCGCGATCGATGCATCTATTATGAAACATGTGATCCTACTTCCTCTTACGATAAAAAGTAGATTTCGCCATGCCGAGGGCTTCGGCGGCGCGGGAGATATTATGCTGGTAATGCTCCAAGGTTTTCTCCATGGCCTCAGCTTCGATCTCGGCCATGGTTTTGGGCAGGCCATTGGCTTTCTTCAACGTGATGAACGCACCTGCTGGCGCGCCGGGAATATCGGGCTCCGAAGCGTGGATTTTCAGCAGCAAATCGCGATCGATTGTGTCCTGCTCGCTCAGTACCAGCGCGCGGTGGATGAGCCCTTCTAGTTCGCGCATATTGCCGGGCCAGGTGTAATCCAACAGATAGCGGCGTGCATTGGGGGTGAGTGATTTTAGCGGCAACGCATCGAGCGAAGAAAAAAGCCGCAGGAAATATTCCGCCAAGGGGAGAATATCATCCCTACGCTCCTGCAGCGAGGGCATATGGATGCTTAGTACATTAAGCTGGAAGTAGAGATCCTCGCGGAATTGCCCAGCTTGCACGAGCTCTTTTAAGTTACGGTCTGTGGCAGAGATGATGCGCACATTCAGTTTTATCGGGGTGCTGGTGCCCGCTGGCTCGATCTCACGATGTTGGATGATGCGTAGCAATTTTGCTTGCGCCTCGGCGGACAGCGCATGCACCTCATCGATAAATATCGTGCCGCGCTCGGCTTCGCGGAATTTACCCGGGATTTTTGCGCTCACCGCAGCGTTTTTTTCCTGCCCGAATAAAACAGCATCCATCGATTGCGGCGAGAGCGCGTTACAATGCACGGCAACAAACGGCGCGCCGATACGCTTGCTTTCACCGTGAATAGCCCGTGCGAGCAGTTCCTTACCGGTCGAAGTTTCGCCTGTGATGAGCACGGGGACATCCGATAATGCGGCCTTGCTCGCATAACTAATAACCTCAGCAAGCCCCGCTTCATGGCCGATGAGGTCGCTAAAACCGAGTGCTCCTTCGCGATCACGCTTAAATTTCGTAAGCTCGCGCGACAGGGTAGAGAGACGAATGGCGTTTTTAATCGCCACGTCGAGCTGTACGGCATCTGCGGGTTTAATTAGGAAATCACTGGCACCCTGTTTGATCGCCGCGACTGCGGCTGCCGTTTCATCATGGCTGGTGAGAATCAGCACCGGCAGATCCGGCCGGTACTGGCGCAGCGCCTGCAATGTCTCGAATCCATCCATTTCGGGCATATCAAGATCCAGAATAACGGCGCGGATGTCGCCGATATTGCTCGCTTGCAAATGTTTCATGATTTGGCGGCCATTTTCAGCTGCGATGGTTTGGTAGCCAAGCTTCTTCGTGAGCATGGTGGTGAGTATGCGGCGTTGCACCGGCTCGTCTTCAGCAATGAGAATCGTATCAACCATAGGATGAATATAACAGGTTAGAGAGCGTAGCAAAATGAGAATTGTCTTCTTATTTGTCTCATTTTGAGACAGTTGGATTTAATTAAAATGCCA
>JBEHYI010000042.1:0-12345 GCA_048498255.1 Pseudomonadota bacterium | reverse complement strand
GTGCCGCTGGGGCCAACTCCCCCCTTGAGGGGGAGTCGAAATCGTTCTCCACGATTTCGGTGGGGGGTAATATTGGCGTAGAAAATCCCCCCACCAAAGCGCCCAGGAGCGATGTGGCTCCCCCTCAAGGGGGGAGCTCGCCAGCCTCACCGTTGGTGGCTGAACTCGCTGGTTACGAATCTGCCCTGCGCAATTCCTGGGTCGGCAAAGAACTTTACGCGGTGCGCAATATTCGCCCGGTGTTCCGTTTGGGGCTGTGGCCAGCGCTCATCCTCAATGCGCTCGATACGTATCTCTTCCGCGGCAAAGCACCGTGGACGTTTAAGCACCATGCGGATCACAAAGCGCTGAAGCCTGCGGCGACGTGCCAAAAAATCGACTACCCCGCGCCGGATGGGGTGGTGAGTTTCGATCGATTATCTTCGGTTTACCTCAGCAATACCAACCATGAGGAAGACCAGCCGAGCCACCTCACGCTGAAAGATGCGAGCGTGCCGGTGAGTGTGAACCTCGCGACCTATGCGGGGCCGGAAGCGCGGTTTTGCCCGGCAGGTGTGTACGAATTTGTGGAAGAAGCGGGGGTGCAGCGCCTGCAAATCAACGCGCAAAACTGCGTGCATTGTAAAACCTGCGACATCAAGGACCCGACGCAGAATATCGTCTGGGTCACGCCCGAGGGCGGCGGCGGGCCGAATTACCCGAATATGTGATGTTTACGGAATGGGCATTGTCTGTGCCGTTGTCATTTCCCGAATTCGCCTTGGCGAATTATAGGGGAATCCAGGAACCTTCTAAAAAGAGATATTTGTGGCAAAGACTTGCCACGCTGGATTCCCCTATAATTTCATGAAGAATGAAATTCGGGGAATGACAGTGTTTAGGTAAGTGCCTAATCTCACCCTCTACCACAACATGAAAAAACCCCGCGAAACGATTGTCTCACGGGGTTTTTGCTAATTCAGTTTGCGGCTACTAACCGTAGATGGCCTGGTACGGAATCGGGCGCTTGGTCACCGCGTCGATCACGATTTCGCCGGATTCAAACGCTGCGCCGATGAAATCGATGCCGCGTGCGCCGTCGATGATGCGGCATGGTTTTACGGTTTTGCCCTTATATTTACGAAGTTCGGTGACCGCGCCGCGTAATTCTGGGTTGTTCTTACTGCTCATAATTTCCTCGTCTCACGCTGATTTCAACGCGTATTTCGTTTGATAGGCGCGGCAATATAATGTAAAGCAAGCGATGTGCAAGCAGTTTTCTTTGGCAGACAGGTAGTACATGGCGAAAGTGATGCAATTCCCAAGGGTTAGTCGCGTTGCGCTGGTGGTGCTTGCGAGCTGTTTGGCAGCAAGCGCGACACACGCGCAGGATGTACGCCGCAAGGGTGAAAAGGAACGCGCGCCAGCTCCGGTTGCGGCGGCGGTGGGTGAATCCCTCGCCAAGCCCGTGCCGCCGAGCGATGTGCGCCCGGGTTTAGCGGGCAGTTTCCTCTCGGGCCGCTTCGCCAAGCATAATCAGGATTTGCAGGAAGCCGCGAAATTTTTGAACGAGACGCTTTCGCGCGATCCGCAGAATGAGCAATTGCAGCAGGAAGCGATGCGCATGCATCTGCTCGCGGGCAATATGGATTTGGCGACGGAGCTTGCCGAAAAGCTCGCTGCGAACAAAAATAACGACCCGTTGGTGGCCAGTTTGCTGATGCTGAAAAGCGTGAAGGCGAATGATTTTGCGCATGCGAAAACGATTGTGGAGCAGGCCTCGGGCGCGGGCCTATTCGGCCTTATTCGCCCGGTGATGCTGGAGTGGATTGCGGTTGGCAATGATGAGAAAAAACGCAACGTGGATCTTAAATCTGCGATCGATAAGGCCGGGTTTTTCGCGCCGTTCATCAATTACCACACGGCGCTGATGAACGATGTGCTGGGCAATAAACCAGCGGCGGTGACGGCCTATGCGAAGGCGAATGTCGACCCGGCGGTGACGCCTTACCGCGTGGTCGAGGCCATCGCGAATTTCAACGAGCGTGAGGGCAAGTGGGACGAAGCGAAAGCGATTTACGATGCTTACGCTAAGGCCAATCCGCAATCGACCCTGGTGCCGGATAAATTAACGCCGGGCCCTGCGCCGAAGCCGCTGGTGGCGGATGCGAAGCAGGGTTTGGCCGAGCTGTTTTTCACCACCGCGAGCATTTTGTTCGGCGAGGAAGCGACGCAGGATACGTTCCTGTATTTGCGCATTGCGCTCGAGCTCAAGCCCAGCCTGCCGCCCGCGCAGCTGATGCTCGCGAATTTGTACGAGCAGGTGGAGGATTACAAACAGGCGATTGCGACCTATGATGCGATTCCCGAAGGCAGCGTGTTTTACCGCCGCGCGCAGGTGCGCAAAGCGCTGAATTACGAGGCGCTGGGCCAGAAGGAAAAGGCGCTTGCGCTGCTGGATGCGCTGGCCGCGAAATACCCGAACGAGGCGACGGCGTTGATAACAAAAGGCGACATGGAGCGCGACGCGAAGAATTACGCGGCAGCGGCGGAAACTTACGGCCAGGCGATTGCGCGCACGGAGCCGCTGCAGCCGGGTGATTGGCCGCTGCTCTATGCGCGTGGCATTAGCTATGAGCGCGGTGGGGAGTGGGACAAGGCGGAGGCGGATTTCAAGCGCGCGCTGGTGCTTGAGCCTGATCAGCCGGATGTGCTGAATTACCTCGCCTATAGCTGGCTGACGATGAATAAAAACCTCGCCCAGGCGCGGGAATATCTCGAGAATGCCTCGGCGCAGCGGCCGGATGATGCGCATATTATCGACTCGGTCGGCTGGGCCTATTACCTCGCGGGGGATTTCAAATCGGCGGTCGAGAAATTCGAGCATGCGGTGGAATTGATGCCGGACGATGTGACCGTGAACGAGCATTTGGGCGATGCCTATTGGCGCATAGGCCGCACCACCGAAGCGCGCTACCAGTGGGAGCGGGCGCTGACCTTTAAGCCGGAGAAGGATGTGGCGGAAGGCTTGCGCGATAAGCTCGCCAAGGGGCTGCCTGCCTTTACGCCTTCGCCGGAGATGAACGCGAAATCGCCGCAAGCGACGGTGGTTGGCGTGGGCAATGTCACGCGCGCTCAGGTGCCATAATGGTGCAACTCGCGCTCAGCGCGCCCGCGAAGCTGAATCTGTTTTTGCATGTGCTTGGCAAACGCGCGGATGGCTATCACGCGCTCGAATCCCTCGTGGTGTTTACGGAACTTGCCGACCGGCTGACGGTGGAAGCGGCGGAGGATTTATCGCTGCATGTCGAGGGTGAATTCGCGGATGCAGCGGGCGATGCGGCGGATAACCTCGTGCTCAAAGCGGCGCGCGCGCTGCAAGAAAAATTGCCCGAAAAGCGCGGGGCGAAATTGGTGCTGACGAAGGAAATCCCCGTCGGTGCCGGGCTCGGCGGTGGCTCGGCGGATGCGGCGGCGGCGCTGCGTGGCCTCAACCGTTTGTGGGAAATGGGGCTCAACAGCAAGGAGCTGCGCGCGGTGGGGGCGACGCTGGGCGCCGATGTGCCGATGTGTTTGGACAGCATGCCCGCGATGGCGCGCGGCACCGGCACAGAGCTCTCGCCGGTGTTGGCGCATTGGCCGAAATTCTCGCTGCTGCTGGTGCATCCGCGCGTTTCCGTGCTGTCGAAGGCGGTGTATGGCGCGCTGGAATTGCGCGAGGGGGCGGTGCCGATTAGCAGTTTTACCTTCAGCGATAAGGCGAGTTTGGTGAGCGCGCTTAACGCCACACGCAATGATTTGCAGCATGCGGCGATTAGTGTGAATGCGGCAGTGGCGGAAGTGCTCCTCGCGCTTGAGACCCTGCAGCCAGCACCCATGCTGACGCGCATGACCGGCAGCGGTGCCTGTTGCTTTGCGATGTATGCGGATGCTGCGACGGCGGAAAAAGCCGCGGAGAATTTGCGGCGGCATTACCCGGATTGGTGGGTGAGGGTGACGGGGCTGAAGCGGGATTAGGACGAAAAACTACTCGTCCTTCTTCTCCTCAGCATCCTTCTTCTCTTCCTTTTCCTCCGCCTTCACCGGCTCTGCTTTGCCTTTGGCTTTCGCAGTTTTCAGGCGCTCTTCGAGCTCCTGCTGGTCGATCGCGTGGGGGATGATTTCGTCACCAATGATCAGCATCGGCGTGCCTTGCACATGCAATTTCGTGCCGAGCTCGCGGTTTTTAATCAGGATATCCGCGATGTCTTTCTTCTCGGATTCGGCTTTCACCTTCGCGACATCCATGCCCAAATCCTTGATGAATTGCAGCGATGGTTTGTTATCGCCCGGGCCGTGGCCCGGCGTGCCCATCATTTTCTCGTGGAACTCGTAGTATTTTTCCGGATAGAGGCGGTAAACCGCAAGGCCGAGCTTGGCGTTGGTGTCCGATACCGGGCCGAAGATCGGGAATTCAACGAAGAGCACGCGCAAGGTCGGGTCTTTTTTCACCTCGGCATCGATGGTTTTGAACTGCATTTTGCAGACCGGGCAGTTGTAATCGAAGAATTCGACGAGCGTGTGCGCAGAATCTTTCGGGCCGATGGAAGCGGTATCGGCATTGTTGTAAAGCGCCTCCTGCACGTCCTTATCTTTCAGCCCGGCGCTGGCGTCGGCGGTTTGCTACTTCTGCGCATCCATCTGGTATTTCTGGACGGAATCGAGGATGAGTTTCGGTTCCTGCGAAATCACATCGCGCACGATTTGCTTGATCGCTTCCGGATCCGCCGCGCCGCCGGGGGCCACGCCGGTGCTAGCGACCACCGTGCCGCCTAATGCCGTGCCGATGAGAAGACCCATAATAAGCTGCGCGTATTTCATAAAAACTCCCGGAAGTTTGATAGCGTGATATTTGGATGCTTATAGCAGATTGCGCAAGGGAAAGCGCATTAGAAAATCGACTCCTGCTTCTTCTTTTTTTCAAGCTGTGCTTTTGCATCACGCTCGAGATCGTCGAGCTGCAGCAACAGTGCGCTATCCTGCCCGGCGTTGCTGCGCGCGCGGGCGGCGTGTTGGATCACGGTTTCGTAATCGCCGCTGAGGGCGGCTTCCTCGGCCAGTGCTTCGTAGGAAAGGCCGAGCTTGCCTTGTTTGCCGTAGGCGATGGCGAGCTGGCGCCAGGTGGTGTCGTAGCTGTCGTCCATCTCGCGCGAATGTTCGAGCAGCGCGATGGCGTGGCCGAGCTCCTCCGGCTTGTTGGTGGCGATCAGGCTTTTCGCATATTCAGTGGTGATGAGTGCGGAATCGGGCTTCAGGCTCATGGCTTTGGCGTAAGACGCGGCGGCTTCGGCGACCTTACCGTTTTCGAAGAGGATTTGGCCTTTCGTATCATAGAAAAACGGATCGTTCGGGGATTGTTTGATGAGGGCGTTGATGCCGCTGAGCGCCTGCGCCAAATGGCTGCGTTGGAACTCCGCAATCGCGCGGGCGTAACGTGCGGCAATGGAGGTGTCGCTGAGCGGGTAGCGCGTGAGGGTGGCTTCATAGCTTTGCGTGAAGGCAAAAAGCTTCGCGAGCATGCGCGCATGCATGGCGGCGAAGCCATCCGGCACCTGATCGGCGGGGATTTTCGATTCCGCAATATGGTTGCGCATGGTGGCGATGCGCTCGCTGTTTAGCGGGTGGTTGCTGAGATATTTATCTTTGCTGCCGAGACCGCTTTCGTGCTGGCGCAGTACCTCGAACATTTCGAGCATGCCGGTGGCGGAGATGTCGTTGGTGTCGAGGAAAGTGAGGGCGGCGTGGTCGGCGGCTTCCTCGTTCATGCGAATATCGGTGAGGAAGCCGCGGTTCGCCATGCTTTGCGAACCGGCGATGATGCCAGCGCCCGCTTGTTTCGCCCCGCCCGCAACGGCGGCGGCACCGAGCACCATGCCCAGCACGCTGCCAAGCGTGGCGCGGCTGGCTTTTTCCTGAAATTGCGAGAGATGCGCACCCGCGATATGGCCGGTTTCATGTGCAATGACACCAATCAGCATGCCGGGTTTGGTGGCTTCCAAAATCAGCCCGGTATTGACGAAAATATTGAGCCCGCCCGCGACATAGGAGTTGATCTCGGGGCTTGCCACAATCATCAACCGCACGCTATCGGGATCAATATTCGCCGCCGTAAAAATCGGGCGGGCATAGAGGCCCAGCGTGTTCTCGATCTCCGCATCGCGAATCAACCCCGCTTGTGCCGAGAGTGGCAGGAAAAGGGCCATCATAGTGGCGATGTATCGATGAAAGCGCTTCATGCGCTTCTACATACGCTTTTGCGCGGTGATGTAAATGCCATCATCGCGGCGGCCAAGCGCGATCACTTGTACGACAATGCGGTCATCATAGACGCGATAAATTAAGCGATAGCCGATTTTACGGAGTTTAATTTTATAGCAATCGGGCATGTCGTTTAAGCGTGCACTGGGTATACGCGGATTGTGCAAGCGTTCGTTCAATTTCTTTTGAAGCTGCCGCTTGATCGACGAATCAAGTTTACGCCATTCTTTTTCTGCCTCTTTAAGGAATGTCAGCGCATAGGCCATTCAATTTAGAGATCCATGAGCTGGTCAATTGTTACTGGAATTTCCTCTTGCCCTTCGCGCTCGCGCACGATTTCGGCAAGGCGTACATCGTCGAGGCGTTCCATCAGCCGCTCGTAGAGCTCGGCGGGAACGCAGTAAAAGGTTGGCTTATTGCGGTTAAGAATAGCGACGGGCGCGCCCTCGGCCTCCGCCATCACTTGCATGGGGTTAGTCTTCAATTCGGTGATGCTTGCCGTTATATTGGCAGAAATGATATGTGTCATAAAACCTCTCAATCGCCCTATTAATAGCACGATTAAGAGGTTTTGTAAATGGTCGTTTCGAGGCTGCTCCTAGCTCTCGAGCACGCGGCTCCACCAGCCTTTGCGCTTGGTTTTGTCGCCATCTCCGGTCGATTCCGAGATGATGGGTGAAGCAAGCGCGGACGGGTTGGTCTGCTTTTCGCTTAAGGGAATGACGAAAGCGGGTTTCGCCGGTTTTTCGGCCTTCGGCGCGTGCGTATAGCTTGCGAAATCCTCGGCAGTCGCGGCGGGTTCGTAGCGCGGCGGCTCTTCGGGGTTCACTTCGGTGCCGCTCAGGTTTACCGGATTGCCGATGCTGCCTTCTTCCTGACGGCTGCGGCGCTCCCCACGGTTGCGATTTTTGCCACCACGGCGGCCACGGCGGCGGCTGTTGCGCTCACGCGGCTCTTTCGGCTGGCCGTTCTCGTCGAGCTCGACCGGTGCGGCTTCGGCACCTTCACCATTTGCCGCTTCGGCGATTTGTTCCGGTGTGCGCGGGGTGCGGTCTGGGCGCTCGCCACGTTCGCTGCGGTTGCGGTTCCGGTTGCGGCCACCGCGCTCGCGGCGCGGACGTTCGCTGCGTTCCCCACGCTCGCGGCGGGCGAATTCGACATTGTCTTCGCTGCTGGTGCCGCCGATGATTTCGTCTTCCTCATCCGGGTCTGGCACGTAGTTTTTGTCGATTTCATCCTGCGCGGTGAAGGTCACGGCATTGTCGAAATTGACCGCATTGCCCGATTGGCCCTCGCGTCCACCGCGACGACCGCCACGGCGGCCACGGCCACCGCGCTCACGCTCGCGCTGCGGCTTGCTGCCGTCATGCATGATTTCTTTGCCTTCCGCCGTCACTTTGATGAGGCGGTGGTTGCCGGTGATGATGCTCGCATCCATCAAGATCGACACGCTGACATTGTAGCGCTGCTCGAGCGCCTGCAGGGTGCTGCGCTTTTCGTTGAGCAGGTACAGTGCCGCCTCGGGGTGCGTGGTCACGCGCAGCTGGGCATATTCGCCGGTTGCGGCTTCTTTCTCCAGCGTGCGGATGATTTGTATGCCGACCGTTTCGACAGAATGGATGTAGCCGGTGCCTTTGCAATGCGGGCACATGACGCCCATGGCCTCGGAGATCGAAGGGCGCAGGCGTTGGCGCGACAGTTCCATGAGGCCGAAGGTGCTGATGCGGCCGACCTGGATTTTGGCGCGGTCTGCCTTCAGCGCGTCTTTCATCGCGCGTTCGACGAGCTTGCGGTTTTTGCCGTAGCCCATGTCGATGAAGTCGATGACGATGAGGCCTGCAAGGTCGCGCAGGCGCAGCTGACGAGCAACTTCGATCGCGGCTTCCGTGTTGGTTTTGATTGCCGTTTCCTCGACATTGCGCTCGGTGGTGGAGCGGCCGGAGTTGACGTCGATGCTGATCAGCGCCTCGGTCGGGTGAATCACGAGATAGCCGCCCGATGGCAGGCGCACTTGCGGTTCCGTCATCGCGGCGAGTTGGTCCTCGACGCCTGCGTAGGCGAAAATCGGCATCGATTCCTTGTAGAGTTTCACGCGCGCGGCGTGGCTTGGCATCAGCATGCGCATGAATTCTTTGGCTTCGTTGTAGGCCGGTTCGCCTTCGACGATCACTTCCTCGACATCGCTGGTGTAAAGGTCGCGAAGCGAGCGTTTAATCAGGTTGCCTTCCTCGTAAATCAGCGCGGGGGCGGAGGAGGCGAGGGTTTGCTCGCGGATTTGGTTCCAGAGCTTCACAAGATATTCGTAATCGCGGCGGATTTCGGCCTTGGTGCGGTCGATACCCGCGGTGCGGATGATGACGCTCATGCCGCGGTGGGTGCGCATTTCGGATGCCACTTCCTTCAGGCGTTTGCGGGTTTCGCGGTCGGTGATTTTGCGTGAAATGCCGCCGCCTTTGGGCGAGTTGGGCATGAGCACCGCGGCGCGGCCTGCGAGCGAGATATAGGTGGTGAGTGAGCAGCCTTTATTGCCGCGCTCTTCCTTAATCACCTGCACCAAAACGATCTGGTTGCGCTTGATGACTTCCTGAATGCGGTAGCGGCGGTGGAAGGATTGGCGGCCGCCACGCTCGCCACGGTCACCCCCGCGGCGGCGGGTTTCTTCGCCATCCTCGGCGGAGGTTTCACCCTGCGCCAAGGCTTCAGGAGACAGGTCGTTGCCATGTTCATCGAGGGTCGGTGCGCTGCCGTTTTCTTCCGGCAGGTCGAAAGCCAGCGCATCCGAATGCACGGCGAAGCTTTCGGACGAAAGCGGCTCGACATTGTATTCCGCATGCGCGGTTTCGACAAAGCTCGCGGGGATTTCGACCGGTGGCAATTCCGGCATGGAGGCGAGAATCGCGGAATCCGCACCGGCGGCTTCGTTCACGGCGACAATGCTCTCGCTCGAGGGGCCTTGCTCCGGCACATTGATCTCGTCTTCGGCGGCGAAATCGTCCTCGTCCTGATCCGTTTCCTCGCCACGGTCACGCCGTGCCCGGCGCGATTCGCGCGCAGCTTGCTCACGCTCGAAGGCTTCGTCCTCAGCGGCTTCCTCGGCTTCCGCTTCGGCGATTTGCTCGGCGAGGAGCTTTTGCTTATCCTCCGCCGTCAGCTGGTAATAATCCGGGTGGATTTCGGAAAAAGGCAGGAAGCCCTGTTTGCCGCCGCCATATTCCACGAAGGCCGCCTGCAGCGACGGCTCGACGCGGGTGATTTTGGCGAGGTAGATGTTGCCCTTGTTTTGGGCTTTCGAGCTGGTCACGAAATCATAGTCGTAGACCTGGTCGTTATCGAGCAGCACCACGCGGGTTTCATCCGTGTGCGCCGCGTCGATTAGCATGCGTTTGGTCATAAAGTCTCCTGTTTCGCGCCTGAATTCGCGACGACAGGATCACCGAAAAAGCCGCTTCAAGTAAGCGGCGCGGGGCTTACTATAAGCGCCCGCACTCCTCTGATGCGGGGCTTCGCCCAGCGCATAGTCCAAGAGTTACCAAAGCGAAAAGCCCAGCTCCGCCACCGCCTTCAATCTGCGGGGGGAGGGAATTTCTCGTGATGTTTCCGTATGATGCCATCGTTCGCGCTTCCAAGCGCATGTCAATTGCAAAAGTTAATCCTACACGGTGAGCGCTTCCCGGGGACATGTCGTGCATGGGCCGGGCGGCCACCGAATCTCGTTTCGTGAAGCTGAATATAGGGGCTAGGGTGGGGGATAGCAAGGTGAAAAAGGGCTGATTTATCAAATGGGGTCAAGCTCCTCATAAACCAGCGATTCTGACATCAAACTGTCATATAAGTAGTGTATTCTGACAGAGGTACTTTCTTGTGTTTATCTGAGCATCCCGTTCAGAGACACATTCTATGCAGCAACTTGCTGTGAACTATGGAGCTAGACGATGAACAAGTTTTTCGCTTACCTTTCGACGGCCTCAATCAGCGCTCTGCTGGTGCTGGCCGGATTCGGTATTGGCTATCTCACCACACCGAATGATTTTGTATGGGGTATTGTTAAAAATACATACATTCTGGGGGCAATAAGTACCCTCACTATTCTGGTACTTTTTCGTCCACTTTTTCTGTTGCCCCCTGTCACACGATTCTGGCTGGCCGTAAGCATTTTTATGACCAGTTTGGCAATCACCTATATTTTTCTACACAAGGCTGCCCTTGGCAGATTTGATGATAGGGAATTTATGTTTGTCGCATTGGCATACATATTTATCGTGCGCTGTGTTTGGGTCGTAAAGATCAAAACGGGCGAAGCCAATGGTATAAAAGCAAAATTCAAAGACATCGTGGCGGATTAAAAACTCGCCAATACCATACTTCAAAACCCTGTCTCTTCGGAGGCAGGGTTTTCTTTTTCCTGTTCATCATTCCCAAAAATCCCATGACATGGCTCGCGCCTGTGCTTTAATCCCGCCCCTATGCGCAGGATCATTTCGGTTTTTCTTCTTACCCTCACAGTGGTGTTGGGCCTTGCGGCGCAGGCTGAGTCCACCGCGACGCTTGAGGCATTTGCCATCGAGGCCGGGGAGAATAATGCCGAGCTGCTGAAATTCGAGGCGAATCTGCCCGTGGTGCCGAGGAAGGCCTTTGCGCTTAGCGGGCCGGACCGGGTGGTGATCGATTTGCCGAAAGTGACCGCGCCGGGGCTTAAACTGCCGGAGGATTATGCCGGGCAGCTCGTCAAATCCATCCGCTTCGGCCAGTTTGATGCCAGCACCTCGCGCCTGGTGCTGGACCTGAACGGCCCGGCGAAAATCGGGGCGGTGAGCCCGGGGAACCCGTTCACCATCGAGATTTTGCCGAACGGGCCGCTGAAAACGCCTGCCAAAAAAGCGAAGGCGGAGGCGAAACCACTGGTGATTATCGATGCCGGGCATGGCGGCGAGGACCCCGGCGCGCTTGGCCTGCACGGCACGCATGAGAAGGATGTGACGCTGAATTACGCGCTGGCGTTGCGCGAGGCGCTGCTTGGCACCGGCCGTTACCGCGTGGCGATGACGCGCGAGAACGACCATTTCGTGATGCTGCAGGACCGTGTGGCGATTGCGCGCAAGCAAAAGGCGGATATTTTCCTCTCCTTCCATGCGGATTCGAACCCGCGGGCGGAGGCGCGCGGCTTGTCGATTTATACGCTGTCCGAAAACGCATCGGACGATGAGGCGGCGGCGCTCGCGGAGCATGAGAACAAGGCGGATATAATCTCCGGCATCGATTTGACCAAGACGGATGCTGATGTGGCGAGCATCCTGATTGATTTGACCCAGCGCGAGACGATGAATAAATCCGCGATGTTTGCGGATGCGGTGGTGGCGAGTTTGAGCGGGCGCATCACCAAGCTGCAGAAAACGCATCGCTTCGCGGGCTTTCGGGTGTTGAAGGGCCCGGACATCCCCGCCGCGCTGATCGAGCTTGGGTTCCTCTCCAACGAAACCGATGAGCGGTTGCTGCTGACGAAGGAATATCGCGAGCTGGTGGTGAGCTCGGTGGTGAAGGGGATTGACCGGTTTCGGGCGGGGGAGTGAGCTGGTGGCCAAGAAAAAAGGTCCCTTTTGAGGGGGACCTTTTGACCGAGTTTTACGCTTGGCACTAGGTTAGGCGGTGATGCGAAGCTCGCTGTAGAGGCTGTGCTGAAAGACCGTTGCCTTTGGGTCGAGATGTTGAGCCCAAGTAAGGGGCACATTAACTGCCACCTCGTCCCACTTGCCGTTTTCATACCGCATCGGCGTGACGGAGATATCTCCGTCGGCCGAGATTATGCAGGAGAACTGCACATCACCAATGATGATGGAGCGCGGTTCTCCCTTCTGCCCGGTTTTCTGGAGTTCCAGAATAAAGGCAGAGAGCGATGTATTACTCATGCCGTGCTTTCCTTTCTTAATAAGCAAGACAACTACGTATGCACGATCATTCGCATGACCGCGCGTCTCGTACTGTTTTCCATGCGCCGTGAAGGAGCATGTTGAATGAAAACAGAAATCGAACATGTAATGTAAAATAGATTTATGACGGTTTTGTGACGGTATT
>JBEHYI010000041.1:0-12546 GCA_048498255.1 Pseudomonadota bacterium | reverse complement strand
GTCGGAAAAGATCGAGGTGCTGAAAAGCCCCTGCGTTGGCCTCGAGGGCAGCCCCTGCGGCCCGAAACGCCAGCTTAACGGCCCGCTGAACCCGAACTTCGACCCGAACGCTGCAACCGCGGCGGAGAAGGTTTAGTTTTCCCCCAAAAGCTTAGGCATGTTGCGTTGTTAAATCCGTTGCATTGGGTTGCATCGACGCGTGCTGCAATGCTGTGATTATAGGCTGGTTTGCGCTGCCGGGAAGGGGCGCTTGGCTACCGCGAATAACCACCCCGCGGCGGAACGCCGGCGGGCGGCTGAATCGGCTTCAGATGCTCATCCTCGTGATGCGCGGCGGTGGGGGCAGCGCCCGGCACAGTCGGCGCGGCCGGTTTGGCCGCGCCCGTTTGGTGGACGCTGCTGTTGCGCTCATGCGCCGGGTCGATGGAGCGGCCCGGGGTGATCGGTTTGCCCGTCACGTTCTTCATATCCCAGGGTTTGATGCCGCTGAGATCGATCGTATCCATCCGCTTCGCGGCCGATGCAACCGCGGTTTTATTCGCGGCCACTTTTGTTGCATTCTTGGTTGCAGCCGTTGCTTTGATCGCCGCCGTAGCCTTTTGCGCATTCAAACGCCGCGCGGCTTCTTCGCGCTCATGTTCTTCATCATGGTGATGTTGCGCATTCGCGCGTGCGGCCTGCACCGGGTTCAGGGTTGGGTTGCGGTTTGGTTGCGCTGAAGTAATCGGCGCGGTGGTGCGCGTGGTGCTGGTATTGGTGGTGACCCGCGCTTTGTTTGCCTGCGCCGCATTCAGTGATGCACGGCCCACCGTGCCCCCGCGCGACGGCGTGGGAGCAGGGGCCGTTTGGCCGGATTTGCGCGCCTGGGCGGCAAGCTGGCTATTGATCTGCTGCGCTTTCGCCTCCGCCATCGCCTGATCGGCAGCGAGCGCCTCCGCATTGCGCTTAAGCGCCGCTTGTGCGCCCGCCTGCTGCGCCGCCCCGGCGACCGGGTCGCTATGCATGGCGCCGATGCTGCCACCCAGCGTGTGCCCCACTTGGCCGCCGCTGACGCTCACCTCCTGCGTGCGGTTCATCACCGCGTCGATGCCGCTTTGCACCTTATCGAACAGGCTGTTGAAGGTCTCACCGGCTTTCGGCACATAGGCAGGCGATTGCGACGCAATAGCCCGCAGCTGCTCGGTGAGGGCGGCCATTAGCTTGGTGTTTTTCGCCGCTTCCGCCAAACGCAGCGCTTCATATTTCGCCAGATACCCCAATTGCCCGAGCGCCTGTGCCGCCGCCGTAACTGCCGGGTTTTGCAGAATTGCGGAATCACCCGTACTCTTCGCCCAGGCGAGCAAGCTGGTGTAAATCCGCGCGACGGAATCGAGCTGGCCGATCGTGCCTGCCGGGTCGGCAGGGTTCAGCTTCAGCCCATCCATCACATTAAGATTACCGATGGAGAGTTTGAAACCTTTCAATATTTTCTTTGCGAGCTCCACCGCGTTTTGGCGCGCGCCCACATCCATCAGCGCCACACTCGTGCTCTCCTGCGCGCGGAAAAGCAAATGATCGCCGAGGTCGTTCATCTCGCGCGCTTGCGCGTTTTGCTCCTTGATCGCGTTCAGCTCCGCCTGACGCCGGTTGATCGCCTCCACATTCGCGACACTCGCCATGATCGCGCCGTTGATTTCCGCCATGCTGGCATTGCCGGGAACCTGCGTGGTGGGCGCAATATCCTTCTCGAAGAAATCCGTGAAATGGGTGTGGTGCGAGTCCGGCAGCTTCCAATCCTCCGGCGCATGGCCGCCGAAGAAGGCCATCACGGCGGTGAGCGGCCGCCACCAATCCGACTGGCGTTGACGCTTCAAAATCTGCTCGTAAATATATTGCGCGCCGCGGCCATTCGGCTCCATCGCCTCGTGCATATCGATATGCGGCTGGCTCGGGTCATGGTTCGGGATAATGCCGCCCCAGAGGAAGTTGTTGTAAAGCCCATCACCGACATACGCCGCGATTTCCGCCATTGCCTGCTTGGCCTTCGCTTCCGAAAGCTGCGCGGGCTCGGTCGCGAAATAGCTGATCATCAGGAAGTTGCGGACCGCAGCGAGGTTATCGCGCAAATCCTCGTATTTCTTGCGGCCGAACAGGCCGAACTCGCGCGATTCGTACTGGTCATCCAGCGGGTCGAGCAGATGCGGGCTTTGGAAATGTTCGCCGATAATGCCGTCGAAATTCGGGTACACATTCGCCGAGAAATCGATGTTGATCTCGCCGCGATCATGGATCAATTCGAGCAGCGGCTTCCAGCCCGTCACCCGCGGAATCACATAGCGGCCCAAGCCTGCCACCTCATGGCGCGAGTAGCGCTCATTCTCGAAATCCGCTTCCTTCGCGGCTTGAATGGCCTGCAATTGCTGGAGCTCGGCGAGCGCTTTCGCATGGGCCTCACGCAGCTTTTCTTCCTCCGTCAGCTCCGGCGGCGGGGCGAAAAATCCATCTGTCGTGTCAAAGGCCAATACCCATCCTATGCTTGTGCGACGGCCCCGCCCGCGGCTTCTTCCTGCTGCGCAGCGCCCAGCGCATACACACACAGATCCTCGAACGAGACGTTATTTTCCTGCGAAATTTTGAAGAGTTTCTCGAAGCTATCCATCACGTCCTGCGGAATATTCCCGCCGCGCTCCGAGCTCAGCCACCAGCTTTGAAATTGCAGCGGGTGCTTCTTCGGGTTCGGATCGCCGATATAGACATGGAACGGGTGTTTCACGCCGTTGAAATCGCACGGAACGGTAAAGCGCTTCATAGTTACTCCTTCGGATGGCCTACCCATCCAATTTACACTATACGCCGGATTTGTGACAGTTTTATGACGGAATGGGGGAAAATACCCTTAATTTAGGGCTGAATCGCGGTAATTTAGTGTGTTGAAAAGACTATAAATCGCGGAATGGGGCATCCCTTCCCCCTCTCGGAAGAAGGATAGGATGAGAGCTGCAGTGGGCATTAAGTTGTAGTAAGGCAGTGTCCGCGCCCCACGCTCCCGCTCCCCCCTTGCGGGGGAGCCAAAACGCTTCTTCAGCGTTTTGGTGGGGGGTGCAAAACGCGTCAAAAACTGTGGCGGAGAAATAGGTCAAAGAAAGACCCCCCACCAAATCACGCTTAACGAGGTGAGTGCATTTGGAGAGTTGGGAGCAGCGTGATTTGGCTCCCCCGCAAGGGGGGAGCGGGAGCTTGGGGCCACATCGGTGCCACTATTTCAACACATACCGAATCGCCAACACCTCAAGCATCTCCGGCCCCGCCGGCATCTGCGCCCGCACGGAATCCCCCATTTTCGCCTTCATCAGCGCCCGGGCGACGGGGGAGAGCCAGCTGATGCGCCCCGCATTCAAATCCACCTCATCGAGGCCGACGAGCGTCACCGTATGCTCGCTGTCATCCTCCCGCGCGTAAGTCACCGTTGCGCCGAAGAACACCTGTTTTAAGCCCTGCTGCTGCGCGGGGTCGACAATCACCGCCGATTCGAGCCGTTTGCCCAAATACCGCACCCGCCGATCGATCTCGCGCAGGCGCTTTTTGCCGTAAATGTAGTCGCCGTTTTCCGAGCGGTCGCCATTGCCCGCCGCCCAGGAAACCACCTCCACCACCTTCGGCCGCTCCTTGTAAAACAGCTCGTGGTATTCGCGCTCCATCGCCGCGTGGCCGGTGGGGGTCATGTAGTTTTTCTCGCCCGCGGGGAGTGCGTCCTCGGCAGCGGGTTCGTCCGGCTCGTTTCCGTCATCTTCTTTGGTGAAGGCTTTGCTCATGACCAACTGCCCTTAGCAGTTGCCATCCCACGCCTTGCGCTTATAGGCGCTGAAATTCTCGGCATAGGCCTTGGGCGGAATGGCCGATTTTTTTGGCTCATTCACCACGTAATCCAGCTTTTTCGCCGTGGCGTAGGCGATCGCTTCTTCCTTCGTCGCGAAATGGAGCTTCACTTGCGCGATCGTATCCGCCATCGTGTTCCATCCCATCAGCGCATCCGGACGACCGGGGGCGGGGCGCTCATATTCCAGCGTCCAGAGCAGGGTTTTTCCCTTGCCGGATTGCATGGCGGTTTTTGCAGGGCGGTAGATTTTGGCTTTCGTGCTCATGCGCTGAATGTAGCCATTTCGCCGTGCCGGTCAAGCCTTTGCCACGAAAAACCGTCAGGATCGAATCGAAACTTTACGCGCTGTGGTTTTTGATGAGCCTATCAACCAAGGAGTGATTATGTCGAAATTAACCATGAAAGACGTCAGCGCCGCGCTCAAAAAACTCGATGTGTGCATGATGACCACGCAAAATGCGACCGGCATGCTCGAAAGCCGCCCGATGAGCAATAACCGCGATGTGGATTACAACGGCGATTCATATTTTTTCACGCTCGATAAGATGAGTTGCGTCAGCGATCTGCGCCAGCGGCCGGAAATTTGCCTGGTCTATGAAGGCCGCCGCAATCTCTTTGCGCCGCATTTGTATATTTGCGTGTCCGGCCACGCCAACCTCGTTACCGAACGCGCGGTGATGGAGCGGCACTGGCAGCCCTCGATGGAGAAATGGTTCGCGAACGGGCTCGATACGCCGGGCATTACTCTGATCCATGTCCGCGCCGCCCATATCAACTATTGGGACGGATTCGATGAAGGCGAAGTCGCCGTGCCGCTCGAGGAGATGCGGCTGGCGGGTTAAGCCGACTTCTTCGCCGCTGATTTTTTAGCAGCAGGTTTCTTAGCAGCCGTTTTCGCCGCAGGTTTAGCCGCCGCTTTTTTCGCTGGGGCCTTCTTCGCTGCTGCTTTTTTCTTTCCACCCGATTTCGCACCCGCGGCTGGTAGCAGCGGCAGCACTTGCTCCAGCGTCACCTCCTTCGGCTCCATCTCCTTCGGCAGGGTGATATTTTTACCCGCATATTTGATGTAGGGACCGTAGCGGCCTTTCAGGATCACGACTTTCTCGTTCGTCTCTGGGTGTGCACCGAGCTCCTTCAGCGGCTCCGGCGCGCCGCCGCGGCCACCGTTTTTCTTCTTCTCGAGCGCTTCCGCAATCACCGTCACCGCGCGGTTCATGCCGATGGTGAGAATGTCATCCTCCGGCCCGAGATTCGCGTATTTACCATCATGCAGCAAATAGGGACCGAAGCGACCATTATTCGCCACAATCGGCAAGCCCGTTTCTGGATGCAAGCCTACTTCCCGCGGCAAAGCGAGGAGCGACAAGGCTTTCTCAAGATCGACGCTGCTGTGATGCGTGCCCTTGGGCAGTGAGCTGCGCTTGGGTTTTTTCTCCTCGCCCAATTGCACATACACCCCATACGGGCCTTTGCGGATGGTGACAATCTGCCCACTTACCGGATCGGTGCCGAGCGTGCGCGGGAATTCCTCTCCTTCGCCGGCCGCGCCTTCCGCATTCTCCGCCGCGTTGCCGGTCAGCTGACGCGTGAAATTGCAATCCGGATAGTTGGAACAGCCAAGGAAGCTACCGAACTTCCCGGTCTTCAAATGCAGCGTGCCGGTTTTGCAAGTGGGGCATACTTTCGCGGCCGCTGCGGCATCGCCCACGCCAAAAATATAGGGCTCGAGCAATTCCTGCACATGCGTCAGCACATCGCTGATGGTGAGTTTTTTGCTGTCTTCCACCTTCGCGTGGAAATCTTTCCAAAACAGGCGGAGTTCCTCTTTCCAATCACGCTCGCCATCAGCGATGAGGTCGAGATTTTCTTCAAGGCTCGAGGTGAAACTATATTCGACATATTTCTCGAAATAGCTCATCAAAAACGCGGTGACGATGCGCCCAAGCGGCTCCGCGGTGAAGCGGCGCTTGTCGAGTTTCACATAATTGCGATCAACGAGGACGGAAATGATGCTAGCGTAGGTCGAGGGGCGGCCAATGCCGAGTTCTTCCAAACGCTTCACCAGCGAGGCTTCCGAATAACGCGGCGGCGGCTGGGTGAAGTGCTGCGCCGCCTCGACCTCTTTGGTGCGCAAGGGTTCGCCCACTTCCATCGCGGGCAGGCGCTGCTTGTCGTCTTCGGCATTTTCCTCGCCGTCTTTTTTCTCTTTTTCGTCTTCCTCGAGCACTTCGGTGTAAAGGCAGAGGAAGCCGTCGAATTTCAGCACCGAACCGGTGGCGCGCAGGGCATGGCGCTTGGTGGCGTCATGCATATCGACGCCGACTTGATCATACAGCGCGACTTCCATTTGGCTCGCCACCATGCGCTTCCAGATGAGGTCGTAAAGTTTTGCTTGCTCGCTGTCGCCCAGCGAATCCGCGCGTTTGGAAAGATCCGTCGGGCGGATCGCTTCGTGCGCTTCCTGTGCATTTTTCACTTTGGTTTTGTACATGCGCGGGGAGTCCGGCACGTATTTCGCACCGTAATCTTTCTCGATAAATTTGCGCGCATCGGCAATTGCATCCGCACTCACCGTCACGCCGTCGGTTCGCATATAGGTGATGAGGCCTTCCTCATATAATTTCTGCGCCACTTGCATGGTGCGTTTCGCGCCGAAGCCAAGCTTGCGGCTCGCTTCCATCTGCAAGGTCGAGGTCGAAAACGGCGGGTAGGGCGCCCGGCGCACCGTGCGCGGGGTGATGGTGGTGACTTTGAAATCGGTGCTCTTCAGCACTTTTTCGACATCGCGCGCGACTTGCTCGTTGGTGAACGCGAGCTTGTCGAGCTTCACGCCGTTATATTCCGTCAGGCGCGCGTTGAAGCTCGCGCCCAGGCCCGTTTGCAGCGTGATGGTATGGTCCCAATATTCCCGCGCGCGGAAAATTTCGATCTCGGATTCGCGCTCGCAAATGAGGCGCAGCGCCACGGATTGCACACGCCCCGCCGAGCGCGAGCCTGGCAATTTGCGCCACAACACCGGCGAAAGATTGAAGCCCACGAGGTAATCCAGCGCGCGGCGCGCCTGCTGCGCATTCACCAAATTCATGTCGATATCGCGCGGATGTTCGATGGCGTGCGTCACCGCTTTTTTGGTGATTTCATGAAACGCAATGCGCTTCACGCCGATATCTTTCGGCAGTTTTTTCGATTCCTTCAGCGCTTCCAAAACATGCCACGAAATCGCTTCCCCCTCGCGGTCGGGGTCAGTCGCCAAATAGAGCATATCTGCGCCTTTGAGCGCGCCAGCAATCGCGCCCATCTGCTTTTTCGAATCGTCATCCACCTCGTAATGCATGGCGAAATCATTGTCCGGTTCCACCGACCCATCCTTCGATGGCAAATCGCGCACATGGCCGAAGCTCGCCAGCACCGTATAATCGCTGCCAAGGTATTTATTGATCGTCTTCGCTTTGGATGGCGATTCCACCACCACGACAGATTTCGTCACACTAATTCTCCTTGTCGTTCCGCGCTCATCCGAAGCGCCACTTTCGAACCGGCGTGGCGTTCTAGCCTACCGGCGAGTTCAAGTTCAAGTAAAACCGCCATGAGGATGTGCGGGGTTAGATGGGTCGCGGCGAGCACATCGTCAAGCAGGGTGGGGCTTGCCGAAAGCGATTCGAGGACGAGTTCGCGGGCGCGATCGAGCGTTTGCTCGTCCGGCATCTCGGGCGTTTTTTCGTTGAAATTCATGGATTGTTGCTCGGCGAGAGGGAGTGCGCCGAGCGGCGATAAGTTGCTCAAAATATCGCTCGCGCGCTCGACCATTGTCGCGCCGTCTTTCAGCAATTTATTGGTGCCGTGGCAGCGCGGGTCCATCGGCGAGCCGGGGATGGCGAACACATCGCGGCCGTAATCATTCGCGTAATCGGCGGTGATCAGCGAGCCGGATTTGAGCGACGCCTCGACAACGACAACTCCGCGCGACATACCGGCGATGATGCGGTTGCGGCCTGGGAAACTGCGTGCGTGCGGCTCCGCGCCATACGGCAATTCGCTGATGAGCAGCCCCTGCGCGGTGATTTCTTCGAACAACGCGGCGTTTTCCGGCGGGTACACATTATTGATGCCGCCGCCAATCACCGCAATCGTGCCGGTGGCGAGCGAGCCGCGATGTACGCTCGCATCGATGCCGCGCGCTAAACCCGAGACAATTCCATAGCCCGCCGCGCCCAAATCCCCAGCGAGTTTACGCGCGAAATTGCAGCCATTCACCGAAGCGTTGCGCGCGCCGACCATGCCGATGAGATTGGTGTTGGTGACGAGATGCGTGTGGCCTTTAACGGTGAGAATCGGCGGTGCATCGTTGATTTGTTGCAGCAGGCGCGGGTAGCTTTCCTCGCCGTAGAGCAGCAGCGTCGCGCCGAAGGCGGTGAGGGCTTTATACTCACGCTCCGCATCCGCGCGGGTGGCGATGCGAATGGGCTTCGCGCGGCCGCCACGCTTGCTGATGCCGGGCGCCATTTCCAATGCTTTCGCTACCGAACCGCAGAATTTTACCAGTCGGAAGAAAGTCATCGGCCCGACTTGCTCGTTGCGGATTAACCGGAGTGCGTCGATGGGATCGGTGCCGCGCAAATGGGGATTGGGGATGAAGTTGCTCATGCAGAATCTCCCTTCCCGAACTTCAATCGCGGTTCAAACCCCTGGCGCAGGCGCTTGATGTTTTCGCGGTGTTTGTAAATCGCAATGGCGCTCGCGATGGCGAGGATCAGCGCGCTGGTGCCATCCACCCGCAGCCAAGCGATGAGCGGGGCAATGACGAGCGCCGCAATCGAACCCAGCGACACAAACCGCGTGGTGAACACCACAATCGCCCACACGAAAAACCCGGCCATGCCCACGGGCCAACTAAACGCCAACGCACCGCCAAACAGCGTTGCCACCCCTTTGCCGCCTTTGAATTTCAGCCAGGGCGAATACATGTGGCCGAGTGCGGCGGCGAGTAGGGCCAGCGCGCCATAATGCAAAAGCTGGAATAGATCGTCGATCAATGTGCTATCCGCCGCCACATGCAGTGTCGGCAGGCGATACGCCAGTTGCACCGCCACCGCACCCTTCGCAGCATCGAGCAGCAGCGTCGCGAGTGCTACCTTCTTATTCCCCGTGCGCAGCATATTCGTCGCGCCGATATTACCCGAGCCGATATAGCGCGGGTCCGGCAGCCGGAAAATTTTGGCCAGCACCACCCCGAACGGAATGCTGCCCAAAGCATAGCCGATGATCAGAATTTGAATGCAGTCGCTCACGTACATACGCGTACGAGCGTAGCGGCTGGCATGAATTTTACGCAAGCAATAAAAAATGCTTGGTTTCTCGGGCGTTGTCGCGCATGATGGGAAACAGGCAGGAAGCCTGAGATTATTCGAGTGAACAAGGAGACAAGTATGTCTGCTTTTAGCGACGCATCGCCATCCGAGCGTTATAAAATCAGCGGCATCGCGCTCACGCGTATGACCAAAGCCCGCAAAAACGCCCCATTCGATTGGGCAGCCTTCGCCGCCATGCGCGAGCAAATCGCCAAGGAGAAGGGGGCCAAGCCCTCGCGCCTCAAAAGCCTGCTGATGGCGCTGCACACGCGGTTGGGGCGGGTGATTGAGGGGATGGAGTAGTGTTAATCTTCACGGAATTGTCATATTTTTAGCAAATGCTTCTGCTATTTCTGTAAAAAAGGAGCATTGCGATGACAGAAGAAAAAAAGGTGTTTCCAGCAGATCGGAAACCGAAAGATAGCGTTAATTACTTTGCACAAACTGTGCTCAACCATCACGGTATAGATAGGCCAGCCACGTTCAGCGGAGTTATTGCCCAACGTGCGCCAATCATTTCAGCAATTGAAGAAGATGGTAAGTTGTTATCGCGTGTGCAACGCCACTATTACGCTGTCTCGCAAAATAATCATGATCTTGATCCCGCCAACTTTGTACATGAATCCGCTCCGCTTTTTGATAGAGAAAAAGGCGAAAAAAACCGAAAAAAATTAGGGCGGGAAAGAAGATCACTCATTGAGGAAGTGACTGGGCGTTGTGTTTCTAGTTTTGTTGAGCGCTAATGCACCGCGCCTTCATTCCCCAGCGCATCCAGCACACCCTGCAAAATATAACTCGCGGCGAGTTTATCGACCAGTTCGCCGCGGCGTTTGCGGTTGATGTCCATCTCATCGATCATCATGCGGTTGACCGCGGCGGTCGATAAACGCTCATCCCACAGCAGAATCGGAATCGGGAATTCGCTTTGCAGATTGCGCGCAAAAGCCCGGGTAGCCTGGGCACGCGGGCCGCTCGTGCCATCCATGTTCAGCGGATAGCCAACGACGAAACCGGTAATCTCCTGCCCCTCCATCATCGCGGTCAGCGCGGCGCAATCCTCGCTCCATTTGCGGCGATAGATGGTGAGATCGGCGCTTGCGATCAGGCGCGTCGCATCGCTCACCGCCACGCCGATAGTTTCGGTGCCGACATCGAGCCCCACGAGTCGGCCCTTCGCGGGCAGCAGGGTTTTGAATTCGGCGAGGGAGTAGACGGTTTTGGGCGACATAAGTGACAGGTGATTGGTGACCAGTGACGGGTGGACACTTATCACTTGTCACCGGTCACTTGTCACTCTAAAAACCCACCCTCGAAGGAGAAGCTATGGCCCTGACCGACAAAGAAGTGCAGCATATCGCGACGCTGGCGCGTATTCGCCTGAGCGCGGATGAATTGCCGCATTATGCCCGTGAAATCAATGGCATCCTGAAATGGATCGAGCAGCTTTCCGAAGTAAATACGGACGGTGTGACCGCGCTCGCTAGCGTGTCGGACCAGCTGCTGCCTTGGCGTGAAGATGTTGTGACCGATGGCGGCATCCAAGAAGCCGTGCTGAAAAACGCGCCCAATGCGCAATATGGCTGCTTTGCCGTGCCGAAAGTGATCGAATAATGACCCAGCTCACCCACATGACCCTATCGCAAGCGCGCGACGCGTTGAAGGCGAAGAAAATCTCCTCCGTGGAGCTGACGAAAGCGCATCTTGCGGCGATTGAAAAGCATAACCCGGCGCTGAATGCATACGTGCACCACACGCCGGAAATCGCGCTCACGCAAGCCGCGGCGGCGGATGCGAAGCTCGCCAAAGGCGAGGCCGGGCTGCTCGAGGGCATTCCCGTCGGCATCAAGGATCTCTACTGTACGAAGGGCGTGAATAGCCAAGCCGCGTCGCATATTTTGAAGGATTTTAAGCCGGAATATGAATCGACCGTCACCGCCAATATGTTTCGCGAAGGCGCAGTGATGCTGGGAAAATTGAACATGGACGAATTCGCCATGGGCTCGGCGAACATCACCAGCCATTACGGCCATTGCGTGAACCCCTGGCGGCGGAAGGATGCACCGGAGAAGAAGCTCGTGCCCGGCGGTTCATCGGGTGGTTCCTCCGCCGCAGTGGCCGCACGCCTGGGCTTCATGGCAACGGGGACGGATACGGGCGGATCGATTCGCCAACCCGCGGCGTTTACCGGCATTGTCGGCATTAAACCCACTTACGGCCGCTGCTCGCGCTGGGGCATTATCGCGTTTGCTTCGTCGCTGGATCAAGCCGGGCCAATGACCCGCACGGTGCGTGACGCGGCGATTTCCCTTCAAGCCATGGCGGGGCATGACGCGAAAGATTCAACGAGTGCCAAACTCGCCGTGCCGAATTTTGAAGGCGTCGTAGGCCAGGGTATCAAAGGCCTGCGCGTGGGGCTGCCGAAGGAATACAGCATCGAAGGGCTGAACCCGGAGATTGGTGCGGCGTGGCAGAAGGGTGTCGAAATCCTCAAAGCTGCGGGCGCTCAAATTGTCGATGTCAGCCTGCCGCACACGAAATACGCGCTGCCGGCCTATTATATCATCGCGCCGGCGGAGGCTTCCTCCAACCTCGCGCGCTATGACGGCGTGCGCTTTGGTTTGCGCGTGACGGATGAGGGTGATTCGCTCAACGATATGTATGAGAAAACCCGCGCCGCCGGTTTCGGTGCCGAGGTGAAGCGCCGTATTCTCATTGGCACTTACGTGCTGAGCGCCGGTTACTACGATGCCTACTACAAAAAAGCGCAGAAAATCCGCGCCCTCATCGCGCAGGATTTCAAGGAAGCCTTCAAGCGTTGCGATATTTTGCTGACCCCCACGGCACCATCAGATGCGTTCGCGATTGGTGAAAATCAGAACGATCCGCTCGCCATGTATATGAACGATGTGTTCACGATTCCAGCATCGCTCGCGGGTCTCCCCGGCCTTGCGCTGCCGATTGGTTTAAGCAAAGCGGGCCTGCCGCTCGGCCTGCAACTCATCGGCCGCGCGTTCGACGAGGAAACCATTTTCAAAACCGCCGAAGTGATCGAACGCGAAGCTGCCTTCACCGCGATGCCGGAGGGGTATTAGAGTGCATAAAGCTCTCTACATCGTTCCAGTTGCCGTCATCGGCGCCGCAGGATTTTTAGCCACTTCCTTCGCGCCGCACGGCATATTTTGTACGGAATGGACGGAGCCGGAATGCCTGCAACAATGCACGCGCGATGTATGGGCAACCCAGTATAGCTGTACGCAAGCATGCTATGTGCCGGATTCCGATGTCGAAGCCGCAAAACAACGCGAGCACGCCAAAAACCACTGCAAAAAATATGTATGGGAT
>JBEHYI010000040.1:0-12785 GCA_048498255.1 Pseudomonadota bacterium | reverse complement strand
CAAAGCCTAAATGCCCGCCGCCATCAGCAGCGCCACACTCAGGAAACGAACAAAATTTTTCATTATCACGAACTCCTAGTGATGGGCGTGGTTAGCGTGTTTCGCAAGCACCGAAGCCGCGATCGATTCCGGCAGCGGTTTGGTCTTCTCGATGCGGCCCAAAACCGGCAGCACGAGGAGGAAATGCGCGAAGTAATAGCCAGTGCAGATCAGCGACAGAATCGGGAAAATCCCTTCCGGCGGCTTGCTGCCGCAATAGCCGAGCACCAGCGCATTCACCACGAAAATGAAGAAGAAAATGCGATATACCGGGCGGTAATTGCTCGAGCGCACGGGAGAAGTATCGAGCCACGGCAGCGCGAAGAGAATCAGAATCGCACCGAACATGGCGAGCACGCCCGCGAGTTTCGAAGGAATGAATGCCCCACCGAAACCGGTGAGCAGGAGAATGGCCCCAAGCGCAACCAGCACGCCGACCACGCACCAGCCTACCGGCTTTTTCGGCAGGAAATTGGCAAAAATCGGCAGGATGCCAAGCGGGCAAACACCGCTGCACACGCGTGCGGCTTGCGGCTTACGCAACATCCACGAGAAGCCCAGCAGCGCGAGCCCCGGTACCCACAGCGGAATATCGAACGTGATCGCGCGCAGGATCGCGTAGAACGGCAGGAAATACCATTCCGGCACGATATGTTTCGGCGTCACCATCGGGTCCGCCGGAACATAGTTCACCGGGTCGCCCAAATAGTTCGGCGCGAAGAACACGAACGCCGCGAAGAACATGAAGAACACG
This sequence comes from Pseudomonadota bacterium, assembly GCA_048498255.1. Lineage (GTDB taxonomy): Bacteria > Pseudomonadota > Alphaproteobacteria > Rickettsiales > UBA3002 > QFOX01. Next base: position 11,992 of record JBEHYI010000040.1, on the reverse strand, counting down.
CTGAAGCCGAAGAAATCCTTCGCCGTATAATACGGGTGGAAGGGAATCTGATCCTGCGGGCCCTTCACATCGATCCCCGTCGGGTTGCTCGAGCCATGCTGGTGCAGCGCCATCAAATGCGCCATGACGATGCCAACCAGTACGAACGGCAGCAAGAAATGCAGCGAGAAGAAGCGATTCAGCGTCGGGTCATCCACCGAGAAGCCGCCCCAGAGCAAGGTCTGGATACCTTCACCCACGATTGGGAAAGCCGAGAACAGGCTCGTAATCACCGTCGCGCCCCAGAAGCTCATTTGGCCCCATGGCAGCACATAGCCCATGAAGGCCGTCGCCATCATGACGAGCAGAATAATGATGCCGATGAACCAGAGCAGCTCGCGCGGGCGCTTGTAGGAGCCGTAATAGAGCCCGCGGAAAATATGCACATAAGTCACCATGAAGAACATGCTGGCGCCAACCGCATGCATGTAGCGCATCAGCCAGCCGTAATTCACGTCGCGCATGATATGCTCGACCGAATCGAACGCGATGGCTGAGTTCGCTGCGTAATGCATGGCGAGGAAAATCCCGGTCAGGATCTGGCTGACCAGCATGATCCCGGCGATGGAACCGAAATTCCAAAAATAGTTCAAATTGCGCGGTGTTGGGTAAACAACCAGCGCGTTATTCAACATCGAAAATACCGGCAGACGGTACTCGATCCACCCTTTGATGCCTGGCTTTTCTTCTTGCGGTGCGTGGGCCATTGTTCCTGCTCCTAACCAATTTTCACTTTAGTGTCCGACAGGAACGTATATTCCGGGACGACGAGATTTTTCGGTGCCGGGCCCTTGCGGATGCGCCCTGACGTATCGTAAGCTGAACCGTGGCAAGGGCAGAACCAGCCGCCGAATTCGCCCGAGCCGTTGCCGGTCGGAATGCAACCCAAATGGGTACATACGCCGACCATGATCAGCCATTTTTCTTTGCCTTTTTTCACCCGCGCCGAATCCGGCTCCGGGTCGCGCAGCGTCGTCACATCCACCGAAGCTGCCGCTTCGATATCCTTCGCAGTGCGGTGGCGAATAAACACCGGTTTGCCGCGGAAAATCACCTTGATTTCCTGGCCTTCCGCAATCGCGCCCAAATCCACTTCCGTGCTACCCAGCGCCAACACATCCGCCGATGGGTTCATGCTATCAATCAACGGCCAGGCGAGTGCTGCGGCGCCAACCGCCCCCATCGCCTGCGCGGTGAGGAGCAGAAAATCGCGGCGTGGGCCGCTTTCTGGCGCGTGGGCATTGCTCGAAGAATTGGAATCTACACTCATAGAACCTCGGTCCGCTATTCACGGCAGTTAGAATACGTTATCACGCCAGCTACTAGCTCGATTCTCCCCTGTCAAGCTATGCGGGCACAATGCCCCAAGCTTCGCAATAATCGCCCCGCGCTGTCGCTAATTCGCACCGAATTGTTTACCAAATTCGTTGGGCATTGGCGTAAGACCTGCTAGATCGTCCTGATGCTCAACCTCGTTCTCTACCAGCCCGACATCCCGCAAAATTTCGGCGCGTGCTTGCGCCTCTCCGCCTGCATGGGCGCAACGATTCATGTCATCGAGCCGTGTGGCTTCCCCATCGATAATGCGAAGCTCCGCCGCGCGGGGATGGATTACATCCATAAAGCGAACTACCGACGCCATGTGAATTGGCAGGCCTTCCTCGACTATCGCGCACACCATCCCGGTCGCCTCATGCTGCTCGAAACCGATGGCGCTACACGCTACACCGACATCGCCTATGAACCGTCCGATTACGTTATGCTCGGGCGCGAATCCGCGGGCACTCCGCGTGAGCTCTACGCGGCGATGGACCAGCTGCTGATGATCCCGATGCAAGAAGGCGTGCGCTCGCTGAATGTCGCGATGTGTGCGGGCATGCTCGTCGCCGAAGCAGCGCGCCAACAACATTGGGTGTTTGCTTCCAGCAACAGCGCTTAAGGAAACATGCATAAGCAACCCCCAGTTGCGGAAGTTTTTTTGACAAGCGCCAAAACCCATTCGCATAAAGAAGGCGAATTTCCAAGGAGTCGCCCATGTCACCCATCCGCCGTTTCGTCGCCGTTTTGTTCCTCGCTTGCACCGCGCTCAGCAGCGCACACGCCGCCGAGCTGAAACATGTGGTCATCCTGCGGCCCGATACCAATCACCCGTTCTGGGAATTATTCGAAGCCGCGAGCAACGCCGCCTGTGCGGATTTGGGCTGTGAGGTCGAAAGTATCAAATCCGACTGGAACCAGGTCACCGGCATCACCCGCCTCGAGGAGCGGCTGAAACAACAGCCAAAGCCCGATGTAGTGCTGTTCCAATCCTTCAAACGCAACGGGCCGGACGTCATCAAGCTCGCTGAAAAATACCAAGTGAACGCGTTCTTGATCAACGCCGACATCGACCCCGAGCAAGAAGTGGAAATCGGCAAACCGCGCGAGAAATACAAATTCTGGCTCGGCCGCATGCTGCCGGATGACGCCTATGGCGGCAAGCTGATGGCGCAATATCTGCTCGCCCAAGCCAAGAAAAAAGGCCTGGCAAAAGATGGCAAAATCACCCTGGGCGCGATTGAAGGCAACATCGCCGATGGCGCATCGATCGAGCGCGTGAAGGGCCTCAAAGCCTTTGTTGCCGAACATCCGGAAGTGGTGCTTACCCAAATCGTTTCCGGCAAATGGCTGACCGATCTCTCCGCGCAAATGACGCAGAATCTTGTGCAGCGCTACCCGGCGACGACCGTCATCTGGGCGGTGGGCGACACCACCGCTATGGGCGTCGTCCAAGGCATTCAAAAGCTTGGAAAAACGCCGGGTAAGGATATTCTCACCGCCGGGCTCGACTGGTCGGTGGATGGGCTGAATGCCGTGAAAAAAGGCGAGATCGAAGCGACCGTCGGCGGCCATTTCATGGAAGGCGCCTGGGCAGTTGTCATCATGCATGATTACCTGAAAGGCAAGGATTTCGCGAAGGATGAGGGCGTGACGCTGCATTCCAAAATGGCGTTGATCGACAAAAGCAATGTCGACCATTACCTAGCGACCTATGGCACGAATGATTTCAACGGCATCGATTTCAAGCAATATAGCAAAGTGCTGAACCCGAAGGTAAAGCGCTATGATCTCGATTTCTCGGACGCGCTGAAGCAATAATCGTTGCTCTAATCCGTGATTGCGCTAGCTATGCTGGCATGATGACGCTTGAGGAAAAAAAATCCGCCGCTGCCGATTGGTTCCGCCATCTGCGCGACCAAATTTGCGCCGAGTTCGAACGGATCGAGGTGGAATTTGCTGCGAGCTCACCAGCCTCCAGTCCCCAGCCCCGAGCCACCTTCACCCGCACGGCCTGGGATCGCCCCGAAGGCGGCGGCGGGGAAATCAGCCTCATGAAGGGCCGTGTCTTCGAAAAAGTTGGGGTAAATATTTCAACCGTCCATGGCGAATTCTCGGAACAATTCCGCAAGGAAATTCCAGGCGCGGCAACGAATCCTCAATTCTGGGCGACCGGCATTTCCCTCGTCGCTCATATGGCCTCGCCCAAAGTGCCCGCCGCGCATTTCAACACGCGCATGATCACGGTGGGGGATGGCACCCGCCTCTGGTTTGGCGGCGGCGGCGACCTCAACCCCATGGTCGAGAACCCGCGTGATACCGCCGCATTCCACGACGCATTCGCGCAAAGCTGCGACGCCTATGACCCGAATTTCTACCCCGCCTTCAAAGCCTGGTGCGATGAGTATTTCTTCATCCCCCACCGCAATGTCGCCCGCGGTGTCGGCGGTATTTTTTATGATTATTTGGGCCTCAATCATTTGGGCACGGATACGGAAAAAGTCAGCCCCGGCCAATTCGGCAAAGGTGGTGTCGGCAAAGAAAAAACCGCCGCTGGCATGGAAGTCGCAGCCAATGCCGCCTTCACCTGGACCGAGGCCTTTGCCTTCACGCAAGCCATCGGCCGCTCCTTCGCGGGCATTTACCCCGCCCTCATCCGCCGCCATATGTTCGAAGATTGGAGCGCCGAAGAGCGCCACCATCAGTTGGTAAAACGCGGGCGCTACGCCGAATATAATTTGCTGTATGACCGTGGCACGCGCTTTGGCCTCATGACCGGTGGCAACCCGGAAGCGATCTTGATGTCGCTGCCGCCACTCGCGATTTGGGAATAGCAAAACGGGGCCCGCGTTACCACAGGCCCCGCTTCATAAATCACGACTAGCGCGGCTTATTACGCTCTGCCGAATCGCTGATATTCTTACCGAGTTTCTGCGTATCCTGGCCCAAGCCTTCGGTGGTTTCGCACGCGCTGAGCAGGAAAGCCGTCGCGACAAAAGCAAGGGTAAGTTTGGCAACATGGTTCATGGGAACTCCTTAAATGAGGTGTGCCCTCACCATGCCAAGCCACGCATCAAGAAGCGGTAAGGACCGCGCGCAAAAAATATAAGCAGCGCGTAATTATTGCGGCTTATGTTTGGCCGCCGCACCGGAGATATTATTCCCGAGCTTCTGCGTATCGCGGCCGAGCCCATCCATGGTTTCGCACGCCGTTAGCAGTGCAGTTGCAATCACTAAAGCGAGTACGGTTCTGGTCATTTCTTCCCCCTTGAATGGATGCACTTAAGCAAAATCATTTTGCCATGTAAAGGAGTGAGACAAAAATTTCGCAAGCCTGGCCGGAGCCGCGTCAAAATGGATGAAATACGAGGAGTTGCTGAGCGCAGGGAGGGCGTGTAGCAGCGCTACATAACCGACTGAGCATCAGCAATGACGAAGTAGTTCGCCATTTTCACGCGGCGGCTTTCTTGCGGCGCTCGATCCAGACCAGCAGCACCAACCCCGGAATCGCCATCAGGCTTGAGAGGGTGAAAAACTGCGCCCAACCCACCGCATCGGCGAGTGCGCCCGAACTGGTCGAAAGCCAGGTCCGCCCCGCCGCAGCGAATGAGCTTAAAAGCGCATATTGCGTCGCCGTGTAATTCACCCGCGTTAGCGCGCTGATATAGGCGATGAACGCGACGCCCACCATGCCGCTGCTGAAATTTTCAAGCACGATGCTCAGCGTCAGAAACTCGAGATCCGCCCCGCGCGACGCCAGCATTACCAGCAGCAAATTCGTCAGCATATGCAGCCCGCCGCAAATCAGCAGCGTGCGGTAAATGCCGATGCGCGTCACCACCCACCCGCCGCCGAAACTGCCAGTCAAGGTCGCCACCAACCCATAGAGTTTCACCACCTGCGCAATCTGGCTTTTGGTGAACCCGAGATCGAGCAAGAACGGATTGAACATCGTCCCCATGAATGCATCACCCAGCTTATACAGCACCACGAAAATCAATACCGCGAGCCAGAGCGGCCGCGTCATAAAATCGGCAAACGGCGCGACGACGGACTCACGAAAAAACACCCGCACATGCCCCATCACCCCATGGCTCGGCGCATGCTTTACCGCACTTTCCGGCACCGCGGGCTCCCGCGCCAACAGCGGCACTAACATGCCGGTCGCGAGCAGCCCCGCCATCGCCAAATAGGTGCCATGCCAGCCGATATGATCGGCGAGCCACAATGCGCCCGCACCTGAAATCAACATGCCGATGCGGTAGCCAAAAATCGCCATCGCCGCACCGGTCGCCTGCTCTTCCTGCGGCAAGCTCTCGACACGAAATGCATCCACCGCAATATCTTCCGTCGCGCTGAAAATCGTCACGAACAAAGCAATTAGCGCCGTCATTCCCGCCCCATTCGCCGGGTCGCTCGAGGCCATGATAAACACCATCAGCGCCACCAGAAACTGCGTCAGCAGCAACCAGCTGCGCCGCCGCCCCAACCGCCCCATGAGCGGCAAACGCAGCCCATCCACCAACGGCGACCATACAAACTTAAACGCATACGGCGTCGCCACCGCCGCGAACAACCCAATCGTCGCGCGGTCGATATGCGACTCCGCCAGCCACGCCGTCAGCGTGCTTGCGGTAAGCGCCAGCGGCAGCCCCGAGTAAAAATTCAGCCAAGCAATAAACAGCGCGCGTCGCGTGAAATAACGTTCCATGCGATCAGCTCTAGCCGATTCCACACACCGCGCAATACCGATTCCTTTTTGCTGGCACCGTTTTTACAAATGGTTATGCTTTCTTGCATCTGCTGAAAGGAACCGCCATGCCACTTTTTTTCATTCTCATTTTTACCGTCATACTGATCTGCTTCCTCGCCAGCCGTCGGCCGGATCAGTTCAGCCTCACCCGCACTTTGGTAATGAACGCAAAGCCCGACACCATTTTTCCGCATGTCAACCGCCTCAAAAGCTGGGAAGCCTGGTCGCCCTGGGCGAAGCTCGACCCCGAAGCCGTGAGCATTTATTCCGGCCCGGAGGAAGGAGTCGGTGCCAACATGAGCTGGAAGGGCAACATGAAAGTCGGCAGCGGCGCGATGACCATCACCGAAAGCACCCTGCCATCGCGCATTATGTTCCGGCTTGATTTCGAAAAACCGATGAAAGCCACCAACGAGGCGATTTTCACCTTCACACCGCAAACCGAGGGCACACTTGTCGCCTGGAGCATGAGCGGGCAGGCGAGCTTTATGGCGAAACTCATGGGCCTCCTCATGAATTGCGACGCGATGGTGGCAAGGCAATTCGATCAGGGTTTGGCGAGCCTGAAAGCGGTGGTGGAGACTAGCGCTTAGCCACCGTCTCAAACAGCGGGCGGCCGGTATCGTAACGGATGATCGCAAGCACTGCGGTATAGGTCATCAGCCCTGCCATCAAGAATCCCATCAGCGCGCCGTCATGGTTGCTCGGGAAAGTCTCAACCGCCGAGTTAATCATGCTGCGCGCCACCAACGCCGCGAAAATGCCATAGGCCATTTTGCCATTGCGCGAGGTGGGAATGTTTTTGAGTTTCTCGTACATTGCTTGCTCCGTTTCTTAAGCCGCCAACAACCGTTTCAACGGCTTCTGCGCCCGCGCGCCCAAATGCGTGATGATATCGCTCGCACAGGCCGAGCCCAAGCGCCCGCATTCCGCGAGCGGCAACCCGCGCGTGAGGCCATACATAAAGCCCGCCGCGTAGAGATCGCCCGCGCCCGTCGTATCCACCACCTCATGCACCCAAATCGCCTCGACCTGAATCCGCGCATCTTTGGTGAGAATCACCGAACCCTTAGAGCCGCAGGTGATTGCAATCACCTCGCATTGGCCTTGCAGCAAATCCATCACCTCTTCGAGCGATTTGCCCGGATAGAGCGCCTTCGCCTCGTCATGGTTGCAGAACAAAATATCGAAATCATTCTTGATCATCGCGAGATAATCCTCGCGGCTACGCTCGACGCAGAACACATCGGAGAGCGTAAACGCAATCTTCGTCCCCGCCTTGCGCGCAACGTCAAACGCGTGGCGCAGCGCGGCTTTGGTCACGTCCAAATCCCACATATAGCCTTCGCCGTAGAAGATTTTCGCCTTCTCGATCAGCGCCACATCCACATCATCCGTGTGAATTTCCCCGGCGGCACCCAAATACGTATTCATCGTGCGTTGGCCATCCCCCGTCACGCAAATCAGGCAACGCGCGGTCGGCACGCCATTCGTTGCATCCGGCGTCGTGAACTCGACCCCAATCGCGTTCATGTCATGGCGAAAAATCCGACCAAGCTCATCCTTATTCACCTTGCCGATAAACGCCGTCTTCGCGCCCAGATCCGCCATGCCCGCGAGCGTATTCGCCGCCGAACCGCCGCTCACTTCCGCCGCCTGACCCATCGCGCCATAGAGCGATTCCGCACGCTCGGCATTGATCAATTGCATCGTGCCTTTGCGCATTTCCTGATTCGCGATAAACGCCTCGTCGCAAAAGGATAATACGTCCACAATCGCATTTCCGATCGCGACCACATCGTAGGTTTTCGTCATGTGCTTACCCCAAAATTTCCCGCGCCCGTTCTAAATCCTCAGGCGTATCGACGCCGAGTGGTACCGTATCGACCACACATACGTCAATCCTCATTCCAGCCTCGAGCGCGCGCAGTTGCTCGAGCTTTTCGCGCAGTTCGAGGCCACTGGGCGGCAGCGAAACGAACTTTTCGAGCGCCGCACGGCGATAGGCATAGACGCCGATATGATGATACCGAACCCCCTCGCCACTGGGCGCAACCGCCCGAGTAAAATACAGCGCGCGTCCAATTTTCGTGCCTGAATTCAAAGAGATAACTGCCTTCACCACTGCCGGATTTTCATGCTCTTCCGCCCGCATAATTGGCGTCACCAGCGTCGCGATATCGACCTTGGAGTCCTTGAGCGGCAGCAACAACTCCTGCAACAAGCGCGGCTCGAGCGTCGGCACATCGCCTTGAAGGTTGATGATGATATCGTGCTTTTTCTCCACGGCAGATTTTTCGATCGCCTCTGCAATCCGGTCCGACCCGCTCGGATGATCCGGGTCCGTCACCACCGCAACACCCCCCGCTGCGCGAATCGCGCCCGCAATTTCCTCACCGTCGCACGCCACCACCACCTCGCCGATGCCGGATTCCACCGCGCGCTTCCACACCTGCACAATCATCGGCACGCCACCAATCTCGGCCATCGGCTTATTCGGCAGACGCGTGGCTTTCATGCGCGCAGGAATGACAATCAGGACGGACATGCGGCTTACCTTTTCTAAAAAAGTTGCGGGCGCGCGAAGCGTATGCTACCGCCCAATCATTGCCCCCGTGATTACCGGGAGCGCGTACAAATGACAACAAAACATAGGACTCGCACCATGTCGAACCTCAATATGAACAAAGCCGCCGCTGCCATCCTCGTTGCCGGGTTGATCGGCATGGTGACCGGCAAGGTGACCGACACGCTCTATTACGGTAACCCGGAGGGCGAGGCCCACCACGCCGAACAGGCCGCCGAGCATCGCGGTTATAAGGTCGAAGTGGTGGAAGTTGCGGAAGGTGCCGCTGCCCCCACCGGTCCGGGCGACCTCTCCGCACTCTACGCCACCGCGGATGTTGCCGCCGGTGAAGCCTTCATCGAGAAAAAATGCACCACCTGCCATGACGCCACCAAAGCCGGCGCCAACAAAATCGGTCCGCATCTCTGGGGCGTGGTCAACCGCACGGTTGCTGGCGTGGGCGATTTCAACTACTCGGCGGCCATGAAAAAGCACGCGGGCGAAGTGAAGAGCTGGACGCCGGATGCGCTGAACGCCTTCCTCTGGAGCCCAGGCAAAACCGTGCCCGGCACCATGATGAGCTTCGCGGGCATTTCGAAAGATCAGGAACGCGCGAACGTCATCGCCTACATCGCCACCAAAATGACCGACAGCCCGGCCAAATTGCCGACCGCTGCCGCCAAACCGGCTGAGAAGAAGTAAGCGCAACAACTCACGAGATTCAAGGGCATCCTGGCGACAGGATGCCCTTTTGTTTTGACGGCGTTCGCAGCAATGCTAACCTTCGCCCCATGAAACGCTTCGCGGTCCTGCTCCTTGCCTTCCTGTTTGCCGCCCCCGCCCAAGCCGCGGAATCCATCGCGCTGTGGGGCACGCCGAAATATGCGGATGGGTTTCACCATTTCGATTACGCGAACGCATCCGCCCCCAAAGGCGGCAGCATGAAGCTCAGCACCTCCGCCGCGTTCGACAGCATGAACCCCTACATTCTGAAAGGCATCGCCGCCCCCGGGGTAGACGGCTATGTCTACCAATCCTTGATGGTGCCTTCCTACGACGAACCCATGTCGTATTATCCGCTCATCGCTAGCAGCATCACCGTCGCGCCCGACCATGCTTACGCCGATTTCACCCTCAACCCCAAAGCGCATTTCAGCGATGGCGTTCCCATCACCTCCGACGATGTGGTCTGGAGTTTTAACATGTTCAAAACCAAGGGGCACCCCACCTATAAAGTGCGCATCAAAACCGTGACCATCGAGGCGCGCGGGCCGCATGCAGTGCGCTTCCATTTCGCCGACAAAGAGCACCGCGAATTGCCGCTCGTTGCCGCCGCCACCGTCGTTCTCCCCAAACATTATTTCTGCGAAGGCAACGGCAATAAAACCGGCTGCATCGCCTTCGACAAAACCACCCTCGCCCTCCCCATCGGCTCCGGCCCCTACAAAGTCAGCAATGTCGAAGCGGGCCGCTCCATCACCTTCACCCGCGATCCCGACTACTGGGCGGCGGACCTGCCTACCCAGCGCGGCTTCAACAATTTCGACACGATCCGCTACGATGTGTATCGCGACGACACGGTGGCGCTTGAGGGCCTCAAATCCCACCAGTTCGATTATTACGAGGAATTCATCGCCCGCAACTGGGCCACTGCCTACAACATCCCCGCCGTCAAATCCGGGCAGATGGTCAAAACCCTCATTCCCAACAAAATCCCCCGCGGCATGCAGGGCTTCATTTTCAACACGCGCCTGAGCAAATTTTCCGACGTGCGCGTACGCGAAGCCATCGGCCTCACCCTCGATTTCGAATGGATGAACCAAACCCTTTTCTACGGCGCTTACGAACGCGGCAAAAGCTTCTTCAACAACACGGAGTTCGAGGCGAAAGGCTTGCCGGGCGCGGATGAGTTGAAGTTATTGGAGCCGTATCGCTGCAGTAAAAATACTGGCAGTGCCGCTGGGGCCGCCTCTCCCCTTGTGGGAGAGGCAACGAGGCTTAGCGTCTCCGAAGGAGCGCTTAGCCGCAGTGGTGAGGGGGCCGAACAGATTGGCACACAACTTCACCGCCCCCTCACCCATCCCTCTCCCACAAGGGGAGAGGGCACGCCAGCCTCTCCGCCTGAGCCACGAGCCACGAGTCACGAGTCACGAACCACTCCTTCTTCCTGCCTCCCCGCATCCATCTTCACCGCCGAATACACCGTCCCCACCACCGATGGCTCCGGCTTCGCGCGTGACAATCTCATCCGCGCGCAACAATTGCTCGACGATGCCGGTTGGATCATGCGCGACGGCAAACGCGTGAACGAAAAAACCGGCGAACAGCTCACCATCGAATTCCTCATGACGCAAAAAACCTTCGAGCGCGTCATCGCCATCATGCGCCAAAATTTGCGCAAACTCGGCATCGATTCCACCTTCCGCTATGTCGATGCCTCGCAATACCAAAAACGCGTCGAGAAAAAGCAGTTCGACATCGTCTCCGTCTGGTGGAATCTCGGCCTCTTCTACCCCTCCACCGAGCAATATCTCTACTGGCATTCGAGCCAGGCGGATATCGAGGGCAGCCAGAATTTCGCCGGCACCAAAAACCCCGCGATTGACGACCTCACCACCCGCATCCAAAACGCTCAAAACCTTACCGACCTACGCGCCGCCTCCCGCGCGCTTGATCGCGTGCTGACCCACGAATATTACATCGTCCCGCACTGGAATCTCTCCGCCTGGCGCGTCGCCTACTGGAACCAATTCGGTCGCCCGAAAGTAACGCCGGCTTATAGCTTGGGGCTCGATACGTGGTGGGCAAAAGACGCCGAAAAAGGCGGTGCAAAATGATCGCCTACATCACCCGCCGCCTGCTGCTGATGATCCCGACCCTACTCGGCATTTTGCTGATCAATTTCGTCATCATCCAAGCCGCGCCCGGCGGGCCCGTCGAGCAGCTCCTCGTCAAACTCACCACCCCCGGCGGCCACGGCGCGGCAGACCGCGTCGGCAGTGCGGGGGATATGGCCGCAAGCGCCGTCACCACCACCTCCGGCAACGCATCCGGTTACCGCGGCGCGGCCGGCATCGACCCCGACCTCATCGCCGAAATCAAGAAACAGTATGGCTTCGACAAGCCCCCCGCCGAGCGCTTCTGGCTGATGCTAAAATCCTACGCACGGTTCGATTTCGGCAACAGCTTCTTTCGCGACACGTCGGTGCTCCACCTCATCGGCGAGAAGCTCCCCGTCTCCATCTCGCTCGGCCTCTGGACCACCCTCATCATCTACCTCGTCTCCATCCCCCTTGGCATCCGCAAAGCCGTGCGCG
>JBEHYI010000039.1:0-13060 GCA_048498255.1 Pseudomonadota bacterium | reverse complement strand
GTGGGTGGTCGCGTTTTTCGTGGTCACAACGCTCCTTGGTTGGGATGAAATTGGGCGTGAATTAAGGTTGCGGGTGCAAAGAATCAATAAAGATTAACAAATGCGCCACCCCGGGTAAAATGACAGTTACGTGACAATCGGGCTTGCATCGCCCCGGGAACTCGCCATGTTGATGATATGGAATGGAAAATTGCAGATTCATTGATTGCCTATCCGGATGCTTTGGCGCGTATGGCTGAGCGGGTGGCGGCGATTCAGGCGGGGGAGGCTGAGGAATTGGCCTGGCTGGTCGAGCATCCGCCGCTTTATACGCTGGGGACCAGTGCTGTGGCGGGCGATGTGCTTGGGAACTCGCCGTTCCCAACTTATGAGACGGGTAGGGGGGGGCAGGTGACCTATCATGGGCCCGGGCAACGCGTGGCATACCTCATGCGCGATCTTAAGAAACATATGCCAGCGGGCGCTGCCAGCCCGGATTTGCGCGCTTATGTGAAGCAGCTTGAGAATTGGATTATTGCAACATTGGCCGAGTTCGGCATCGAGGGTTTTTTGCGTGAGGGGCGTGTCGGTGTTTGGGTGCAAACCAAACAGGGCGAAGCGAAAATTGCTGCACTCGGCGTGCGGGTGCAAAAATGGGTGACGAGCCATGGCATCGCCCTCAATGTAAACCCCGATTTGAGCCATTATGCAGGGATTGTGCCGTGTGGCATTCGCGAGTTTGGGGTGACGTCATTGCATGCAATGGGTGTGCCTGTAACCATGCAAGAAGTCGACCAAATGCTGCAGCAAAAATATGCAGCAATTTTTGCAGCATAACGCACGAAAAAGGGAGGCCGAAGCCTCCCTTCCGTATTCGTTATTGGCTGAATCAGTGCGTTACACTGCTTCGTAATGCAGCTGTGCCCACTCCTTGTGGTCCACGCCCACGAGGGTGATGGTATAGGTCGAGCCGCCATCCGTGAACATGCTGATCACGGTCGATTCGTCCTTGCCGCTGCCGGTGAAGCTGACATTGTTGATCGCATCCGCGTTGTAAACATGGTCGGTGCCATTCACCTGTTTCGACAGGAAGAGGAAATCTTCCTTCACGTTGAAATCGGTGACGACCCAGTCATTGGTGGAGGCGGTGTACGGATCGCCCGAACCGCCATGGACGCTGTCGACACCATTGGAGGTCGCGTAGAATTCGAACGTGTCATGGCCGTAGCTACCGGTGAGGACAACATGGCTGTGGTCAGCCCCATTCGAAGCAACATCGACGAGGAAGGTATCGTCGCCCGTGCCGCCATTGGCAACCACGTTTGGCCCCTCAGAAAGGATACGGTCATTGCCGTTTTCACCGTTGATCATGCTCAGTGAATAATTGATGCTACCGTCGCTATTGACGCTGGTGGAAACACCAATTTCGTCATTGCCGACGCCGCCGAATAGAGAGCTACCCGCTCCGCCATAGACGCTGTCATTTCCGTCGCCGCCATAAACCGTGTCGTTCTCGGAAACAACAACGATATCATTGCCGGCGCTGGCGTAAATCAGATCGTTGCCGCCGCCATTATTGTCTTTATCGTCAGCAATGAAATCGTCACCACCGCCTGAGTTGATGGTGTCATTGCCGGTGCCGCCGAAGATATAGTCGCCGCTGCCGCCGCCGGTGATGGAGTCATTGCCTTCATCGCCATAGAGGAAGGAAGTTGCGTTACCGCCGCGAATCACATCATCGCCTTCATCGCCATGAAAATATGTGGAGCCCGAGCCCAGACCACCAACGATGGTGTCATTGCCTGCGCCGCCCGAAACATCGTCGTCACCGTCGCCGGCATTGATCGAATCGTTCCCGCCGCTAGCGAAGATCATATCGTTGCCTGCACCACCAGCGATGGTGTCGTTGAAATCACCACCATAGATGCGGTCATTGCCGTTCAGCGCCGAGATGTTGAATGCGGTGTCTGCATAGGTTGCGGATGGGTTGATAAAATCATTCCCGTTGGTACCGGTAATTTTTTTCGTCGTGATAGCCATGATTTCCTCACTTAAAGGGTGATGTTGAACAGGGCGACCATAGTCGGTGAGGGCCATTTTGCAAGCGCCATCCTCAAAAAATGCACGTTTGACGTGGGTGAGGTGCGCGCGATGATGGTAGGAAGGCGACATAGAAGTTGCCGCTTATATTGCTCAAATCCTAATTTATAGAGTTGGTACAGTAAGTTGTGGGGAAATGGCCGTGCCAAGCTGGCGCTCACCGCTGAGTTGCAGGCGTGGGGTAGGCGCAACTATTGTGCGGGGAATCTGGTGGTAGGTTTCGAGCTCGGCCTGCAGTTTTTCGTAAATGGTGCCGATGGTCATCGGGTTCTTTTTATCTGCCGGTAGCGTTTTGAAATGTTCGTAAATCTCCTGCGCCGCCTGCGCCGTCAGCTCCGCACGCTTATCGGAGGGCACTTGCGCGAGGCCACTGGCTACATGGGCGTAAAGCTCGGGCATATTCACCTCGCGCGAGCCGTACGGGGCCATGAGCCGCACGCCATAGCCGCCGACAAACACGACATTGCCGAAGCCACCGTAATAATCCGGATGTTCGGTCCCGCCGATATGGATTTTTTTGTTCTTGAAGCGGTCATAAGCCATGTAAGTCGCCGCCGCGCCCTCGATCACGGAACTGAGGCGAAAGGTCACTTTTTCGCGGAAAATGTCGAGCCATGAGGGCGGGGTGGGGTTATAGGGATCTGGCTCTTTCGAGGCGAAGGAAACGAATTTGCCGGTCAGCATCATGAGGCCGACGATAAACGTCGCCGGATGGTGGCATTTCGCGGTGGTGTAAAAATTCTTGAAGCGGCCGGCGAGCGTCTCGCCCTTCATAAAATGCTGCGCGGCATCTCTCCAATGGGTAATGGGAAACGCGAGCGAAAGCGAGGCGAGGGTGCGCAGGCCGATTTCGCCGAAGCTGACCGAATAGGCGCGCAGCAAACGGTAGCTGGTTTGGCCGAGCGTTTCCTTCGGTGACGGGCGGTGGCTAAGGATTGTATCCTCCGGGTCGGGCATGCCGTCATTGGCGGCATAGGGCGCGAATTTCGCATTGAACCGGTTCTTCAGCAGGCGCAGCTGGTGGGGGTCGTCCTTTTCCTGCCCGCCGAAGAAAAAGTTGATCAGGTTCGCGCCCATATTGAGCGTCGCGAAGAGGGCAATCGCGCTGCGCTCGCTGATCGTTGCGCCCTTGGTTTGTATGCTTGAGGCGAGCTGCAGCCCTTGCCCCACCATGCTGGTGACGCCGCGCCAAGCCCAGGGATTGAACGGTTTTTTTGCGGGCGGCGGCACGGCGAGCGACTCGCCATGCTGCAGCAAAGCCTGCAGCAAATGTTGCGCTGGTTCGGCACTACGGGTGACGATCAGCGTTTCGCCGTCGCTTGTGGTTTCAGAGATGACTTGCTGCTTGAGGGCAGGGTCGCCAAGCCAGCCCCGTACTTCCTCCGCCGCGGTGCTGGGCACGCGGATAAAGGCCTGCGATACGCCACTTTCCGCCGTAAATTCGACCGACGCGACCTTCCCCGCAGCTGCAGTATTTTGGTAAATCATTTTTTCTCCAGCTAGTAGGCTAGCAGGAGAATGTGACAGCTTGATGACAGGTTCGGATATTTTGGCAGTGCGGCGTACTTCCCAATTATCATGAAATCTTCATGTTCGCGCGGGTTTAATTCGCTAGGGCCTACCGCCACTTGTTGGGATGGAAAAGAATATTACGCAAGGTGGCTTCGCGTAGCGTATACGCTCACACCGCATGTCTAATGGGTGTTGATTACAGCGTCGGACGTTGCGCAAAATCCACAGGCAGCTCGCCCTGCCATTCCGTTTGCTCGATATGCGTGACCTTCGCAGCCAGCGGCCCGCGCTCGCATTCGGCGCGCATGGCGGCTAGCTGATTGCTCGTGCCGGTGAATACCGCCTCCACCGTTCCATCCCGCCGGTTGCGCACCCAGCCGGCAAGCCCTAAGCGCTTCGCGGTGCCCGCCGTCCAGGCGCGGTAGCCGACGCCTTGGACACGCCCGTGAATAATCAGGTGGATTGCGGCGCGCTCAGCCATGATTTATGTTGCACTGCATGGGGTTTATTTGATTGTGGCAATGGTTTATGCGTAAATAGAAGCATCATCAACTGAAAGTAAAAAATCCATGTCGCAACTTCCCCCCAGCACCCATAACCAAGGCGCGCTCACGCAGGAGCTGATTGCCAAAGGCAAGCAGTATTATGTGCCCAACTATAAGCCGCGCGAGATGATTCTCGACCACGGGAAAGGCGCGACCGTGTGGGATTTGGACGGGAAAGATTACATCGATTTGGGGGCGGGGATTGCGGTGTGCAGCCTTGGCCACCAAGACGCGGATTTGCTGGCGGCGCTCGATAGCCAATCGCGCAAAATCTGGCATACGAGCAATATCTTTTTCACCGAGCCGCCGATCCGTTTGGCGGAAAAACTGGTGGAAACATCGGGGTTTGCGAAGAAAGCATTCTTTAGCAATTCGGGGGCCGAGGCGAACGAGGCGGCGATCAAGCTCTGCCGTAAATATGCTGCGGACCAAGGAAAACCGCCGGAAAAACGCAATATCATCAGCTTCAACGGTTCCTTTCATGGCCGCACCATGGCGACGGTGACGCTCACCGCGCAGCCTAAATATCACCTAGGCTTTGAGCCGATGCCGGGTGGGTTCATCTATTGCGATCGCTTCAACGACGAAGCGGCGATCGACGCGTTGGTCGATGAAAACACTTGCGCGATTTTTGTCGAGCCCGTGCAGGGTGAGGGCGGGGTGATGCCTGCAAAACCCGGGTTCTTGAAGCATCTGCGGGCGTTGTGCGATAAGTTCGGCGCGCTGCTGGTCATCGATGAAATTCAAGCGGGCATGGGCCGCACCGGCACGCTCTTCGCCTTCGAGCAGGATGGGATCAAACCGGATATTGTAACGCTCGCGAAAGCCCTTGGCGGCGGGCTGCCGATTGGGGCGATGCTGGTGGGCGAAAAAGCCTGCGATGTGCTGCAATTCGGCACCCATGGCACCACGTTTGGCGGCAACCCGGTGATGGCGGCGGTCGCGCTCGCGGCGGTGACGAAGCTGGCGAAACCGGAGATTCTCGAAGGCGTGAAAACCAAGAGTGAAACGCTGGTTGCGGCGTTGAATGCGATCAATGCGGAGCTAAAACTTTTCAAGGAAGTGCGCGGGCGTGGGCTGATGATCGGGGCCGAGTTGATTCCGGAACTTGCCGGTAAATCGGGCGATATTTCGGAAGCGGCGCGCAAAGCCGGTGTGCTGGTGCTGGTCGCCGGGCCAAATGTCATGCGCTTCCTGCCGCCGCTGACGATTACGGAAGCCGAGCTCGCGACCGGGATTGAGCGTTTCAAAGCCGCGCTCAAGGGCTTTAAAGCGGCGTAAATGGACCAGCGAACCCGCGCAGTGCTCGACTGGGTGACGACGCAGGAAGCCGCGATGATCGGCCTGACTGAGCGCTGGGCGGCGATCAATTCCGGCAGTTACAACCTCGCCGGATTGCGGGCGATGCGCGCGGAATTGGCGGCGGCGTTTGCGCCGCTGGGTGGCGAGCAAACCGTGCTGAAGCTTGCGCCCTTGACGCAAATCAACGCGAAAGGCGAGGCGGTTCAGGTTGAGATGGCGGAGGGCTTAAGCATCCGTAAGCGGCCCGAAGCGCCCGTGCAAATCCTCCTCGTTGGCCATATGGATACGGTGTATGGCATCGATCATCCCTTTCAAACATCAGTAAAAATTTCCGAAAATATTTTGAACGGGCCGGGGGTGGCGGATCTCAAAGGCGGCCTGGCGGTCATGTTGCATGCGTTGCTGGCGTTCGAGCGTAGCCCCTGGGCTAATCAGCTCGGCTGGCAAGTTCTGCTGAATCCGGATGAGGAAATCGGCTCGATTGCGTCCGATCCTTTGTTAAAAGAAGCGGCGCAGGGCAAAAAACTTGGCCTTGTTTATGAGCCTTCGCTCGCTGATGGCACCATGGCGGGTGAGCGCAAGGGTAGCGGCAATTTCACCATTGTGGTCCGTGGCCGCGTGGCGCATGCCGGCCGCAATCCGCAGGATGGGCGTAATGCGATCGTCGCGCTCGCCGAGCTGACTGCTGTGATTTTTGCGCTCAACGGTCAGCGCGAGGGGCTGACCCTCAACCCCGGCAAAATCGAAGGCGGCGGCGCGCTGAATGTGGTGCCGGATCTTGCGATCCTACGCTTTAATATACGTACGCGAGCGGTGGAGGACGAAGCATGGGTGCTGGGCGAGCTGAATAACCTTGTGGAAAACTTATCGCATAAGAATGGTTATCGGGCTGAACTGCATGGGTTTTTCACCAGGAAGCCCAAGCCCATGGCTCCGGCCGTGAAGGCGGTGTTCGAGCTGGTGCAGCAATGCGGGGCGGAACTTGGCCTCACCATCGGCATTAAACCTTCCGGCGGGTGCTGCGACGGCAATAATCTGTAGCATCACGGCCTGCCGAATGTCGATGCGCTCGGCGTGCGCGGGGCAAATATTCATTCGGAGAAAGAAGTGGTGCATCTCGACTCCCTCGTCGAGCGCGCGCAGCTTTCGGCGTTGATTTTGATGAAACTGGCGCAAGGCGAGGTGAAGAACGCTTGAGTCGATGCGCGCGTTAAGCTATGCTATGTCTATCAAATTAGGGAGTTTTTGTGTTCTTACGACCTGCTCGCCTGGATGACCATGCCGCTATTTTAGAACTCGCCAAACAGGCCGGGTTTGGGATGACCTCGCTGCCCCCGGATGTGGGGGTGCTGAAAGCGAAAATTGAGGCATCGGTGGCCAGTTTTGCCGGAAATTACCCCAAAAAGGGTCAAGAATCATTTCTTTTTGTGTTAGAAGATGCCGAAAATGGGGGGCATATCGCCGGAACATGCGGTATTGTCGCCCGGATCGGTCTCTCTCAGCCCTTTTACTCCTATAAATTGACCACGATCACCCAAGTTTCGACCCAATTGGAGATATTTTCGAAGCAAACTCTCCTGCAAGTGACGAATGATTTGACCGGGGCGACGGAAATCGGGTCGCTGTTCCTCCAACCCAATTATCGGCGTGACCGGATGGGCAAAATGATGTCGCTGTCGCGCTTCATGTTCATGGCGGCCTTCCCGGATTATTTCGCCGAGACGGTGATCGCCGAGATGCGTGGGGTGCATGATGTGGACGGAAATGCACCGTTTTACAATGCTTTACCGAAGAAATTCTTCGAGATGAACTTCGCCAAGGCGGATTATATCAACGCCACCCAGGGTAACCAGTTCATCAATGATCTGATGCCTAAGTACCCGATTTATCTTAATTTACTGCCAAAATCGGCGCGGCAGGTGGTGGGGGAGGTGAATGCGGCTTCCGAACCGGC
This sequence comes from Pseudomonadota bacterium, assembly GCA_048498255.1. Taxonomy (GTDB): domain Bacteria; phylum Pseudomonadota; class Alphaproteobacteria; order Rickettsiales; family UBA3002; genus QFOX01. The sequence continues at coordinate 5,668 of JBEHYI010000039.1, read as the reverse complement.
GAAGGCGCTGCTCGAGGGGCAGGGCTTCAAGTATAATGGCTATATTGATATTTTCGATGGTGGCCCCACCTTACTGGCGGAGCGGAAGCAGATCGATGTTGTGCAGAAAAGTCGCCATGGAAAAATTGTTACGATATCGGAATTGAATGAGGAAACCGACAAATTTATGGTTAGCAATGACCGATTTGGTGATTTTCGTTGCGCAGTCGGAAGGGTCGAACTCACTGCGGAGGGTGGTTTAAGCATTACCCCCCGCGTTGCGCGGCGTGCGAATGTGACGATTGGCGATACGGTTCGCTATTACGCGCTCTAGCAGTTGGTAGGGTAAAAAGGAGCTCTTATGCAGTATATCAATGGCTTATGGGTCGATGAAGGGAGCCATTCCTTCACCTCTTTGAACCCGGCAACCGGTAAAACCCTCTGGGAAGGCAAGGCGGCGGATGAGAAACTGGTCGCACAGGCGGTGAAAGCGGCGCGCGAGGCATTCCCGAGCTGGTCGGTGATGGATTATACCACGCGCTTGGTGATTATCGAAAAGTTTAAATCATTGATTGAAAAGCAAAAAGATCATCTGGCGCGGCTGATTGCCGAGGAAACGGGGAAAGCGATGTGGGACGCGGCCTCGGAAGCAGCGGCAGTGATCGCGAAATTGACCTACACGACCGAGGCGTATCAGGAAAGAACCGGCACTAAATCAAGGACTTCGCCAGTTGGTAATGCGGTGGTGCGGCACCGGCCGCATGGGGTGATGGCGGTGTATGGTCCGTATAATTTCCCGGCGCATTTGCCCAATGGCCATATCATGCCGGGCCTGCTCGCGGGGAATACGATTGTTTTTAAGCCGAGCGAGCAAACGCCGATGGTGTCAGAATGGATTGTAAAACAATGGCATGAGGCGGGTTTGCCGGCGGGCGTGCTCAATTTGGTACAGGGCGAGCGCGAAACCGGGATGGCTTTGGCCAAGGCCGAGGTGGATGGCGTGCTGTTTACCGGCTCTTCGGCGACGGGGAAGGCGATTCATGCACAGTTTGGTGGGCGACCGGAGGTGCTGCTCGCTCTCGAGATGGGTGGCAATAACCCATTGATTGTCAGCAATGTTTCCGACTTGAAGGCGGCCGTTCTCGAGACGATTCTTTCGGCCTTTACGGGCACCGGTCAGCGCTGCACCTGCGCACGGCGTTTGATTCTGCCGGAATGGCCAGGACGTGACGCGTTTCTTGACCTGTTGATAAAAACGGCAACCAGCTTAAAAATAGGCTCTTTTGATGAGGATCCCGCGCCGTTTATGGGGCCGGTGATTTCGCTGAAAGAGACGAGACGCTTGCTCGAGGCGCAGGACCGGCTTGAGCAGCTCGGTGGTAAGGTACTGTTACGTATGAAACAATTGCGCGATGGCTTGCCGTTCTTATCGCCCGCGATTATTGATATGACGGGAGTCAAAAATGTGCCGGATGAGGAATATTTCGGTCCGTTGCTGCAGGTTTATCGGGTTGCGGATGCCGTGGAAGCGGTGACGCTTGCCAATGCAACGCGCTTTGGGTTAAGCGCGGCCGTGCTAACCGATGAACCAGCACTCTTTCAACAGGTTAGCGGGCAGCTTCGGGCGGGCTTGATCAACTGGAATCGGCAAACAACGGGGGCATCTGGGGCGGGGCCGTTCGGTGGGGTAGGGGTGAGCGGCAACCACCGTCCGGCCGGTTATTACGCAGCCGATTATTGTTCATATCCCGTCGCTTCGGTGGAGCTGGATAAGCTCACCATGCCGGCGCAAATGCCACCAGGAATCACCATAGGATAGAATATGTTAGCACAGGAATGGCAGTTTGATGGGCTGGTCGGCCCTACCCATAATTATGCCGGGTTGGCGCTCGGGAATTTGGCGGCGGCGAGCAATGCCGGGGCGGTTTCGAACCCCCGGTTGGCGGCCTTGCAGGGCCTCGAGAAGATGCGGTTCGTGCGCAACCTTGGCGTGCATCAGGCCTTCCTGCCACCCCACTACCGCCCCCTGATTGGGGAGCTGAAACGACTGGGGTTCGAGGGCCCGCTAAGCACGGTTTTAGAGCAGGCGCATGCAACTGCACCAGGGTTACTTGCCTCCCTCTTTTCTTCATCATTTATGTGGGCGGCGAATGCCGCAACTATTACTCCGTCGGTGGATAGCACAACCCAAAAGCTGCATCTCACCCCGGCCAATTTGGTGAGCCATTTTCACCGTTCGGTGGAATTTGGCTTTGGAATGAAGTTATTTTCACTTATTTTCCGTAATAATGAATTATTTTCAATTCATAATGCACTTTCTCCTGTCGCCAAACTGGGAGATGAGGGCGCTGCTAATCACATGAGAGTTTGTAATAATCATTCTGAAGTAGGGTTAAATATTTTTGTCTACGGAGAAAGTTCTGAAAAAACTGGAAATCCACAAAAATTTCCAGCGCGGCAGGCTCTCGCAGCCAGCCAATCTATCGCCCGCTTGCACCAGATAGATAATGCTAATGTGCTCTATTTACAGCAAAATCCGGCGGTCATTGACCAGGGGGTGTTCCATAATGATGTGATCGCTATGAATACGACATCACTTATGGTTATTCACGAGGACGCCTTTATCTCTTCGGACCAGCAACTTATTAAAAAACGGTTCGCGGATTGTCCGGATTGGCGACTGGTGGAGGTCGGACGCGACGAGCTCTCGGTTCAGGATGCGGTAAGCACCTACTTATTCAACTCTCAGTTGCTCGAATTGCCCGGCAAAAAATTTACACTCGTAGCGCCATCCGAGTGCACGAATCATGCGGGTGTTGCAAAACTTATCCACAGGCTGATGGGTGAAAATTTGCTCCAGGAAGTGCACTACCTTGACGTGCGCGAAAGTATGCGCAATGGGGGTGGACCCGCCTGTTTGCGGCTTCGAATCGTTATGACTCCGGAACAATCTTTCCAAATGCACCAAGGCATCATTTTGACTAACGAAAAATACGCACAGCTTAAACTTTGGGTTGAGAAACATTACCGCGACCGGTTGAGCTTCGACGATTTGCGCGATCCGCAGTTTGTGCATGAGTTAGATGCGGCCTATGCGGCGCTTGAGCCGATTATCGGCATGAAGGGGCTGTATGACGGCTACCGCCTGGCTGAATTTGCGGCTTAAATGCACGAAGCGTGACGCGCTTGCAACAGGCGCGCGAAACAATGCGCCGCTGGTGCGATTGCGCTGGCAAGCGCATCAGCGAATCGGCTAGATTGAAATTCCTGCAGATAACGCGAACGGGTTTACATGCTTGGGATTATTGGAATTGTCATCGTTTTTGCCTGCGTATTCGTGATTTACATCGTCGAAGGCGGCAAGATCGAAATCATTTTGCACGCGGGTCCGCCAGAGCTGACGACTATCATGGGCGCGGCCATTGGCGCTTTTCTTATCGCCAATAAAAGCAATGTGGTGAAGGCCACGCTGAAGGATTTGGGCAAGGTTTTCAAAGGCCCGAAATGGAAGGCGCAGGATTACAAGGATGTACTGGCGCTGCTTTTCCAAATCCTGAAACTGGTGCGTACCAAGGGCATGGTTGCGCTTGAGCAGCATATTGAAAATCCTGAAGGTTCTTCGATCTTCAACCAGTATCCCAAAATTGTGCATGACCATTTTGCGGTGGATTTCATCTGCGATACGCTGCGCATGATCACGATGAGTTTCGAGGACCCGCATCAGCTCGAAGATATGATGGAAAAACAGTTGGAAAAGCACCATCACGAGGCACTTGCGCCCGCCCATGCCGTGCAGGCGATGGCGGATGGGATTCCCGCACTTGGCATCGTGGCGGCGGTACTGGGCGTGATTAAAACAATGGGCAGCATTAGTGAACCTGTTGAAATTCTTGGCGGAATGATCGGCGGCGCGCTGGTCGGTACCTTCCTCGGCGTGTTCGTGGCTTATGGGTTTATCGGGCCGTTTGCGCTGAAACTGAACCAAGTACATGACCAGGATGGGCTGTTTTACGGCATTATCAAATCGGTGCTGGTCTCGCATTTACAGGGAAATGCGCCGCAGGTTTCGGTCGAAATCGGCCGCGGCAACGTGCCGAGCATCTACCAACCGAAATTCTCGGAAATGGAGCAATTGCTCAGCAGTCTGCCGGCACCGGGTTAGTAGGGCCCGATGGCTGGCAAAGACGATAAGCGCCCGATTATCATTAAGAAAATCAAAAAGGGAGGCCATGGCCACCATGGCGGTGCCTGGAAAGTGGCTTACGCCGATTTCGTGACGGCGATGATGGCGTTCTTCCTGCTGCTGTGGCTGCTTTCGACCTCGTCGAAGGAGACGCTCTCGGGCCTCTCGGAGTATTTCACGCCAACGCAGGGGATTACCTCGACGCAAGGGATTCTCGACAAAGGCGGGGAGTCGCCGGATGTGCAGGGGGCGAAGAAAAGCTCGCTTTCCGCGCAGACAGTGGTGGCGGGGAATACGCCTTCCGGCCAGGTGGCGGAGAATCCGGAGAAAAAGTCGCAATCGGATGGGGATCAGGAGGACAACCTGTTCAAACAAGGCGGGGATGCGGTGACGCAAGCCTTCAATCAGGATCCCAATCTGAAGCAATATGCCGAGAATGTGAGCGTGACGAATACGCCGGAGGGGTTGCGGATCGACATTACGGATTCCGATAAATATGCGATGTTTGAAAAGGCCTCGCCGGTATTGACGATGCATGGGCGGATTATTCTTTCCAAAATGGCGCAAATTCTGGTGAAAATGCCGAATTTTATGGCGGTGTACGGCCATACGGATGCGTCGCCGGCGGAAACGGGGCGGGCAGATTACACGAACTGGGAGCTTTCGGCGGATCGGGCGCAGGCCGCGCGGCGTTTCCTGACGAAATCGGGCATTGAGGCGGAGCGGACGAAGAAAGTCATCGGCATGGCGGACCGTGAGTTGTTTACGCCTGCCGAGCCGCGGGGGCCGAAAAACCGCCGGATTGCGCTGGTCATGCTGCGCGGCTCGCATATTCTGATCCCCGATAGCGCGGTGCCGCCGACGACGAGCCTAGGGCGCGAGGCCGCACCGGTGGCAACGCCCGTGCCCGCAGTTGCGCCGTTGACCGAGCCTACCGCAGCCGAGCATTCTGCCCATTAGGGAATAGGGCTACTGGAAGTTGCCTGCAGGCAATGCACCGAGACGATGAATTGCTGTGCTGCCGTGCGCAGACGGGCGTCATCATACAGCACTTCGCTGGTCGGGCTTTCGTAATAGCTGATGCCGTGTTCGATGAGGAAGCGCTGCAGGGCGGCGAGGGTAATGGCAATGTCCGACTGGCTGACCATTGCCCCGACCGCAGCGCCATGGCCGTCGGTTTTATACATTTGCATCATGCCGGAAATGACGGCGATGACATTGCCGCCGCCATCGAGCACGGGGCCGCCGGAATTGCCATGGTCGGCGACGCTTTTGAGCTGGATCAGGTCGGGTTCACCGCGCGGGCCAGTGAGGCCGGTGACTTCGGTTTTTTTGTAAACCTCGTGGCCATCGAACCCTTCTTTGCCGGGGAAGCCGAAAATCACCACCGGGTCCCCAACTTTCAGCGTATGGACGTTCCAACGGATGGGGGCGACGTTTTTGGCAATATAAGCTGTTTTTAGCACGGCGAGGTCTTTTTGGGCATCGATTACGACAATGGATGCC
>JBEHYI010000038.1:0-13166 GCA_048498255.1 Pseudomonadota bacterium | reverse complement strand
CGAAGCCAAAGGCGAAGGGTGGAGGCCGAGGGCGGAATCGAACCGCCTCATGTCGGTTTTGCAAACCGAAGCATTCCCACTTTGCTACTCGGCCATCACGGGAGGGGCTGACATAGCCCCTGCGCGCGCGATGGTCAAGCGCTAGACAGCGAGTTTGACGCGCGCTTGCTTCGGCAGCGACGCTTTCAGCATCCACGCGGCTTTTTCATGCACACCGCGACGTTGGTTGGAAAGGTCGTTGCTGGCACCGTCTTCGGCCTTTTCGCTGACCTCGAACAGTTTTTTGTAGGTCTCGACCGCTTGCAGATTGCTGGTATAAAGGTCGCGCAGCATGCCGTCGGCATCGAGCTCGCTGTTGCCTTCCTTGATTTTGCTGAGCTTCAGGAATTCTGCCGAGGTGGCCGGGGCTTTTTCGCCCAGCGCGCGGATGCGTTCGGCGATGAGGTCGGCGGCGAGAAACAGTTCGTTATACTGTTCCTCGAACAGCAGATGCAGCTGGCGGAAGCCCGGCCCTTCCACATTCCAGTGGTAGTTTTGGGTTTTGGTGAGCAGCAAATAGGTATCGGCGAGTGCGCGTTTCAGCGCATCGGTGACGGGTTTGTTCGACATGGTTTCCTCCCTAAAGTTCAGGCGGGAATGATCGCATTCCCGCCTGTAAGTTTCCTATGTGATTAATGCATGTTTGGCAAATCAATCAAAACGAGCTCTGAGGCTTGGTTGGCGGTGATGGCGAGTTCGGAAAGCTCCGTGATCGCCACACCGTCGCCTTTTTTCAGGGTTTCGCCGCCGAGGGTAATTTCGCCGGTGGAGACGAGCAAATACGCCGCGCCGGTGAGGTTTTGCGTCCAAACCTGGCCGGATTTGAGCACGCCGCCCCAGATGGAAGCGTCGGAATCGATCCAAAGCGCGCCGTTTTCAGCGTCCCCCTCCCGACCGCTGGCGAGCAGATGGAGCGCGCCCTCGGCTTTAGGGAATTTGCGCGCCTCCCAGCGTGGCTTGGTGCCTTTATTGCGCGAGTGAATCCAGATTTGGTAGAGGTTGGTCGCGATTTTCTCCTCGTTCCATTCGGAATGGGTGATGCCCGAACCCGCGCTCATCACCTGAATATCGCCCGCGGCGGTTTTGCCGCGGTTACCGAGCGAATCCTCATGCGTGATCGCACCGGCGCGGACATAGGTGATGATTTCCATATCGCGGTGCGGATGGGGCGCGAAGCCGCCGCCCGCTTGCACGATATCGTCGTTGATGACGCGCAACGGACCGAGGCCCATACGATCCGGGTTGTGGTATTCCGCGAAGGAAAAGTGGAAATGGGCGTTGAGCCAGCCGTGATCGGCCGTGCCCAGTTGGTCGTAACGTTGAATATTGAACATAACTACTCTTAATCCACGCCGCTGGATGCGGCGGATGCGAGCATTATATAGTGCGGGATTTATTACTTGCCAGCCCCCTGTTTTCTCAGCTAATCAGCCGCCCATGAACGAGAAACTCACTATTCACGCCGCTGGCGGCAATCATGTGACCGATGTCGCGATTATCGGCGCGGGGCCGGTGGGGCTGTTCGCGGTGTTTGAGTTGGGGCTGCTTAACCTCAAAACGCACCTCATCGATATTCTGAACCGCCCGGGCGGGCAATGCGCGGAGCTTTACCCCGAGAAACCGATTTACGACATCCCTGCCCTGCCCATCGCAACGGGTCAGGAACTCACCGATGCGCTGTTGAAGCAAATCGCGCCGTTTAAGCCGGAGTTTCATTTTTCGCAGATGGTGGAGTCGCTGACAAAGCTCGATTCGGGCCTCTGGGAAGTGACGACGGATATGGGCACGAAAGTGCAGGCGAAGGTGGTCGTCGTCGCGGCGGGTGGCGGTAGCTTCATGCCGAAAAAGCCGCCGATTGCGGGCATCGATGCGTATGAGGCGAAGAGCGTGTTTTATGCCGTGCGCAAGATGGAGCAATTTAAGGATAAGCGCCTGGTGATTGTGGGAGGCGGCGATTCCGCGCTGGATTGGACGTTGAACCTCGCGCCGCTCGCGCGCCATCTCACGCTGGTGCATCGGCGGGATGAATTCCGCGCGGCACCGGCGAGTGTGGCGGCGATGCGTGAGCTCGCAGCGCATGGCAAAATTGATTTGCGCTTTGGGCAAGTGAGCGGGCTTGAGGGCGCGGATGGCGTGCTCAGCGCGATTGAAGTGACGGATGCGAATAAGAATAAAGAGCGCATTTTGTGTGATAATTTACTGCCGTTTTTTGGTCTCACCATGAAGCTCGGCCCGGTTGCGAATTTCGGACTTAATTTGCATGAGAATTTGATTCCGGTGGATACGGAGAAGTTCGAAACTTCGACGCCGGGCGTGTTCGCGATTGGCGATATTAATACCTATCCGGGCAAGCTGAAACTTATCCTCAGCGGCTTCCACGAAGGCGCGCTGATGGCGCAGCAGGCGTTCCGCTATTGCTATCCGGAGCAGAAATTGCGGTTCCAATACACGACGAGCTCGACCGATTTGCAGAAGAAGCTGGGTGTGGTTTAGGGCAATAGTCGTGCCACAAGCGCTGTCATTCCCCGAATTTCATTCTTCATGAAATTATAGGGTAATCCAGCGTGGCGAGTCTTCGTCACTATAAATCCCTATTCATTAGAAGGACTGGATTCCCCTATAATTTGCCCAAGAGCAAATTCGGGGAATGACAGCGCTTGTGGCAACATTGTCTAACTCTTGCGAAGCCATTGTGCTTTCACCCCCGCTCCACTACATTCCCCACATGAAAAAGAAATACCGCCGTCCGCTGCTAATTTTTCTCGCGCTGATTTTTCTGTTCGAATCCTGGCTGTGGGAGAAGACGGGTGCGGCGGTGGCTTGGGCGCTGAAATCCGTGCCGATCGAGGATTTGGCGAAGCGCGCGGTGGCAAAAATCCAAACGCTCACGCCCGTGCAGACGCTCGGTGTATTCGTCATCCCTGCCCTGGTGCTGCTGCCGCTGAAATTCATTGCGCTGTGGTTGCTGTCGCAAGGGTTTATCTTCAGCGGCATTACGACGATTGCGTTCGCGAAGCTCGCCGGGTTTGGTGTGACATCGTTTTTATTCACGTTGTGCAAACCGAAATTGCTGCAAATGCGCTGGGTGCGCTGGCTGTATGATCACTGCATCTATTGGCGTGGCCGCGCGCATGAGCTGGTGAAGCCTTATACGCGGTTTGTGAAGCAGTATATGAAGGCGGTGAAGCCACAGAGCGGTCGCGCGAATCTCTTGACCAAACTGCGCGCGCGGATGCATAAGCTGCGCCAACCGGCGGAGTGAGCATGGATATCGTGAAAGTTAAAGTTACGGATTATGATGGTGGCGAGCATCAGCTCGATGGCATTAGCGGCTGGCGGCTGATGGAAGTGATCCGCGATTATGGGTTGCCGATCAAGGCCGAGTGCGGTGGCGCGTGTGCGTGTGCGACATGCCATGTGTATGTCAGCCCCGATTGGGTCGAAAAACTCGTACCGCCCAATGGCGATGAAACCATGATGCTCGACGATGCGATGGCAGTGGAGGAGAATTCGCGCCTGAGCTGCCAGATTATTTTATCGCCGGAGTTAGAAGGGCTCGCGGTGACGCTGGCGCCGAACCCCTAAAATTCACTCACCACATCCTCCAGGTCTGGCCGCTCGCGATCCGCGGTTTCGCTGGCTTTGGTGCCAAGGTAAATAAACCCGGCGATGCGCGCTTGCTCGGCACTGTGGGGCGGGGCGGCAGCGCGCAGTGCGGCGAGGATAGCTTCGTCATACGCCACCCATTCGGTGAGCCATTTACCGGCAAGGCCCAGCGCATGCGCGGCGTGGAGGATGTTGGTGCAGACGGCCCCAACGGAAAGCTCCTGCTCCCACACCGGTTTGGTGCCGAGGACGGGGGTTGAGAGCACGGCAAGACACGGAGGCGTGCGGGTGAAGCGGGTGCGTTCGGCGGCAAGTTGCGCCTCGGTGGCATCCGGGTATTGGGCGCTGAATTGCGCGGTGGCAATTTCACCTAGGCGCAGTGCGGCATCCTCGCGCAGCACCACGATGCGCCAGGGGCAGAGCTTGCCGTGATCCGGCACGCGGGTGGCGACGGTGAGAATGTGCGCGAGCTGTTCGTCGCTGGGTGCGGGCGCTACCATGTCGCGTACGCTGGTCGAGCGGCGGGTCATCAGCGCGGTGAGTGCGTCATTCATATCCTACTCCGTTTTATTGCGGCGCGCGGTGGTTCGTTTGGTGCGCATCCGCTTGCTATCCTAGATTCGGGGTTTTATCAAAACCTCATGCATATTTTGGTGACGGGTGGGTGCGGCTTTATCGGCTCGCATGTGGTGGATGCGCTGGTGGCGCGCGGTGACGCTGTGACGGTGCTCGATAATCTCTCCTCCGGCACGCGCGAAAACCTGAACCCGGCGGCGACGCTGGTGGTGGGCGATGTGGCGGATGCGGATGGTGTGAGCCGTTTGGTCGCCGCGAGCGATGCGGTGGTGCATTTGGCGGCGGTTGCGTCTGTCGCAAAGTGCCAAGAGGATTGGCTGAACTGCCACCGCACGAATTTGACCGGGACGGTGGCGGTGCTGAATGCCGCGCGGGCGAGGAAGACGCCGGTGGTGTACGCGTCCTCGGCAGCGGTGTATGGCGATGCGGCGAGCTTGCCGCTTGAGGAATCGCTCGCGGTGACGCCGCTTTCGGCCTATGGGCTCGATAAGCTCACGGGCGAGAAACAGGCGGAAATCGGCTGGCGGTTTCACCAAATTCCGAGCGTGGGACTGCGGTTGTTCAATGTCTACGGCCCGCGGCAGGATGCGCGCTCGCCCTATTCCGGCGTGATCAGCAAATTCATGATGGCGGCGCGCGAGGGCAAAGCCCTGATTTTTTTTGGCGATGGCGAGCAGACGCGCGATTTTATTTATGTGGGCGATGTGGTGCAGCTGGTGCTGGCGGCGCTGAATAACCGCGAAGGCGCGCAGCTGGTGAATGGCTGCACGGGTCAGGCGGTGAGTTTAAAGCAGCTTGCCGGTGCGATTGGCGATTTGCTCGAAAAGCCGCTCGCCACAAAGCACGAGGCGGCAAAACCGGGCGATATTCGGCATTCATTGGGCTCCCCGGCGCGGGCCCAAGCGCTGCTGGGCTTTACGGCGAGCACGAAGTTGGCGGATGGGCTTAAGGCGCTGGCGGGCTATGCGTAAGCTGCTAAAAAATAGCTTTTATCTTGTTTTTCTGTTGACTGCCTGCGCCCCTGCCCCGAAACCGCCGGGCAAGCTGGAGCATTGGGCGATTTATTACAGCAATAAACTACCCGCGAATGCCTTTGAATCCATGGACTTAGTGGTGTTCGACCGCACCCATTACCCGAAATTCGAGAAGCTGAAGGGTAAGGCAATCGTACTGGGTTATGTCAGCGGTGGGGAAATTAACGATCATCTGCCAGAAAAGGCGGAACTCGACCGCGATAATGCACTTTTATATCAGCAGGATGCATGGAAGAGCCATGCGGTGGATTTGACCTCCCCGCGCTGGCACACATTGGTGCTTAGTTATGTGGCGGATGCGGAGAAAAAGGGCTTCGACGGGGTGATGCTCGACACGTTGGATGGGCCACTTTATTGGGCAAAAACAAAGGCTCCCGAGCGTTATGGCGCCATGTGCGACGCGGCCGTGGACCTGATTCGTGAGATCCGCGAAGCCCATCCGAAGATGAAGCTAATGGTTAATCGTGGCTTCCAAATCCTCCCCCGGGTGGCCCGGGATATTGATTATGTGCTGGCCGAAAGTATCCTCGCCAATACGGATGTTTCCACTGGACAATCTGTGCTATTTCCGCCACATACCTACGGCGAACTGGCCGGTGAGCTGAAGAATTTACAGACCATTTCGCCCAGCCTTAAAATCTTTACACTCGATTACTGGAATCAAGAAGATGTTAACGGTTTGGAAAGAATTTACACCATTCAACGTGGCGCGGGTTTCATACCTTACGTCACGTCGCCAAGTTTGAACGACTTCACGCCTGAGCCACTGACCTGGCGCGGGTACCGTAAGTAAAGACGATTATAAAAGGGGAATTTCGATGCGTAAGTATATCATCGTGGCATTGGTCCTTCTTGCTGGCGGTATCGCGGCAAGTCTTTACTTCATCCCCACCAGCCAGGAAGCGGGCGGCATGCAGGCGGCGGGCGCGGCGCTGCAGCAGAATGTGGCGGGCCTCGACCTCGAGGCGGAATACGCAAAAAACAATCGCAGCCTCGCGATCATCTCGGCGCTTGCGGATAAACGCGCGGCGGAAGGCAAGCGCCCGGAAGCGGTGAAATTGCTCGAGGAATATGTCGCGGCGAACCCGAACGATCTGAACGGGCATAAGCGCCTCGCCAAGGAATATCTCGCGGCGAGCAATAACGAGGGTTACTACAAGGAGCTTGAGTTCCTCGCGAAGGCGGAACCGACGGAAGAGAATCTGCTCGCGTTATCGGCGCTCTATAATTCCAGCAAGGATTACACCAAACAGGTGGGTGTGCTGACGCAACTTGTCGATGTGTCAAAGGGTGCGAAGCCGCAATATTTTGTCGATCTCGCGACCATGCAAGTGGTGGTGGGCGACCAGGAAGGCGCGCTGAAAACGGTGCAGAACCTGAAGGCGAAGCACCCGACTTTCTCGAGCTACCCAATGACGCGGATTATGGTCAGCGTGCTGGCGGGCAAAGGCGAAGTGGACCAGGCGTTCGCGGCGGCGAAGGAATGGATGGATAAAGTGGGTGCGGCCGTGCCAGCACCGAACGCTGCACCCGTGGTGGCTGCGGCCCCTGCCGCGCCTGCGCCGGTTGGTGTAGGCCTGAACCAAAATGCTGGCCCGGCCGTGGGCAAAGCGGTTGCGGCCGCCGCGGGCGCGAGCGACTCCCACCCGCAGGAGTTGGCGGATTTGAGCGATATTCTCCTCTATAGTGGTCACGCGGATAAGGCGGTGGCGCTGGTGGATCTCTACCCCGCGATGCTGGAGCATGAGCCGAAACTGGTGCTGTCGTATGTGAATGCCAACATTGCCGCCGGGAAAAGCGACCATGCTTACGAGGTGCTGAAAAAAATCGACGATGCGGGCCAAATGATTGCGGCCTTGTATCCGCCCTATTTGGACCTCACCTTGCGCCGCGAGGATGTGCCTGCCGCGGAAGCGATTGCGACGAAACTCGATGCGCCGAACTTCACCGAGGCGCAGGCGCTGAACACACTCGAAATTGCGCGCGCGAATTCCGCACCGAGCGTGATGAAAATTCTCACCACGCGTTTCAGCGATCCGAAAATCCTGGTCGATAAACCGGTGCTCGACGCGGTGATCGCGATGCTGACGAATGACAAGTTGCAGGACAAGAAAATTGAGACGGCGCTGGGCCTCGAGCTCACCGGCACGCAGCGCTTGTCGCTGGCGGATGCCTGTGTGCGGGCGAAGAAACCCGCGTGCTTCGATGCAATTGTGAAGCTCTACCCGACGCTTGATAAAATGACGCCGCAGCAAGTGGTGGAATATGCGCAATTGTTCATCATCGCCGATCGCGCGAATGACATTGTGGATGGGGTTGGCAAGCTCGCCAGTGTCGAACATCCGGATGCGCAAGTGGCGCTCGCCTACCACCGTTTGCAAGCATCCGCAGGCCGTGCGGAGACGCTGAAACCTTGGCTGCAAGCGAATGCGGCGACGATGCCGGTCTCGCAATTGCAGGATTTATTTTACCTCGCGAATGTGCATCACCATGAGCTGGCGAGCGACATTGCCGAGCGGCTTTATGCGCGCGATCCGTCACCCATGAACCGCGATATTATGGTTGCGGCGTATATGGGTGCGAACCGCCCGGATAAGGCGGTACCGTTGCTGCGCGAAGCGCTGAAGGAACCGGGCACGAATGACGGCATGTATCTCAACGCGCTGAGCCAAGTGGCACGGCGCGATGCGGCGGCGCGCAAGGAGCTGGTCGATTATGCTCAGGCCGCGCTGACGGCGGGTAAAGGTGATGACCGCGCGCAGCTGAATTATGCGTATATTCTCATCAATAACGGCAAGCGCGTGGAAGTAATGCCGTTCGCGCGCACGAACGCAGCGTCGCGCGGCGGTGAGTGGAAAAAGATGCTGGCGCAGCTGACCAACAAACCTAAAGCCGGTGGCACTGCGGTGGCGGTGAAGCTGACGCGTGAACAAATGGTGGCGATGGCGCAAAGCAAAACCATCAGCGCGGTGAACAAGCGCCAGATTGCGTTCAACTTGCTCCATGACGGGTATAAGGACGATGCGGTGGTGATCTTCAAAGACCTCGCGAAAGACAAAGGCGCCGACTCACAAGAAGTGCAGGATTTGCTCTATATGTGGGGCGGGAAATTGAGCGGCGAGCAGCTCGCTTGGGTGGAGAACCGCGCGAAAAATGCGAATGCTTACGAGAAGCAACAATGGGCAACGCTGGTTGGCAATGTGGCGGACGATGCGGGCATTTTGGGTTATGTGAGCGCGACGCCGGATGCGCTCTATAACCGCGAGTTGCGCAAGAAATATTTCGGCATTTTGGCGCGCAGCGGCAGCCGCAAAAATTACGACGTGGCGATGCATGATTGGGTGGCGCAAACGACGGATGTGCCAGCACTGCTTGATTACGCGACAACCGCGCAGGATTTCGGCTACCGCGAGGCGGCGGTGAACGGCTTCACCCGCGTGCTGGCGCTCGATGCGAATAATTCGAAGGCGCTGAGCCATATGGCGACGCTCGATTTCAGCAAGGGGAAATTCACCGCGGCGGATCAGAAATTGAACCAGTATCTGAGCAACCAACAGCAAGCGCCGGACCCGGAAACCAACCCCGCGCAAGCGCATTTCTATAAGGCGGAGCTGCTGCGTCGCAAGGGTGACAAGGCAGGCGCGCAGGCGGAATATAACCAGGTGATTCAGCTTACCACCGCAGCGGGCGCGACGACGCCGGATGCGCTGTCGCGTATGTATACGTCGGAGTTTCATCTGGGCCAACATGCGGATGCGAAGGCCGGGTTCGAGCAGCTGCTTGAGCAATATCCGGACGATAAGGGCGTGCTCGCGGATTATATGAGCGTGCTGATCGAGTATAAATATCTCGACGATGCGACGCGGATTGCGAACCAGTATGACAAGAATTCGCCCTATTACCGCAAGGGCGCGCAGCTGGTTGGCCGCTCGGTGAATACTTCGGCGATCGAGCGTTTCAGTGCAGGCCGCGAGATGAAAATCAGCTTCGCGAAACCACTGGATGAGAAGTCGCCGATTGATGTGAAGGCGGCGAAAAAACTCGCCTGGTTCGAGCAGGCGACGACGGGGTATGATAGTGTGACGATCTCGGCGAAGCCGGGCTATGTGGTGCGTTATGTGCCGACCAGCAACGAGCAATTCGCGGTGGTGGCTGAGGAAATGCCGGAAGTGGCGCCGAGCGTGGAAGCGCAGCGTCAGCAGGATTTGCGTTTGCAGCTGCTCTATGCGCGCATCGAGCGGGATTCCGGCCAGGAGGCGAAGGCGAATGAACGCCTCGCGGCCCTTGAGCATTACTACCCGAACGACCCGCAATTGCTGAGCTACAAGGCTTCGATTGCGAGCGCTGATGGGCATCGCGGCCAAGCAACGCAGCTGATTGCACAGGCGCAAGCGGCGGCACCGGAGAACGAGGATTTAACGCTGCAGGCGCAGAATATTCGCGCGGTGGAAAAAGGCGTGAATTACGTGAAGCTCGACCATGAATACCGCGCACTGGGCGATAATAACGAGCAGATCACGACGCTTTCGGGCGTGGTGAATGCGACCGACAATGTCGAGTTCGGCATGAATGTGCAGAACGACACGATGGATACGGACGGCACACGCCGCGCGCGTGACGGGCTGATCGGCAATTATTCCGCCAACCGCCAACGCGGCGAGCTGTATGCGGCGGCGAAACTGAACCGCGATCTGCGTGCGCAAGCGTCACTGTTTGCGAACAACAAAACGCTCGGTGGCGGTGCTTACCTTGATGTGAATAATGCGCTTGGCAAAACGCAGCTGATTGGTGAATACCAACGTCCGTATTGGGATTTCGTCGAGGCGGTGTATGAGCACACGACGCGCGACCGCGTGGGTTTTAAACATTTCGCGAATCTGCGTCCGACGACATCGCTCGGGCTTGAGGCTTCGGTGAATAATTACAATATCGACCTCAAGGACGATGTGGCGCAAACGGCGCTGATTCGCCTGAACGTTATTCAGGAAGTGCAGCCGAAAACCGACAGCCAACCCTACCTAGGCGTGGGTTACGGGTTCGACGGCGAGTATTTAATGGATAAGCCGGAGCTTGCCGCGAACAGCGATTATTATTTGCTGCCCGTGCGCACGCGCGAGATTCATGCATTGACCGGGATTTACCGCGACGACTGGACGAAGCAGACCCATGCGCTGCTAATTGCCGGTGCGGCATATGACCGCATCAATGGTGGGTTCAGCCCGATTGCGGAAGCGCATCTCGACCAGGACATCACGGCGAATTGGCAGGTGGGTGCACGCGCCCGCTACGCGCAGGAAACCAACAACACGGATAATAACGCACTGAATCTCGGCGCGGATATTCTCTACAAATTCTAAGCAGGCAAAGGACTCTCTCCATGCAACAAGCAACCGATACGCTTTCCACCGAACATAACCGCATTTTGGGCTTACGCGTCAGCGCGATTGTCGAGATGCTGATCGGCTTGGTGGCCTTCACGCTGATCGATTATTTCTTTTTCAGCGGCAACCGTTTTTGGGATGTGAACCCGCACCCGTTCTGGATTGTGGTGCTGCTCATCGCCGTGCAATACGGCACGGGCGAAGGCATTCTCGCAGCCATCATGGCGACGTTGTTTTACCTCGTCGCCAATGTGCCCGAGCAAGGCGATATGGGCCGCTATGACTGGCTGTTCTCGCTCGCCGTCAACCCCATCCTCTGGCTGGTGGCGGGTTGGATTTTAGGCGAGCTGCGCCAGCGCCATATTCGCGAGCGCAACGTGCTGCTCAAGGAAGTGGAAGATGCACACCAGCGTGAAAATTTGATTTCGCATTCCTATAATTTTGTGAA
This sequence comes from Pseudomonadota bacterium, assembly GCA_048498255.1. Classification (GTDB taxonomy): domain Bacteria; phylum Pseudomonadota; class Alphaproteobacteria; order Rickettsiales; family UBA3002; genus QFOX01. Next base: position 2,082 of record JBEHYI010000038.1, on the reverse strand, counting down.
GAACCGCAAGGAGTCGCTCGAGGTGCAAGTGTCGGGCCAGCTGCTCTCCTCCATCGATGCGTATCGCGCGGCGAAGGCGGTCGAGACGCTCGATCCGAAATCGGTGATGCAGGGCGTGGAACGCCTGGTGAAATCGGTCCTCGGGCCGCAGAAATTTTCGCTCTATATGTTCCACGAGAACAAGCTGAGCGCGACGATCATTCACGGTTGGTCGCCGGAGGATCGCTATGCGCAGGAGATTGATTCCTTCAGCCCGCTCTATCAGGCCGTCGTCGGCCAGCGCGAGTTGCTGGTGGTGGCGAACGAGCAGCACGAAGTGGCGCTCGATAACCAAGGACTGATGGCGGGCCCGATTTTGGACCCGGATTCCGGCCGCGTGATCGGCATGTTGAAAGTGGAGCAGCTGGAGTTCACCGCGCTGTCGCTCAACACGGTGGAGACGTTCCGCGCGCTTTCGGAATGGATCGGCACGGCGCTGATCAACGCGCGCAACTACCAAACCGTGAAGGCGGATGCGGTGGTGAACCCCGAGCGCAATATTTTGAGCTACGGTTATTTCAAACGCCAGAGCGATTACATGCGTACGCTCGCAAAACGTGTTGGCTTCGATCTCTCGATGATCGTGATTAAGCTGAACAATGCGAAAAATTTGAGCGATGCGGAGCGCATTACCATTGCCCGTCAAATCGGCGAATCGGTGCGCACGGTGCTGCGTTCGGTGGATCTCGCGTTCGATTACCAGACGGATGGCGAGGAATATTCGCTGCTGTTGCCGGCGACGGCGCAAGCGGGTGCGGCGATTGTGCGCGACAAAATTGCGAAGGATATGGACAGCCATTTGCGCAATAAAGATGTGAGCTTCAACTATATCGTGAGTGCGCTGCATGAAGCCCGTTAGTCTCAGCAATCTCGATTATGAGCGCTATGTCGACGGTATCCTTACGCCCGAGGATATTCACGATGCGCATAAGGTAAGCGCGGCGACGGCGACGAACGGCCTGTTCGTGATTGCGGCGTTGGTGCTGATCGTGGTGCATGCGATCAATTTGTATTTGTTCCTCGACCCCGAACTTTCGGCGATTATTCCGTTGCTGATTCACCTCGTGGTGTCGGTGGTGACAGCGCTGTTCGCTTACGCGCAATACCGCCGCGGGCTTGATGCGCAGCATCTTTCACTGCTCGCGATTGTTTCCGCCACCACCGGAATTTTTGGCGCGGTGGGCGGGTTACTCGGCTTTATTTTCACCGTGGTGCTGCGCGGCCGCTCGCACCATTTCACGGAATGGTACGAGACGATTTTCCCGACCGACCCGATCAGCGAACCGCAGGTGATTTACGATAGCATCACCGAAGGGCTTGATGAGAACCCGCGCACCTACAGCGTGATGCCGTTTGCGGATGTGCTGCGTTTGGGTTCCGAGAACCAAAAGCGCCGTGCGCTCGCCAAAATGACCTCGCGCTTTAGCCCGCGTTTTGCGGAAGCCTTCAAAGCGGCGATTGCGGATAATAACAACACGATCCGCGTGCAAGCGGCGACCGCGATTGCGAAAGTGGAGAAGGAATTCACCCGCAAATTGCTGCGCATCGAGCAGGCGCGCGCGCTGCAGCCAGGCAATGCGATGCTGACCTTGGCGCTTGCGAAATTTTACGACGATTACGCGTTCACCGGCGTGCTCGATCCGGAGATTGAAACCATCAACCGCGACCGCGCGATTGCGAGTTACAAGGCGTATCTCGAGAAGGACCCGAACTCGCAGGAAGCGTGGATTGCGGTGGGCCGCCTGATGTATCGCACCAAGCAATGGCGCGAGGCGGCGGATTGGTTCCGCGCGGCGCTCGACCGCGGTTGGAAATTGCCGCATATGCTGCTGTGGTATTTCGAGTCCCTCTTCCGCCTGGGCCAGCACCGCGATTTGCGTCGGGCGATTCTGGAATTCGGCCGCGGCATCACCGGCCAGGAAGATTTACCGCGCGATGTGCGCGACGCCGTCACCTTGGCGGTGGTGCCGTTACCGATCGTCACCATGGCGATCACGGCGCCGACGCCGATGACGATACCGAGCAGGGTCAGAAACGACCGCA
>JBEHYI010000037.1:0-13210 GCA_048498255.1 Pseudomonadota bacterium | reverse complement strand
AAGCTCGTCGCGTGGCTCAGCTGCCGGTTGTCGATGCCGGCCCTCAAAACCGCGGCGGATACGTTGCGTAACCCTCCCGGTGTTGCGGTCGATAGCAAAAATATTTTCCAATACCGCACGGCGAGCCTGACCAGCAGCACGGGTGCCACGGTCAGCAATTATGTCGATGTATCGGTGCAGCCAGGTGCGGCCGCACAAAACTACACGATCAATTCCATCACCCAGTTGGCTTACGCCACCAAGCAGCAGACCGGTACGTTTTCGCTTGCGGATAGGACGTCGGCTTCGGCCGTTTCGGCAACGGCAACGGCGGGCCTGTTTACGGCAGGTACCGTCAATTTACGCGCGGTGGATGGCACGGCCGGCGGCATCGCGGTGACCTTGAATGCGGGTGATTCGCTTGAAACAGTGGCCAGCAAATTCAATGAGGTGTCGAGCCAAACCGGCATCCAGGCCTCGATCTTGTCCGCGTCTTCGGGCAGCTATAAGTTGATTTTCTCGGCAACCAAAACGGGCACGACTTACGGCTTCGACCTCAACGCTACCGCGCCGACGGCGAATGCGGGCATCGAGAGTGATCCGTCAGGCGTTTTCTCGCAGATTGGCGCGATTAGCACGTCGCAGCCGGCACAAAATGCAATTTTTTCGCTGGATGGCACGACGATCAACCGCGAAAGTAACTCCATCGCGGATGCGCTGACGGGCGTGACCTTCACGCTAAAACAACCGAGCCTGCCGGGCACGGTGACGGTCGATATTCAGCCGGATACCACGTTGGTCGCAAGCGCGATCACCCAATTTGCGGATGCGTATAACGCGTTCAAACTCTTTGCGGCCACGCAAACGGAAATCGGGGATGACGGCCAGCCGAAAGAAACGGCGGTGCTTTACAACAACAATACGTTCCGCACGATTATAAACTCTGTCTATAGTGAAGTGACGCGCATTGTTTCCGGCATTACGGCAAGCAGCGATCCGTCGCAGTTGGGCGATATCGGGATCACCCTCGACAATTTCGCGGGCGACGATAAAAACCCGGCGACCAAAGACATCATGACGGTGGATACGGATAAATTAAAATCGACCTTGCTGTCAAATTTCACCGGTGTGCGCAAAGTGTTCGAATACCAGCAAAGCAGCGATAATTCGAACTTCCTGAATTCCAAACGCAGCAATAGCCTCACCGTGTCGAGCTATTCGGTTTCGGTCGATACGACCACCGGTACCTACACCGCGACCTATATCGACCCGGTTGCTGGTTCAACCACAGTGAACCTCGACGGTACGGCGCTTACGGGCGGCGGGGTCAGCCTCAAAGGCCAAGCTGGCACGGTTTTCGAAGGGATGGAGTTTGTCTATACCGTCAATGGCACGGCGACCGTGAATGTGACCACAACGCAAGGCTATGGCGATCGCTTCTATAACCTCGCCAACAGTTTGCTCGATACGAATGGCGGTTTGATCACGACGGAAATTACAAATCTGACGGATTCGAAACAACGCAATACCGATGAAATCACCACGATTGACGAGCGCATTGCAAAATATCGTGAACAATTGGCCGATCAATATGCTAAACTCGAGTCGGCCATCAGCGGTTCCAACAGTATTCTGGCGCTGCTCGATGCGCAGTCCAATGCACGGAATTCGAGTTAATCATTAGGGAAATCATGAATCAAGGTTTGTACAAGGCCTATAATCGGGCCAGTCATACCGTCAACAAAACCCGTCAGGTGGTGATGTTGTATGATGGTGCCATCCGCTTCATGCAGCAGGCGGCAGAGGCGATGGAGCGCAAGGATTACGAGACGCGTTACAACAAACTCACGCGCGTGGCGGATATTATTATCGGGTTGCAAGCATGCCTTGATTTCGAGGCGGGCGGGGACTCTGCCAAAATGCTCTATGATTTTTACGCCTCGATCGACATGCGGATTTTCACCCTTCACCGCACGAATGATGCAGCGGCGGCGCAGGGCGTGATTGCGGAGCTGAAAGAAATGCGCGATGTGTGGGATAAAATCGATCGTGCGATGGATGCACCGGCCGCCGCGCCTGTTACCGAACCGGCAAAACCTGCCGATGGTGCTATCGACCCGCTGATTGTTTCTGCCTAAGGGCGATTTTTCTCTGTTTTTCCCAATAAATAACTGAAAGCCGAACTTGGCACGGGGCTTGCTTATTCTGTCGATGAATTGGTCGACCGAGTGAGGAAGTATGATGCAGTCCGGTGGAATGAATGCTTTGATGGCCCTGATTGGTGCCGCGCCGGTGAATGGCGCGCAGCCTGGCTCTGGGGTGGATGCGCAAGACGCGCTGTTCGGTCAGGAATTCTCGCAGCTGCTGAGCGATTTCAACCAGGATACCAATCAGCAGGCCATGCAGCAATTTCTGCAGGGTAAACTTGCGGCGGCGAATACGCTCGGCGCGATCAGCGCGCAGGAAGTGCCCGCGAGCACGGGCGATGACTTGAGCCAATTGTTGCAAGCACGCCAGCAGGTGATTACGCAGGACCAGGCGGGGGATTTGCTCGCGAAGCTCGACCGGCTCGCCCAACATTACAGCGACGCGCAGGATGCCGAGGCGCTTGCCCAAATCCGTCAGCAATTGCTTGCGATTCAACGCGGTGGCGAGCCCAAAACGGTCGAGCAGGTGATTCAATCCGCGCCCTCCGTAAAAGAATCGAAATTGCCGGTGCTGGGGCTGACATCGCTGCTCGCGCAGAAAAAACTCGCCGCAAAAAATTCGGAAGAGGAGGTGCCGACCGCGGAAGCATTACAGCAAATGCCGGCACAGATCTTTCCATCACGTGACACATCTGCTGAAAAACCGGCCGTTGCGGCGGAGACTCAGGAACCGAAGAAAGACGGAGATCACACCGATTTAGCGAGCATCACCCCGCTGCTGATTCCAGCCGCTTTTACCGTGACGAAGGATGCTCCTGAGCCGGGCACGATTGAATCAATTCGTGATATCGACGCAATCATCCCGCCGCTCGCGATGAAAGAGGATCCTCATGCGCTGCCGGAAGTGACCTTACCGAAAATGAATGCGGTGGCGGAAACGCAAGCGGAAGCGGTGGCTACCAACACGAGCAACCTGCGCGAGTCGCTCGAGGTGAAATCCACCACTGCCGATAAAAACGACACGGCGTTGACGGCACTCTCGAACCCATCGCAAACCCATGGCTTCAGCTCCACGCAAACCGCGCATGCGCCGCAACCCGTGTCGCTCGTCGCTACGCCCGGCTACATCAACCACGCGCCGGTGACGGACCAAGTTCATGTCGCGGTGAAGCAGGCGTCGAAGGATGGGATCGAGCATATCACCATCCAGCTCGACCCCGTAGATTTGGGGCGCGTTGAAGTGCAAATGCATAAAGGCAGTGACGGGCAGACGCAGATTTCCTTCCTCGTCGATAAAGCCGAAACCTTCGATAGTTTGAGCCGCGATGCGCGTTCGCTCGAACGTTCGCTGCAGGAGGCAGGCATCAAGGCGGATACGGGCAGCATGCAGTTCAATCTGCGCCAACAGCCGCAGCCGCAATTCCAGTCGAACACGCAAGGCCAGGGCCAGCGCCAGCAGCAGGTGGAGCGCGAGGATGAGCCGGGCACGGCCGCTTCCGCCATGGCGAGCCTCTCGGCGATTGGCACCATCAACCGCAATTATCTCTTCAACGTCCGCGAATGCGTTGACATCAGCGCGTAAGGAGAAGGACCATGACCACTGCTATTGAAAGCCAGAACGCCGCCTTCCTCGCCGCGCGTGAAGCGGCGGCAAAAGCTGCCGCATCGACCAGCAGCACGACCACCTCGAAAACCGATGCTGCAGCAACCCAAGCGCAGCTCTCGAGCGATGTGAGCTTCTTCCTCAAAATGCTCACCACGCAGCTGAAAAACCAGGACCCGTCCTCGCCGCTCGATACCAACCAATTCACGCAGCAAATCGCACAATATTCCGGCGTGCAGCAGCAGGTGAACACCAACGCGACGCTCGAGAAATTGCTCGCTTCCTACAAGCAATCCTCCACCACCAGCGCGGTGAGCTATATCGGCAAAGAGGTCGAGAGCAAAGGCAGCACCGGTGTGGTGCTCGGCGGGCAGGGGGCGTTTACGTATATTTTGCCCAGCGCGGCGAAATCGGCAGAAATTACCATCAAAGATTCCACCGGGCGGACGGTGTTTACCGGTTCCGGCACCACCGCGAGTGGCCGCAACACCGTGGTGTGGGACGGCGTAAACAGCAGCACCGGCAAGCAGGAACCGGATGGAACCTACACAATCGCGGTGGCGCCGCTCGATAGCAACGGCAAGGCGATGACGCCTGAAATGCGCGCCGTCGGCATTGTCAGCGGTGTCGAGACAGATGCGAGCGGCAATGTGCTGCTCGATATCGGCGATACGAAAGTAAATTACACGGATGTGCTGACGGTGCGGGTCGCGACCCGCGCGGATACGACGCCGACCCCATCGCCCACACCAACACCGACACCCACCCCAACCGAGAGCTAACCGCGAGTTGGCATGAAACTCGCATAGATAGAATGAACGACGACCTAACGGCAACGACAGACGAAAAGATTACAGGAGGAACTTATGAGTTTATATGGTGCATTATTCGGAGGCGTATCGGGCTTAAGCGCGCAATCGAGCAAAATCGGCGCGATCTCCGATAACATCGCGAACGTCAACACCATTGGCTACAAACAATCGGTGGCAACTTTTTCCTCGCTGGTGGTGAACTCCAGCAGCTCCGTGTCCTACCAAACCGGCGGTGTGCGTTCGGGCACGCGCCTTGAGGTGGCGAAACAGGGCCTCTTGCAATCTACCCAATCGCCGACCGATTTGGCGATCTCGGGCGGTGGCTTCTTCGTCGTACGTGCCGTGCCGGATGGGAGCGTTGGTGGTACCGCCGCAACGCCGCTTTACACTCGCGCGGGATCGTTCGCGCCGGATTCGCTCGGCAATTTCGTCAACACGCAGGGCTTCTATCTGCAAGGCTGGCCGCTGGATCGCGATGGCCGTCTGCCAGGGGAAGTGGGCAACTTGAACACCACCGCCTTCACCAACTTCGACTCGCTCGAGCCGGTGAACGTCGAATCCGCTTCGGGCGTTGCGCAAGGCACCTCGACCATTTCCATCGGTGCGAACTTGAAATCCAGCGAAGTGATTTATCCGGGCCAAGCCGGCACGCTGAAGAACGACGCGAACAACGATAACAACAAAAACCTCGCCGCCGATAAAATCTTTGTGAGCTCGGAATATGGGCTGGCTAACGTTAACTCCTCTCGCCGTGGCGACGTGATCGAAGTCTCGACCGGCGGTGGCATTCAAGCGACCTATGAATATGGTGGCTACACGATTGGCCGTAGCGCCATTACCGCCGGTGGTACCACTAATTATGGCGATGGTTCGTATGACAATACCGCTCGTGCTACTCTGACGGCTGCCTCGGACATTTCTTATGCGGGTGGCACTAGCTTCGACATCCACATCCCGGGTCATGGCATGATCAGCGGTGATAGAATTACGCTGTATGATGCAATTGCAGCCGGTAACACGGGGGCAGGCGAATTGAATGCGACGCATGTCATTCAATATGTCGATGCGGATACCGTGCGTATTACGGTTGCAACTGCGCCAGGTGGTGCCTGGACTGCAGGTGACCCCGCAGCGCCTGTTTCACCTGCAACGCTGGCAACGGTCAAAACACGCCAGTATCAGGGGAATATTCTCGATGCGGAAAACGCTTCGCAGACATTCCTTGGCAAACTCGGCGCGTCAGGTTTTACCGCTTCGGCTCTGACCTTTACCATCAATACTGCGACGACGGGGACGAAAACCTTCCGCTATACCGCCACCGCGCCGAACGCGCTGAACGGTGAGTTCAACAACCTGAACAACCTCGCCACGGCAATTGATTCCGTGAACGGCCTCACTGCGCGTGTCGTAGCTGGCCGCTTGGTAGTGGGTTCGGAGGATGCTTCGGAAGCGGTGACGTTTGCGAATGGCGATGCGGCAGGCACTGGCGTGTTGCGCGGCCTGAACTGGACGGGGGAACTGGATGTGGCGGATATCGCCATTGGTGCCAGCCGTTTCTCGAGCCTGCAGGGCTTGGCGAATCTCGTGAATGCGGATGACGGGTTAAGCGCGACGGTGAATAGTCCGCTCGCCAGCTCGACACTCGATATTCGCGTAGATGATCCGCTCGATACGATCACCTTCTCGGATTTGAGTGCGGTACCGAATACAGTCACGACGACAGGTACGCCGATTGATATTCCGGCAGGTACCTATAGCAAAGGCAGCGCGATCGATATCGTCATCAACGAAACACCGCCGACTGGGTTTATTGCAGGTACGTCACTGATTTTCTCCGGTTTGGGTGATGGTCTTGGTGGCATGCCAGGTGCCTACCCGAACGGTGGTCCGTTCCAGATCATTTCAACCACGGCCGGTTCTTATACGGTGCGTATTCCTGCACCAACTGATATCACCCTTGCGGCGGGTAGCTATGCGGCACCGCTGGGCAACAAAGTATCGATTGCCGGCACGTCGAACCAAGGGAGCTTGCTGGCGCAGTTCGGTCTCGTCAACTCGCTCAATAGCGGTACCTATGCGGCGCAGACGACCGGTGTGCTTGGGCCACAATACGATCCCGCAGGCGTGGTGGGTAAAAACCTCGCCTCGGGCGGCATCACGGCGCAATTCAGCCGTAACGTGCGCATCTACGATAACCTCGGCAGCGGCCATGATATCCGCTTCAGCTTCATCAAAACGGCGCAGAATACCTGGGCAGTGGAAGTGCATGCGATTCCGGAAACAGATGTCAACACCGCGCTGGTCGATGGCCAGATCGTAACCGGCACCATTGCATTCAACGGGGATGGTTCGCTGCGTAGTGTTTCGGCGGAACTTGCCGCTCCGATCTCGATCAACTGGACCAACGGTGCAACCTCGTCGGATGTGACGCTGGATCTGGGTACTGCGGGTGCGGCGTTCGGCACCGTTGGTGCGCCGTCCATCGGGTTGACGGATGGTCTTAGCCAATTCGACTCGGCCTATAACGTGAGCTTCGCCAACCAAAACGGTGCGCCAGTAGGTGCCTTGGTGAGCGTTGCAATCGATAAGGAAGGGATCGTGACGGCGAGTTACTCGAACGGTCAAACGCAAAAGCTCTTCAAGCTGCCACTGGCGAGCTTTGCGAACCCGGACGGGCTCGACGCGCGTTCCGGTAACGTGTTCAGCCAAACGCGGGCGTCGGGTGAAGTGAACCTGCGCGAGGCGGGCACGAACGGGACGGGCAGTGTGGTGTCGGCAGCGCTCGAACAATCGAACGTGGATTTGGCCGAGCAGCTGACCGACATCATCGTCGCCCAGCGTGCGTATCAAGCCAACACCAAGGTGATTAAAACCGCCGATGAACTTCTGGATCAGCTGAACCAGATTTAACGAATAGGTGGCGCCTGCCTCAAGCGACGGGCGGCGCCACCTTCGAATGTCAAGTCGTCTAGCTCCTTCTTGGGCTCGGGTACATCTGTATTCGGGCCCCTTTTTTTGAGCAATATTCCTCAGGCTCTTTCGGCGCGTGTAATGAACCCTATTTCATTCCTGCGCCTATTGAAATGGGTATATTTCTTAATTTTAGAGGGGGTTGTGGACAAATATGACAATTCTGTGAAGTTTCTCGTGGACGATTGCGTTGCCGCTACAATATGCTACATCATCTTAATCAAGATTAAGGTCATGTGACCATCGCAGCACAAGTCGTATTAAAATAAATCAATAAAGCGTGCGCGTGAATAACAGGGGTTAACTTTCTGGGCGTTTGCGCGCAAAGTGGAAAAAAGAGCGAGATATGACGTATAAAACAAAGATCTTCAATTCCCTCAACGTCACCAAGGACGCGCGCAGCCAAGCGAGCGATGAGGAGAATATGCTCGCGGATCTGATGGCGAACCCCGAATATCTGCGCCATTCCTCGTCGATCATCAATGATGCGTTGAAGGATGGGTTCGACGTGCTGCAGCTGCCCAACGGCGATATCGTAACCACCGGCACCAAAACTATCGTGAATACCTATGTGTGGGACGGCGCGAATGGCCGCCTCGACAAAGCCCGCACGCCGAGCGACAAGCCCCGCGCGCGCAAAGCTTCGGCGAAGACCGCGAAGCATGAGGACGAGGACGCGGAGTAGTTTTTAGTTTCGGCTAGCTCAACTGCACCGGCGTAATCGCGCTCGCCAGCCCATTTTCCTTCACCTCGATGATCGCGCCCGCGAGCGTGCCGTTGCCACTCGCCGGTTCCATCCGCGTTTTGCGGTATTTCATCAGGAAATTCTGCATCGGCCCGGTCGGCTCGAACCCGATGATGGAGTTGTAATCACCGCACATGCCGCAATCGGTCTGGAAGGCCGTTCCCTTCGGCAAAATCCGCGCGTCCGCCGTCGGCACATGGGTGTGGCTACCTACTACCGCCGACACGCGCCCGTCGAGGTAATGCCCCATCGCCTGCTTCTCGCTCGTCGCTTCCGCATGCATATCGACCAGGATGAAATCGACATTGCTGCCGAGCTTATACGGGGCGAGCGCCGCATCGGCACAAGTAAACGGGCTGTCCAAATCTTCGCGGTGAAACACCTGGCCGAGCAAATGCAGTACCAGCAATTTCTTCCCATTCGGCAGCGTGAAAAGCTTGCAGCCCGAGCCCGGAACACTCGGCGGAAAATTATGCGGGCGCAGCAGCCAGCTCTCATTGCCCAGCAGCGACGGCGCATCCTTCTGGTCGAACACATGGTCGCCGCCGGTCAGCACATCGATACCGTTGCCCTTAAAATCCCGCAGCGCTTCGCCCGAAACACCAAACCCACCCGCGGCATTATCGACATTCACGACGACGGCATCGAGCCCGTGCTCGGTGCGCAATTTTGGCACAAAGCGCTTCACCGCGTCGCGCCCGCTACGTCCGACAACATCGCCACAGAAGAGGAGTTTCATAATTAGCCTAGAGCTTAGAGCCTACAGCCGATAGCAGTTAGCAGGTTAGCCGCGATGCGCAATGCTAAAAGCTCTCGGCTCTCAGCTGTTGGCTCTGGGCTTGCCTAAAACATGCTCACGCCCAGCTCGGTCAAAATCCCATCCAATGGGGCGTCGCGCTCATCGGTTGGCACTTGCTCGACCTCCTGCAGGCTGAACGCCGCGCCGATGAAGAGCGGGGGCTTCGCGAAATTGCGCATTTGCTCCATGGTGCGGTCGTAAAACCCGCCGCCATAGCCCAGGCGGTAGCCCTCGCCATCGAAGGCCAATAGCGGCACCAGGATAATTTCCGGGATGATGATGGGCGAGGCGGGGTCCGGCTCCTCCATGCCCAGCGCATGGCGGGTGAGCGGGTCGCCGATTTGCCATTCATGGTAGGTCAGCGCTTTTTCGCGGCTGAGGCAGGGCAGCGCCGTTTGCTTGCCGAAGCGCTCCATCTGCTTGAAAATTTCCATGACATCCAGCTCGCCGCGCATGGCGCGGTAGCCGGCGAAAGACTTCGCGAAAGCGAGAATCGGGTGGTCGGCGTAATGGCGGGCGACGGATTGGCTTGCGTTCAGCATTGCCGCGTGCGGAATTTGCATGCGACGTGCCAGCATCGCCTCGCGTAGCTTGCGTTTTTCGGTGGTGAGGGAGCGTTGCTCGCGGTGATTCATGGGGGGCAGTATGGTGCGTGTTGCAGCTGGTGGCAAGGGTTGGAAGGGTGGAAAGGGTTATAAGAGTTGTAAAAGTGAAAAGAGATTAAGTTGGTCGACAAGTGGTGCGGCTTGGCGTCCGCTCCCCCCTTGCGGGGGAGCCAAAACCCTCTTGGGGGGGTTGGTGGGGGGTATCTTTCCCACATTCACGGCCGCAGTTTTTGGAACGCTCTGTTCCCCCCACCAAATCACGTTCAATAAAGTATGTGCCATTGGATAGTTCAGAGCCACGTGATTTGGCTCCCCCTCAAGGGGGGAGCGGGAGCCAAGACCGACTGTTTATACAAAACTGGTGACTAAAGTTGGCGCGTGGAGTGTCCGTCCAATTAACCGAATCTTAAACCCAATCTGCTACGCTGAAATCGTCACTAAAAATCCCACCCAAAAAAAAGAGGCTTTTATGCGCACTCCCCGTTTTTCGACGATTGCTCTCATTTCTGCTTCCCTGCTGCTTGCAGCTTGCGGCAAGCCGGAGGTGAAAACCGGCCAGCTCACCCAGCGTTTCACCATGGTCGATGCCGATAATGTCCATTTCGGTGTGGTGGAGTTGAACCCCATCAGCGGCGGCGCGATTTACGATGTGCAGGGCCGCGTGGTGGGCCGCATTGTCGCGCCCGAGCCGACGACGGTTGCGGCGGCGCAGTAATTATTGCGCGCGTGACCAATAAAAAAGCCCGCTTCAAAAGCGGGCTTTTTGATGAATGGAACCACCCTGGCCGTGGGTCGTATGATTCTCTCGTGACCCGTTTGAACAGGTGGGCGCCGTATACCGCCAACCACGGTCAGCGACAGGGACAGCTCCCCAAAAGAGATAGTCGGTCCGGAGCAATGCAAGACCTGCACGAATCCTAGCAGAACCATTCGTCTCTGACTATAGGGGATGGACGCAAGAAAGGCAAGCGGCGGCGCGCTTCTATGCGCAAAAACGGGGTTTAGTGGGCCTTCCGGGCCGAGGATTTCGCGCGTAATCTAGGGATTACGGCGCTGTTATCCACGCAACCTTATGCAACCGATGCAACGGCAAACTTTGGAAAAAACCTGTAAGTGGTTGAATTTCTATGAGGCAAATGTTGCGTAAGTTGCCGTTCGTGCAACGTCGGTGCAACAAGCCCGCAACCATCCCGCAACTAAGGCGCAACGATGGTGCAACATTTACGCGCTGAGCTTTTCCGCCAGCCCCTCGATGCGGGTGGCGATGGCGTGTAAGCTATCGGCGACCTCTTCCTCGAGGATGGCGAGGCGGGCGTCATCCCCCGATTCATTCATCTGTTCGCGCACATGGCCGAGCTCTTCCTTGGTGCGGGAAAGATCGCGCTGGGTGTCGTGCAGTTCGTCGGCGACCATCAGCGTCGAGTAGAGCAGCATCAGCGGCTCAGGCAGTTTGCCAACCGCCTTTTCCAGCTGGCGGATGCGCGAATTGACGTCCTGGATCAGGCCCTGCAAATGCTGCTCCTGCCCGGCGTCGCACGCGAGGGTGTATTCCTTGCCATAGACTTGAGCGATCACGGTTTTCTGGCTCATATCAGTGCTCCAAAATCAGGTCGAGTTGGCGGACGGTGGAGTCAAGCCGGGTGACGACATTGCCCGCGGTCGCCTGCAGTTCGAGATAATCCTTCTGCAGTTGCTGCAGCTGGTTGGAAAGGCGCAGATTGTCTTCCTTCAGGAACTCGTTTTCGCTGGTCGCTTGCTCGAGCGCGGTCTCAAGATGGCCGCTATGCGCCTGCCAGGAAAGGCTGATTTCCTGCTGCACAGCTTCCTGTTTTGCGGCGGCTTGGTTGCGCTCCTCGACCGCGACATCCGTCGCGGCGGCGAGCTTGGCGTAGGCGCGTTCCATCGCGGAAATCGCGTCGTTTAGCGAGATTTTCGTAGTGCTTGTCATGCTTGCCTCATCCTCAGCTAGCGCGTGAACGGTGCTGGGTAGTGTTTTGTTTTGTGAGATAAAGTAATCATATTGTCGGCCGGTTGGCAATGCTACTTGCGCGCGTGTGCATAAGTGTGTTTGGCGATGGAAATAAAGAGTGTAGTTGCGCGGCTTAGGGGCTTCGTCTATGGAACTTCTCCATGAACCAGCCAGCAAAGAATCTCCCTATGCCGAACGTGACCCATGACCAAATGGCCAATGCCATCCGCGCGCTTTCTATGGACGCGGTTGAGAAAGCAAAATCCGGCCATCCCGGCATGCCGATGGGCATGGCGGATGTGGCGACGGTGCTGTTTCGCGACTTCCTGCGCTACGATCCGAAGCACCCGCATTGGCCGGATCGCGACCGGTTTATTCTCTCTGCCGGGCATGGGTCGATGCTGATATATTCGCTTTTGTACCTCACGGGGTATGAGGATATGACGCTCGAGCAGATCAAGAATTTCCGCCAATGGGGCGCGAAAACCGCCGGTCACCCGGAGTTTGGGCATGCGACGGGGATTGAGACGACGACGGGGCCGCTCGGCCAAGGCATCAGTAATGCGGTCGGTTTTGCGATGGCCGAGCGCGGCTTGAATGCAGAGTTTGGCGATGATTTGGTGGGCCATTATACCTACGTCATCGCCGGTGATGGCTGCTTGATGGAAGGCATCAGCCACGAAGCGGCATCGCTCGCCGGGCACCTCAAGCTGAACAAGCTGATCGTGTTTTGGGACGATAATGAGATTTGCATCGACGGGCCGACCAGCATGACGGTTTCCGACGACCAATGCGCGCGGTTTGCGGCGCTGGGGTGGAATACGGATCGCATCGATGGGCATGACGAAAAGGCGATTGCCGCAGCAATTGCGAAGGCACAAAAAAGCGATAAGCCGAGCTTTATTGCGTGCCGCACGGTGATCGCGAAAGGCGCGCCCACCAAGGCGGGGAAGAATTCGAGCCATGGTTCACCGCTGGGTGCAGACGAGATTACCGGCACGCGCAAAAACCTCGATTGGGCGCATGAGCCATTTGTGATTCCGGAGGAGATTGTGAGCGCTTGGCGTGATGCGGCTGCAACACGAGCGGAGGAATATAAAGCCTGGGAAAAACGCTTCAGCGCTTCGAAACAGCATGATGTTTTCGCGGCGCGCATGGCGGGTGATTTGGGCCAGGCTTGGGTTGAAGCGGTGGCAGAGAAAAAGAAGCAGCTCGCCGAAGCGAAGCCGAAGGAAGCGACGCGGGTTTCCTCGCAAAATGCGCTGGAAGTTTTGGTGCCGCAGCTGCCTGCGTTGCTTGGCGGTTCGGCGGATTTGACGGGCTCGAACAATACGAAAACCAAGGCGATGACGCCGTTTGGTGCGCCGGATTACAAGGGCCGCTACGTGTATTACGGCGTGCGCGAGCATGGCATGGCGGCGGCGATGAACGGCATCGCGCTGCATGGCGGGTTCATTCCTTACGGCGGCACGTTCCTGGTGTTTACGGATTATTGCCGCCCGTCGATTCGCCTCAGCGCGCTGATGGAACAGCGCGTGATTTATGTGATGACGCATGATTCGATTGGCCTGGGCGAAGACG
>JBEHYI010000036.1:0-13271 GCA_048498255.1 Pseudomonadota bacterium | reverse complement strand
GAAGCCAATTGCCCGTTCGCGTAAATCAACAGAGTACGTCATCCCCACTTTATAACACGCCTAATTATAAATTGGAATGACTATAGAATTTACCATTCAAAGACTTAAGAAATGTGAAGATTCCATGACAATTCTAATCAAAAACCCCTTGCCGGTAGCCAAACCCTGTGCCAATAAGCCCACCTGCCTAATTTTACCCTAAATCGAGAGACGAGCATGCACATTACCGCGAAAGAACAAAAAGGCCTGAGCCACAGCTTCCACGTTGCCGTTGCGGCGAAAGATGTCGAGGTGGAGATGGAGCAGGAGCTTCTGGCCATCGGCAAAAAGGCGAAAATGCCAGGCTTCCGCCCCGGTAAGGTGCCGATGGGCGAGCTGAAGCGCCGTTTCGCGAAGGATGTGATGGGCGATGTGGTGCAAAGCGCGATCAACAAAGCTGCGCAGAAGGTGATGGAAGAGAAAAAGCTGCGTCCCGCGATTCAGCCGGACATTAAAATCACCAGCTTCGAAGAGGGCAAGGACCTCGAGTTCGACATCACGATCGAAGTGCTGCCGGAAGTGCCGGCGATTGATTACGCCAAAATCACGGTGGATGAGCTGACCTACGAACTGCCGGAAAACGAAGTGACGGAAGGCCTTGCGCGCCTCGCCAAAACCCGCCAGCACACGCATACGCATGACGGTGCGGCGGAGCTCGGCCATGTGGTAAAAATTGACTTCCTCGGCAAAAAAGACGGCGTGCCGTTCAGCGGCGGCGAGGGCAAGGGCTTCCAGCTCGAGCTCGGTTCCAACCAATTCATCCCGGGCTTTGAGGAGCAATTGGTCGGCATGAAAGCGGGCGATGAGCGCACGATCAACGTGACCTTCCCGAAAGAATACCACAGCAAGGATTTGGCCGGTGCTGCTTCCACCTTCGATGTAACGGTGCATGAAGTATTGCGCCTGCACGCGCCGGATGTGGATGATAAACTGGCGGAAACGCTCGGCTTTAAAGACCTCGAGAATTTGAAGCAAGCCGTGCGTCAGCAGATTGATTTCGAATATAAAGCGGCGTCGCGTAGCAAGGCGAAGAAGCAGCTGTTTGATAAGCTCGACGAAGCGGTGGATTTCGAAATTCCCGCCGGCATGCTGAAGATGGAAAATGAAAGCATCATGAAGCAGGTGGATCAGGCGAAAAAAGCTGGTGATCCGGAGCTGAAAGGCAAGTCGGATGAGGACCTCAAGGCGGAGTACGAAGCGATCTCCGAGCGCCGCGTGCGGTTGGGCATTTTGCTGTCGCATGTCGCGAAGGAAAACAACCTGCAAGTGACCCGCGAGGAGCTCTCGGCGGCGGTGATGAACCAGGCGCGCAACTACCCGGGCCAGGAAGACAAAGTGTTCGAGTTCTACCGCAAAAATCCGCAACAGGTGGATGAGCTACGCGGCCCGATCCTCGAAGAAAAATCGGTGGATTTCCTCCTCAGCAAAGTGACGCGTAAACCGAAAGCCGTCACCATCGAGGAGCTGATGAAAGAAGACGAAGAAACCCCGCTGCCGAAGAAGAAAAAGAAGAAGTAGGGGGCAAGTTAGGCGCTTCACGCCTTAACGAACCCATCATACCCGCGAGAGGCGGGGATCCAGTTTGAGGAGCCTATCATGACTGAAACGCCCCCCACCACTGAGCCAACAATTCGTGTCATCGCGATGCCCGCGGATACGAACCCGAGCGGCGATATTTTCGGTGGGTGGTTGCTTTCGCAGATGGATTTAGCTGGCGGCACGCTCGCCTCGCGCACCTCGCGCGGGCGCATGGTGACGGTGAAGGTGGAGGAAATGACCTTCCTCAACCCCGTGCGGGTGGGCGATGAGCTGAGCATTTACGCCACGCTGATTACGGTTGGGCGCAGCAGTATGAAAATCGACATCCAAGCCTGGAGCCGTATGCGCGAATCCGATGTGTCGCTGAAAGTGACGGAAGGGCTGTTCACCTACATCGCGATCGATGGCAACCGCAAGCCGCGGCCGGTTTATCCGGAGTAGACTATCGCCGATAACCACCACGAGGATGAATTTGCCGTGCCGCTCTAAGGGGTGCATCGGCAACGAGTGCCTTCGCGATAGCTTCAATAAGCCTATTTTGTGCATTCAACCGTTGTGATGCTTGCTTTTCCGTTTGTGGCGGGCCTGCTAATTTTTCAATAGCTGCAAAAAAAACAACCTGATGGCTCAAAACGCTTTCAAAAAAAGGGCCTACGATACTGTTTCGTTTTAATTTATCAGCAGCTCCTATGATTGCCGATCGTGAATAATAGGGCATCGCCGGGGGTAATGATTTGCTGATTATTCCTGACGATAATGGATGAAATGGGTCGGCTGCATAAACTTTTCGAAAATCTGTCCAGGCATGGCTGAGATTTATTATCTCTTGCAGCCCATTTTCTGGCTTCAAGATCGCTAATTCCTGCGCCAATTGACGCCGATGTTCAGCGCCTTGTGCAATCAAGGTCGCGAAAGATTGGAAAGCAGGTTCCTTAGCAAACTTGTTAGCATCTTCGGCCATCTGGCCAAATTAGCGAAGAATGTAAAAAAGATGTGTGAAGATTCTATGACAATTCATTGCAGTGCACAGTGGCAATTACCCCACAGCGTCACTATCTTTCTGCCAATAGTGCGAAAAATCCCTTGCCGAATTTTGACGGCGGCCATTTGCTGGTGCAGCGTGGTAAAATAAAACCCAAGGAGTAGTTATGATTTTCAACAACCGCGATATGATGGATGCCTACCACGACCAGCTGGGCCAACCGGCGAAGGCGGCCCTGGTGCCGATGGTGGTGGAGCAATCGGCCCGCGGCGAGCGCGCTTACGACATTTATTCGCGCATGCTGAAAGAGCGTATCATCTTCCTCACCGGCGAGGTTGAGGACCATATGTGCTCGCTGATTGTGGCGCAGTTGCTGTTTCTTGAGTCCGAGAATCCGGAAAAAGAGATTTTCATGTATATCAACTCGCCGGGTGGCGTGGTGACCGCGGGTTTGAGCGTGTATGACACGATGCAATATATCAAACCGAAAGTGGCGACGCTCTGCATCGGTCAAGCGGCCTCCATGGGTTCGCTGCTGCTGACTGCGGGTGAGCCGGGCATGCGTTACGTGACACCGAATGCGCGGGTGATGATTCACCAGCCTTCCGGCGGGTTCCGCGGCCAGGCTTCGGATATTGAGATTCACGCGCAGGAGATTATTGCGCTGCGCCATCGCCTCAACAATATGTATGTGAAACATACGGGGCAAAAGCTACCAATTATCGAAAAAGCGATGGATCGCGATAATTTCATGTCGGCGGAAGCGGCGCAGAAGTTCGGTTTGGTCGATGAAATCGTCGCCAACCGTGCAGATGCTGAGAAGAAGAAAAAATAGGTTACAGGTTTGAGGTTATAGGTTTTAGCGAGCTTGCTGTAACCTAAAACCTGTAACCTGAAATAGCTAAGAAATACGATGTGAGTATGCTATACTCACCACAAGGAGTGAACTGTATGAGTAAACCGCGCGAGACCAAAACGACCCGCTATTGCAGCTTCTGCGGCAAGAGCGAGCATGAAGTGCGCAAGCTGATTGCGGGGCCAACCGTGTTCATCTGCGACGAGTGCGTGGAGCTTTGCGTCGATATTATCCGCACCGCGGATAAATCGCCAACGACGACGGAGGCGAGCGAGACGCTTGTCACCCCGCAGCAAATTTCGAAAGTGCTGGATGATTACGTCATCGGTCAGCGCCGCGCGAAGAAGGTGCTCTCGGTTGCGGTTCACAACCATTACAAGCGCATCGCGGTGATGGAGAAATCCAACGAGATCGAAATCGCGAAATCGAACATTCTGCTCGTCGGGCCAACCGGTTCGGGTAAAACCCTGCTCGCGCAAACGCTGGCGCGGATTCTCGATGTGCCGTTCACGATGGCGGATGCGACGACGCTCACCGAAGCTGGTTACGTGGGTGAGGATGTGGAGAACATCATCCTGCGCTTGCTGCAAGCAGCGGATTACAACGTTGAGCGCGCGCAGAAGGGGATCGTCTATATCGATGAAGTCGATAAGATTTCGCGTAAGAGCGAGAACCCATCCATCACCCGCGACGTTTCGGGTGAGGGCGTGCAACAGGCGCTGCTTAAAATCATGGAAGGCACCGTTGCTAGCGTTCCGCCGCAGGGGGGCCGCAAACATCCGCAGCAGGAATTCCTGCAGGTGGATACGGCGAACATTCTGTTCATCTGCGGTGGTGCGTTCTCGGGCATTGAGAAAATCATCGCGCGCCGTCAGAAGGGCACCAGCATTGGGTTCGGTGCGGATGTGCGCAATACCGAGGAAGCGAAGCCGGGCGAAATGTTCAAGATGCTCGAGCCCGAGGATCTGCTGAAGTTCGGGTTGATTCCGGAGTTCATCGGCCGCTTGCCGGTGATTGCGACGCTCGATGATTTGGATGAGGCGGCGCTCAAGAACATCCTCACCGAGCCGAAGAATGCGCTTACCAAGCAGTACCGCAAATTGTTCGAGATGGAAGGCGTTGAGCTGAAATTCACGGATGATGCGCTGGCAGCGATTGCGACCAAAGCGATCGCGCGTAAAACCGGTGCGCGCGGCTTGCGTGCCATCATGGAAGAAGCGCTGATGGATCTGATGTATGAGATCCCAGGTGCGGAGAACGTGAACGAAGTGATCATCAACGGCGATGTCATCAATGGCAAAGCCGAAGCGGTGCTGACCAATGAGCCCGCCGCGAAAAAGGTGAAGAAGAGCTAACGCTTTTCTCACAATCCAAACAGCAACGGCGCTTCCGCAAGGAAGCGCCGTTTTTTTTGTGCGTGGATGATGAGGGTAATGGAGTGAACGCCCCTTATTTCAGCGTCAGCGACATGGCCAGGCTACATTGCGCTGTTGTCGTGGTGCGGGTATAGGTTGCGGTCGCGAGGGTAACGCTGCTTACGCAGTTGGTAAGCGCTGTCGATAATACACGGCCGGTACCCGGCAAACTATCATCCATTTTCTTATCGATTTGCCACGCTTCGCTCGGGGTAAGAAGGGCGCCACTTGTAGTGCTGGATGCTACAGATGCGCCGAACAATAGGTAGTTCTCGAGGCCTTGATCGTACCAGACACCGCTGGAAGAGGTGGTGGCTTTATAAGCAAAACTCCAACCCGAATTGGTGATGCGTGATTTGGGCGCATTGGTGTCGGTACCGCTTAGCACCGTATGGGTGGCACCACCGGTGCCGGGAATGCCGTTGAAACTACCGTCGATTAAATTCGCGAGCACGAGTTGTTGCCAGGCGCGGTAGGTTTCACTTGGGTGTGTCGAGTCCAAGCTGGCGCGCGCAGTGACAGTGTTGAGCAGCCCATCGCCATCGCCATTGCAGGTGCCGGGCGAAACGGCGGTCGCGGAATCGGCGCTACAATAGGTGTTATCCTTGCCCCAGTAATTCGTCGCATCGATAATATCGCCCGGTGGGCCGCCATATTGCTGCACGAATTGGGCATAGGCCGAGGAGTATTTACTAAAATCGCTCACCGCTGCTTGCAGGCGTGATTGCTGCAGCATAGACGAGCCGCCGATGACAACCCCGACGAGTAGGCCGATCACCACCAGCACAATGGCCATTTCGGCGAGGGTAAACCCCTGCTTACGGTAATGCTGTGCCATAGGACGCTCCGATCGCGGATAAACAACCATTAAGAAAGCGTTAGCAAAGCGGCCTGCCACACAAAAATATCGTTGTGGGTGGACCTTTACATTGCGTGCCATCGTTCTATATTTCCTGTACCATAAATTTTCTATCGCCACATCCTTTCCGAGGGTTTTCATGACATCCACCACTTCGCTGATTCTTCCCGTGTTGCCGCTGCGTGACATTGTTGTCTTCCCCGGCATGGTTGTTCCGCTCTTTGTTGGCCGCGAGAAATCGGTGAAGGCGCTGGAATCGGTGGTGAAGGCAAACAATAAAATCCTGCTCGTCAGCCAGAAAAACGGCTCGCAGGATATCCCGACCAAGGAAGATCTCTACCGCGTCGGCACCATCGCCACGGTGCTGCAGCTGCTGCGCTTGCCGGATGGCACGGTGAAAGTGCTGGTCGAAGGCGTGCAACGCGCGAAAGTGCTTGGCTTCACGGATAAGGAAGAATTTTACGAAGTGGAAACGGAAGAGCTGGTCGAGCCGGTGGGCGATGCGGTCGAGACCGAAGCCATGTTCCGTTCGGTGATCAGCAAGTTCGAGGAATATATCAAGCTGAACAAAAAAATTCAGCCCGAGACGCTCGGCGCAATCGGCAAAATCACCTCGCCATCGATTTTGGCCGATACGGTGGCGGCGCATATGGCGATCGATATTCCGGCGAAGCAGACGATTCTTGAGATCATCAAGGTTTCGGATCGCCTCGAGCATGTCTACTCGCTCATGGAATCGGAGATCGGCGTGCTCAACACCGAGAAACGCATCCGCGGCCGCGTGAAAAAGCAGATGGAGAAAACCCAGCGCGAATATTATTTGAACGAGCAGCTGAAGGCGATCCAGAAGGAGCTAGGCGAGATCGACGAGGGGCGCGACGAAGTCAGCGAGCTTGAGGACAAAATCAAGAAAACGAAGCTCACCAAAGAAGCGCGCGAAAAGTGCGAATCGGAGCTGAAAAAACTGCGCACCATGTCGAGCATGTCGGCGGAGGCATCGGTCATCCGCAATTATCTCGATTGGATGGTGTCGCTGCCGTGGAAAAAGCCGACCAAGGTGAAGCGCGATTTGCCGCTGGCCGAGAAAATTCTCGACGCCGATCATTCGGGTTTGGAAAAAGTGAAAGAGCGCATTCTCGAATATCTTGCAGTCCAAGCGCGTACGAAGAGCATTAAGGGGCCGATCCTGTGCCTCGTTGGCCCTCCGGGGGTTGGTAAAACCTCGCTCGCGCGTTCGATCGCGAAGGCGACGGGGCGTAACTATATCAAGATTTCCCTCGGTGGCGTGCGCGATGAATCGGAAATCCGTGGCCATCGCCGAACCTATATCGGGTCGATGCCGGGCAAGCTGATTCAGTCGATGAAAAAATCGAAGTCGAGCAACCCGATGATCCTGCTCGATGAGATCGACAAAATGGGGAATGATTTCCGCGGCGACCCGGCTGCGGCATTGCTCGAGGTGCTGGACCCGGAGCAAAACAAAAACTTCAACGATCACTATCTCGAAGTAGATTATGATTTGTCGGATGTCATGTTCATCACCACCGCGAACTCGCTCAACATGCCGCGCCCGCTGCTGGACCGGATGGAAGTGATTCGCCTCTCGGGCTACACCGAGGATGAGAAAGTGGCGATTGCGCAGGACCATTTGATTCCGAAGCAAATGAAGGATCACGGCCTCACCAAAAACGAAATCTCGATTTCGGAAGATGCGCTGCGCGATACGATTCGTTATTACACGCGTGAAGCCGGGGTGCGGAATCTCGAGCGCGAGATCGCACGCATGACCCGTAAGGCCGTGCGTCAGATCATGATGAAGGGCGAGAAGAAAGTCGCCATCACGCGTAAGAATCTCGGCAAATATCTCGGCGTGCGCAAAACCAGCTATGGTGAGGCGGAGAAGGAAGATCAAATAGGCGTGACGACTGGTTTGGCATGGACGGAAACCGGCGGCGATCTGCTCGTTATCGAATCCGTGACGGTGCCGGGCAAAGGCGGCATCAAATATACTGGAACGCTGGGCGATGTGATGAAGGAATCCGTGCAGGCGGCGCATAGTTACGTGCATAGCCGCGCGCTCGAATTCGGCATCAAGCCGACCAAGTTCAAGCTGAAGGATATTCATGTGCATGTGCCGGATGGCGCAACGCCGAAAGATGGTCCGTCCGCTGGTATCGCCATGTGCACCACCATCGTTTCCGTGCTCACCGGCATTCCGGTGAAAAAGACGGTGGCGATGACCGGCGAGGTGACGTTGCGCGGGCGTGTGACGGCAATCGGTGGCCTGAAAGAGAAGCTGCTCGCGGCTTTGCGCGGGGGCATCACCACCGTGCTGATTCCCCAGGAGAACGTGAAGGATCTCGAAGAAATTCCGGATAACGTGAAAAAACATCTCACCATCATTCCTGTCAGCCATGTGGACGAAGTGCTAAAACACGCACTGGTTGAAGTTCCGACCCCGATCACCGATTGGGTGGAGGTGGAAGATGCGAGTGTGCTCAACGCCGGAAAAGACGAGGAAGATGCTGCGCGGCGTCATTAATAATTAAAGGTTAATTTAACCTTTTAAAAAAGCATCAGGCTGTCAAAAATGCGGTACGTGATTTGGGTCTCGTACAGCTTCTGCGTGCTTTTTTTACATTCTAATTTCTTTACATTACAATAATTTAGTTGCGCAATTCCGAGGTAATTACTATGTCATTTGTATCTGGATAGGTCATCCCCATCGATAATTTACATTATTCAATGCTTAATGTTCCTTAAGTTGCGGCATTCAAAAGCAAAAAAACTGTTAGGTAGGAAAGAACTTATGTTAAACGAAATGAGCCAAGTTAAAAAAGCAGCACAGCTTCTTAAAGTCCTTGGAAACCCGCACCGTTTGCAGATTATTCTTCTGCTTCTGGGCGGTGAGAAAAACGTCACCGAAATCAACCAAGTCGTAAAAGTTAGCCAGCCGGCGCTTAGCCAACATCTGTCGCGCCTTCGCCGCGAGGGTGTGCTCGGCTCGCGCCGCGATCAGCGCCAGATTTATTATTTCGTAAACAACGCTCAAATCGCGCGCTTGCTTGAAGTGGTGGCCGATACCGCCAACCGTTCGGATGCCGCGCCAAAGAAGGTTGCCTCGCGTTAGTCGCTAAGAACGCCGCGCGTTCCTAAATCAAAAGAGCGCTGAGGAAACTCAGCGCTCTTTTTGTATCTGCTGAAAATGAGGGGCTAGCGCCCGCGGCTCTGGGGCGGCTTTGATTTATCCACCACCGTCGCCTGGTAAATCTCCTTCCCGCGCAGGGCTTGTTCGGCGAGCATGCGGAAGATTTTGGCGAGTTTTTTGCGGCCCGCCGCGGTGTTGAGGTCGATGCCGTCGAGCTCGCTAATATCGAGCTGCGCGAGCTGCATTTTGATTTTATACTCTTCCGGGCTTGCGATGATTTCTTCCGCCAGCGCGTAGAAATAATCCGCCAGCTCCTGCGGCGTCATTTTGTCGAGATCCGCGAGGAATGGGTTCTCAGTGGATGATGGTTTGGTTGGTCGCATTTTTTGCTGCCCCCCCTTCGTCATCTTCCTGGGTGGCGAGCACTTGCGCCATCATTTCCTCGAACTTCGCGAAGCCGAGGAAAGCAACGCCCGCTTGCAGATTGCTCATCGAATCCTGGCTCAAATTCTCGTTCACCCATTTGACACGGTTGGAGGGTTTATCCGACGCAATATAGGCGAAATAATTGAAGAATTTATTGCCCGGGAAATCGAACTTCAATTTGCGGTGTTCGATCTCGATGGTGAAGGAGCCGAGCAGCACGCCGTTTTTAAACACATGCGTGGTGTTCCCTTGTTCCTCGATATTGATGCCAAGTTGTTCGTAGCGTGGGCGTTCCATGGCATGGAGTGTAGCGCTGAAGCGAACGATTGCAAGGCAAGGGGAGGGGAATAATGCGTTTGAAACGCTCTTTTACGCCGGTTCGTTGCTGGAAAGGCGCGTTGCGGTGAGGATAACCTCGCCGAATTTGGGGGAGAAGAGTTTGGAGAGCACCATGCGTTTGATGGAGCTTTCGAAATTGCGCAGGCCTTCGCCGGCGAGGCGCGTGTTCACCATGATCGCCTCAAGCCCACCATCCGCCATCGGGTTGGTGCAAAGCGCATACCCGTCGGCGTTGATTTTGATGTAATCGGTCGGGTTAAACATGGGGCTGATGGCCTGATATTCGTCGGAGGTTGAAGGGTAGTTCGTGTAATTCATATTCACACAGTAATCGAAATCGCAAGACGCGTGTGTGACAATTGCGTGAAGTCTTGCGAAGCTTTCGGTGTGTTCTGTGGCGGCGAAAGCACAGATTTATGAGTTTCTTATAACTGTTCCACAGTGATTGCAGCTGCGCGTGGGGCGCATGGCTTGCTTGCGAAAACAGCAATTCCGGCGTTTGGGCGGCTATGGTTTAGTGCTCGCAGGAACGTTGATTTATGTCTCGCCAATTGCCCCCGGGGATGTCCTCCACCGGGGGCTTTTTTGTTGCAACATCGCGAAAAATGGAAGCAGCAAATGCAAGGGCTTGCGCATGGTGTTATGTTGCATCCGTTGCATGGATGTTGCAGCGGCTAGAGGTTTTTATCGCCTTTGTTGAGGGCAAGTTGCGCCTCGGCGGCGGCTTGGGCGTTGCTGACGCGAAACTGCGCGTTGCTGTCGATGGAGCGAACGCTTTCCCTCGTGGTGCTGGTAGTTTTCGGGCGGTTGACGAAATAGCGCACGCCGCTTGAAACCAGTTTGCTGAGATTGCCGATATCGAACCCGCCGCCGGAGAAAGCTTGTTCAGCCTGCGATTGGAGGGATTGGCTGAACTGATCGCTGAATTGCTTCGCGATCTTTTCTGCTTCGCTCGTCAATTGGCGCACGAATTGGTCGCGCAAGGCGTTGGTGTCGGCGCTGTTGGTGCGGGTGCGGCTGCTCGGTAAGTAACGTCTCATGGGATCTCCTTTTCAGGAGACCATGAACGCATGGGGATAGGTTACCGGGAAGGGGAATCTATCTTTTTAAAAGAAGCTACTCTTCCTTCTTCGTCTTCAAACCCGTATCCGGGCGGCCGGCGTTTTTGCGACGCTTGGTTTTGTTCAGCATCACCTTGTTGGCGAAATAGCCCGGTTTTGCTTTTTCCTCTGCGTCGTCATCGGTTGCTTCCGGCGCGGCATCTTCCGCCACTTGCGGTTTGATCTTCGGCTTCGCCTGTTTCTCGTTATCGCGCGAGCTGATGTAGAATTTGCTGTCTTCTTTATCGAGCTGAATCTCGAGCGCGATTTTATGCGTCGGGCGGGCAATGCCTTCACGCTTTTCGTAAATGATGATGTAGAGCTTGCCTTGGCCGGGGATCGAGACTTCCGGATATTCCAAATGCAACAGCTCGAGCTCGGCCTGTGCGGCTTCGATCGTGTCGTATTTCTTCTTCTTTTTCACCGCGCGCATGACCGGGTGGCCCCAGTTCGGGTGCTTGCTGGTTGGGCGTTTTTTTTGCGGGTGGCCAGCGAGCGGGCGTTCGATTTTGGTCGCCGTCAGGGTGAAGATACCGTTTTTAAGCTGCTTGATGCGCATTTCGCAGAATTGGCCGGAGAAACCTGCGGCTTCGTCCTTTTCGGTCACGTCAAAACCCTTGATCCAGAAAACGACGACTGGCTCATCGATTTTTTCCGGCTGTTCTTTCGAAAGCACGAAATATTCCGCGATGCTTTTAAACCGCGCAACGGCTTGTTTATGTTCCTTATATTTATAATGGCCGCCGACCAGCGCCTCGATAGTGGGGTGCTTGATGGTGGCATATTTCCGAGTTGTCGTGCTCATAAAACCTCTGTGCTTAGGTTACGTGCGGATAGGGTTATCCGAATCCTTATCTACCTATATACCTGCAATTTCTTAAGAAACTATTGCCTCTAGGTTAAGAAAGATCAAATTTTACCGATTTGGCCCCCTGTTTTTGGCCGAACTGCGTGATCGAGTGGGTTTTTTTTGCCAGAGGTGCTTTTGGGCATGAAAGGCAAATTATCCATCGTTTGAACGGTGAAATCATGGGTTTCGCGCTCGATCCCCCCATGGCCGGCATTGGTTTCCTGGTAGATGAGGGACGAGGCCTTGGCTGCCACCAGCGCTGCCTTAAGTTGCCGTGCGCTTTGCACCGTACAAACCTGGTCATATTTACCATGGACGATGGTGATGGGGATATGCGCAATCTTGGCGATGTTCTCAGGGTTCATCAGTGCGCTGAGTGTTGAATCTTGACCCCGCAATGCTCGGTAGAAATATTCATTCTCGATGGTGGCGAAGGCGATCACCTTACGCGGGTCTTCCAGTCGGTTGAGTTTTGTTAAATCGTGGCTGAGGAAGGATGTTGTGTCCTCCCATTTCGACCAGACCGTTGCGGCTTTGAGGCGCGTTGCTTCATCTACCTCTGGTGAATTGAGCAAATGATGGTAAGCTGCAATCATATCGCCGCGCTGTTCCACTGGAATCATTTCGACATAATCATGCCAGGCTTCTTCCCAGGCGAGGCGCAGTTTTTCATCCGTCAAATGGGTGGGGATACCACCATCGGCTTGCGTAGTGCGGTAAGCGCGGTAGGCGCCCGGCAGGTCGATGCGGTTGGGGTTTTCGTGATAGGTCGCCGCATTGCCCTGATAGAAATAGGAGAGATCATTATGGTTACACAGGAAAATCCCGCGCAGGGTTAAGTCCTGCACATGTTCGGGGTGGGCTTGCGCGTAGGCAAGCGCTAAGGTAGAGCCCCAGCTGCCGCCAAAGATATGCGCTTTGCCTTTGATGCCAAGATGGTTACGCAAGGTTTCGATATCGCCAACTAAATTATGCGTAATATTGCCCGCCATGGCACCGTGTAAATCATCGCGCACATGCGGGGTCGATTCGCCGCATCCGCGCTGATCGAACATGATGATACGGTAACGCTTAGGGTCGAACATGCGTGTATAAGTAGCCGGTATGGCACCGCCCGGCCCACCATGGATGAAGATGAGCGGCTCACCTTTCGGGTTGCCGAATTGCTTGTAATGCATCACATGGGGTGCGTGCTCGGGCAGTGGAATATTGCCGGTCGCATAGGGCGTGAGGAGGTCATATTTCCAGCCCTTGTCATACAGCTTGGTGTATTCCATCGATCTCCTCCTGAAGCAGCTAATTTACGGCGAGAATGGGCCGAGGACAAATAAAAAGGGCCTGCTTGCGCAGACCCTTTTCGTAGAGTTAGTTGGTAAATGTTACGAAGCGTTTGCCACGGCCTTTGCGGGTGCGCTATGGCGCTGGCCACCGTGGGTGTTACCGCCATGGCCACCCCCGCCGTGACGGCGATTGCTGCCGCCCTGATGCCCGCCACCGTGACCGCCTTGGCCACCATTATTGCCACCGCCGTTACCCCCGCGGCCGCGACCGCCGCTACGGCGACGCTTCGATTTCCCCATGCCAGCGGGCAGGGGCTCGAGCTTCACGTTCGGGTCGAGCAGTTTTTGGATCGCGCGCCATTTCAACGTATCTTCCGGTGCGATGAAGCTGATCGCCGCACCATCCGCACCCGCACGCGCGGTGCGGCCGAGGCGGTG
>JBEHYI010000035.1:0-13450 GCA_048498255.1 Pseudomonadota bacterium | reverse complement strand
AGGCAAAGAAATGATGCGGCAAGCGGACGGTCTTGGCACCGCCTCTCCCCTTGTGGGAGAGGCAACGAGGCTTAGCGTCTCCGAAGGAGCGCTTAGCCGCAGTGGTGAGGGGGCTGAGCAGTTTGGCGCACCACTTCACCGCCCCCTCACCCATCCCTCTCCCCCTGTGGGAGAGGGCACGCCAGCCTCTCCACCTGCGCCACCACTCACGACTCACCACGCACGACTCACCCAATGACCATCACCTATAACATCCCCCACGCCGACCACCCCAAAGGCCTCATCGCCATCATTGATATCGGCTCGAACTCCGTGCGCATGGTGGTGTATCACGCGCTGAAACGCGTGCCGTTGCCGCTGTTCAACGAGAAATACATGTGTGCGCTGGGCAAAGGCTTAGCGCGCACCGGCAAGCTGAACCCGGATGGCGTGAAACAAGCCGAAGCCGCCATCGCGCGCTTCCTCGTTATGGCGAACCGCCTGCAGGTCGCGAGCCTTGACATCATCGCGACCGCCGCCGTGCGCGACGCATCGAACGGCACGGAATTCGTGCGCAGCCTCGAAAAAACCCACGGCATCGACATCACCATCATCAGCGGTGAGCGCGAGGCGGAACTCGCCGCCAAAGCCGTGCTCTCCTCCTTCCACGAACCGTTCGGCATCAGCGCGGATTTGGGCGGCGGGTCGATGGAACTCGCCACCGTCGAACGCAGCTTAGTCGGCAACCGCGCCAGCTGCCACTTAGGCTCCCTGCGCATTTTGGATAGCACCGATGGCAAGCGCGAAAAAATGGAAGAGCTCATCAAAACCGAGTTAAAAAATATCGCCTGGCTCAAGGAAACCGCACCCGCTTGCATCTACGCCATCGGCGGTGGCTTCCGCACCCTCGCCAAACTGCACATGAAAAAAACCAACTACCCGCTCGATCTCGTGCATGAATATTCCATGACCAAACGCGCCGTCTCCCAAGTACGCGAGCGCTTGCTCGAACTGAGTAGCGACGAGCTGAGAACCCTGCCCGGCATTTCGGAAAAGCGCGCCGCCACCATCGTGCCCACCGCCATGGTGCTGCACCAGCTCCTCACTGTTACCGGCGCGCCGGAAGTGCGCTTCTCGGTGAGCGGCATCCGTGAAGGATTTTTCTTCGACCTCCTCGAATCCAAAATGCAAAAGGAGGACGCACTCCTCGCCAGCTCCCGCGATCTCGCCGCCCTCATCGGCCGCGCCGGCACCTACGCCCGCGAGCTGTATGATTGGATGACACCGCTCTTTGCCAACGAGCCCATCGCCTGGAAACGCATCCGCCAGGCACTGTGCAAACTTTCCGAGCTCGCCTGGAGCATCGACCCGAATTTCCGCGCCAACTGGGCCTATCAGCGCATCATTCAATCCTCGCTCAAAGGCATCGACCATAAAGAGCGCCTCATGCTCGCCCTCGCGCTGTATTACCGCTACCAGGCGAAATGGAAAGGCGACAAAAGCGAGATCAAACTGCTCGACGAGCGCGAGCGCCAATGGGCCCGTTGTGTCGGCCTTGCCGCGAACCTCGCCTTCCAACTCTCGGGCGGGCGCGGCGGCAATCTCCACCACGCGAAACTCACCTATCACGCCGGTGAGTTGCTGCTATTCCTCGATGAAGAAGCGGCACCACTGCGCACCGAAGCGGTCGAAAAACGCGTCGACGGATTGGGCGAAGCGCTCAGGGCCTTCGCCAATTTCGTCATATAGCGCTCCTTGCTCCACCCCTCGACGCCGAACTGTTTCAAATGCTCGTTCACATATTGCGTGTCGAGCAGCTCGTACCCCGCTTCACGCAGAATCTCCACCAGCCGCACCAGCGCCATCTTACTCGCATCCGCCGCGCGGCTAAACATGCTCTCGCCAAAAAACGCACCGCCTAAACTCACGCCGTAGAGTCCACCGATCAGTTTTTCGTTGTGCCAAACCTCCACCGAATGCGCCTCACCCCGCGCAAACAACGCACAATACAGCGCCACAATTTTCTCATTGATCCAGGTCTCATGCCGCGTCGGAGTCAGCGTGCCGCAGCTGCGAATCACCTGCTCAAACGCCGTATCCACCGTGATCACATAATCATGCTTCTTCATCGCCCGCGCCAACCCGCGCGGGATATTGAACGTCGCAAGCGGCAGCACCCCGCGCTCCTCCGGCGAGAACCAATAGAGCTCCGGGTCCTCCTGATTCAACGCCATCGGGAAATAGCCGTTGGCATAAGCGGTGAGCAGCATATCGGGCGTGAGCGCTACATCATCCATATGCACCACCCATAAAGTTGGATCGCGCTAGAATCGTGAAGAACGATTCAGGCGATGACGCGTGGCAACGGCGATGCCCCACGTCATTCCCTGAATTTTTCTCTTGAGGAAAAATTCTAGGGGAATCCATCTTCACTGCATTTCCTTCAACGCCTCAATCGCGAGCACATACCCCTTCGCGCCAAGCCCACAAATACTGCGCTTCGCCACCGCCTCGATATACGAATAATGCCGGAACGCCTCGCGCTGCTTCGGGTCGCTCAAATGCACCTCGATGATCGGAATCTTCACCGCGCGCAACGCATCATGCAGCGCCACGGAGGTATGCGTATACCCACCGGCATTGATGATAATCCCCGCCGACTCACGCCCCGCCTGCTGCAC
Organism: Pseudomonadota bacterium; assembly: GCA_048498255.1. Taxonomy (GTDB): domain Bacteria; phylum Pseudomonadota; class Alphaproteobacteria; order Rickettsiales; family UBA3002; genus QFOX01. The sequence continues at coordinate 10,790 of JBEHYI010000035.1, read as the reverse complement.
CCAATCGATCAAATCGCCCTCATGGTTACTCTGCTTAAAATCGACCGAAAACCCGGCCTTTTCCGCCGCCTCCTGGCACATTTTCTCGATATCAGCGAGCGTCTCGCGCCCGTAAATCTCCGGCTCGCGCGTGCCCAGCAAATTCAGGTTTGGCCCATTCAAAATTGTGATTTTCTTGCTCATTTGCCTCGTTTCTTGCGCTTTTGGCGCGAATCCCCTACATATCCCCCATGTCTAGCACACCCTTGAATCCAGCGCAAATCACCGTCAACGGGCAGGCACGGCCTGCCGCGAATGTGCATTTAGTGAGCGATCTCATCGCCGACCTCAAGCTCGACGCGCGCAAAGTCGCGATTGAGAAGAACCTCGAAATCGTCCCCCGCAGCGCTTACGCCACCACGCCGATCATGGATGGCGACGCGATCGAAATCGTCGGCTTTATCGGGGGTGGCTAGTGGAGAAAGTCACCAGTCACCAGTCACCAGTCACTAGCGACCCATTGATCATCGCGGGCCGCAAATTCCAATCGCGCCTGCTCGTCGGCACCGGCAAATATAAAGACATGGCCGAAACCAAAGCGGCGATTGAAGCGAGCGGCGCCCAGATCGTCACCGTCGCGCTGCGCCGCGTCAACCTCGCCGATACCGGCGCGCAAAGTCTGCAAGCCGCCATTCCGTCCGAGAAATACACGTATCTGCCTAACTCCGCCGGTTGCTACACCGCGGAAGAAGCCGTGCGCACGCTACGTTTAGCACGCGAACTCGGCGGCTGGACACTCGTAAAACTCGAAGTGATCGGCGATAAAACGAGCCTCTACCCCGATGTCGAAGAAACCCTGAAAGCCGCCGCGACCCTCACCAAAGAAGGCTTCGAGGTCATGGTCTACACCAACGACGACCCCATCGCCGCCAAGAAATTCGAAGCCCTCGGCGTCGCCGCCATCATGCCACTCGCCGCACCGATTGGCTCGGGCCTTGGTATCCAAAACCCGCTCAACATCGAAATGATCGTGCAGCAATCCAGCGTCCCCATCCTCGTCGATGCCGGTGTCGGCACTGCGTCGGACGCCGCCATCGCCATGGAGCTCGGCTGCGACGGCGTGCTGATGAACACGGCGATTGCGGAAAGCCAAAATCCCGTAATGATGGCGCAAGCCATGAAACTCGCGGTCGAGTCCGGCCGCCTCGCCTACCTTGCGGGCCGCATGCCCAAACGCCTCCACGCAAGCGCCAGCTCCCCGCAGACCGGGCTGATCACGATGGCGGGTTAGAAAGGGTTTTAAAAGCGATAAGGGTGTTAAGAGTGAAAGAATGAACTGATACTCTTCCCACTTTTATCATTCTTAGCACTCTTAAAACCCTTAACGCACCCGCCCCATAATAATCTCGGGATCAAACTCATCTCCCACCTGATACTGATAGCGCGCCACCGGCTTAAACCCATAATGCGCGTAAAGCCCCTGCGCGATCAGGTTCTTCTCATACACGCTCAAATAAATCGCCGGTGCATTTTCCATGCGCGGCAACGCCATCATCGCGAACACCATTTCTTTGCCAAGGCCCTGGCCGTGATAGGCCTTATCGACATACACGCGCTGAATTTCTTGGGCACCACGCGGCGCTTTGTCGTACGGCAGGCTCATTTGCCCCACTTTACCATAGCCAACCAGCTTGCCATCCTGCTCCTGCACAAACAGCGTATCCCCCGCGGCAAGCGCATCGCGAAAATACGCCACGCTGCTATGTTTCAGCAAATGGCTGGCGAGATTTTCCGGCCGGTACAAATGCCCGAACGATTCCGTAAAGGTGCGTGCTGAAATTTCAGCCAGCGCTTCCACATCCGCCTGCGTCGCTTCCCGAATCATGCGCTCTCCCTCACTGCCGCATCCACCAATTTTCCCTGCACTTGCTGGCGATACGACAGCGCCTCGGCGAGATGCGTGCGCGTCACTTCCCGCGCCTGTTCCAAATCCGCAATCGTGCGCGAAACGCGCAACACCCGCGTCAACCCGCGCATGGAAAGCTGCAGGGTTTTGGTCGCATGCTCGAGCAATGCGCGCCCATCCGCGTCGAGTTTCACCATCTCCTGCAACGCATCGCCGCTCACTTCCGCATTGGTGCGCGCACCAAGCTGCATTTTCGCAAACCGCGCCTGCTGCAACTGCCGCGCCGCATGCACGCGCTCGGCCACTTTCGCGCTCGGCTCGGCATTCGCGGGCGTCAGCATGCTCAGCGTATCCACCGCCGGCACATCGACATGCAGGTCGATCCGGTCGAGCAGCGGGCCGGAAATACGGCTCTGATAATCACCCGCGCAGCGCGGCGCTTTGTTGCAGGCGCGGCCCGCATCGTCGAGGTAACCGCATTTGCACGGGTTCATTGCCGCGATCAGCTGAAACCGCGCCGGATACGTCACATGCGCCTCCACCCGCGCGATGGAAATCTGCCCCGTCTCGAGCGGTTGGCGAAGCGACTCCAGCACCCCACGCGGATATTCCGGCAGCTCATCCATGAACAGCACACCATGATGCGCCAGCGAAATTTCACCCGGCACCGCGCGCCTGCCGCCGCCAACCATGGAGGCCATGGAGCTCGAATGGTGCGGGTCGCGGAACGGGCGATTGCCCGCGAAGGCACCCTTCACCAACTTGCCCGCAACGCTTGCAATCAAATTCGTCTCGAGCATTTCTTCCGGGCTCATCGGCGGGAGGATGCCCGGCAAACATGCCGCGAGCATCGATTTGCCCGAGCCCGGCGGGCCTGTCATCAGCAGATTATGCCCACCCGCCGCCGCAATCTCGAGCGCGCGTTTCGCGATTTGCTGCCCGCGCACTTCCGCCAAATCCGGCCCCGCCGCCTCGCGTGCCATGATTTTCGCCTCTGGCCGCGGCATCACCTGCTGGCCCTTCACATGGTTGATGAGCATGAGCAGCGAGCTCGGCGCGAGAATATCGATATCCCCCGCGAACGCCGCTTCCGCACCATTATCCAGCGGACAAATGATGCCTTTGTTCTGTGCACTCGCGCCAAGCGCCGCAGGCAACACGCCTGCAACCGGTTGCAACTGACCGTCAAGCGCGAGCTCGCCCAGTGCAACATAATGCTCCAAAGCATCGGTCGGAATCATGCCAAGTGCAACCAACATCGCGAGCGCAATCGGCACATCGAAATGCGAGCCTTCTTTTTGCACATCCGCGGGCGCGAGATTGACGAGAATACGTTTGGCTGGGAGCTGCACTCCCATCGAACTCAGCGCCGCCCGCACCCGCTCGCGCGATTCGGCCACGGCTTTGTCCGGCAACCCCACAATCGTGAAGGCGGGCAGCCCCGCACCCAGATGCACCTGCACCTCAACGGGCAGTGTCTCAATCCCTTGGAATGCAACGGTGTGGATGCGCGCGACCATGCTTATGGGCTAGCAGATCGCCTATGGGGTGACAAGCTTCAGCTTATAGAATAATCCGCACCCCTTCCCGGCACATCCCCACTCATATTATACTGCATTATTGCACCTCAACAAATGCAACCCCATGCAACGGATGCAACCCTGCAACAACCCTAAGCGCCTGAATGCGCTTCGTGCCGCAAAAACCATGTTGCAGGGAGGAGAGAACTATTCCGGGTTATAAAGATACTTCTTATACCCATCATCCAGCGTCGTAATCAGTGGGTTATTCATGCGGATGATATGCCGGTTTTTCATATCGAGGAAATCGATGCTGCGCTGATATTCCTGCTTCCATAGCGCGACAAAGGAGCCATCTTTCCAGGCAATTTCGAGCCCTTTGGTGACGCGCTTGATCGCCGCTTCATTCGCCTTCGACGTGAAGAAAAAGCGCGGCAGCGGGTAGTATAAAATCGCGCTGCGGTCGTAATCGAGCTTTGGCTCCTTCGGCTTGTAGGATTCGTACTCGCCGAGCAATTCGTTCGCCCCGCGCGGGAATAAATCGGCACGCCCCGCCGCGACAAAGCTGAAAATCCCCGGATAGCTCGGCAGGGTGACGACCTTAAACCCCTGGCGACGCAGAATCTCAACATCCGACCAGCCCGAGCCCTGCACGATGGTGAATTTCTTGAGATCCTCAAGCGTTTGCGCCTTGGCGATGGCGTCCTTCTTCTCCGGCGCGACAAAAAACGCGCGGTAGCCCACAATGCCCCGATCGGTTGGCACCGGCACATAGCCCATCTTGGCCTGGAAGCGGTCTTCGTAAGAAAGCTTCACCATAAAATTGGGCAAACGGTTGGTTTCAAGCTCATTAATCGCCCGCTCGAAATTCATCACTGGGCTGGCTTTCAGCTCGTAAGGCCCATCGGTCGGCACGGTTTTATCGAGCGCGAGTTTGAGCAGTTTATTGTCGAATTCGTAGCGCGTATCGCCCACATCTTCCGGCGCGCGGTAGGTGACAATCATCGGCTCCGCAGCACGCGCAGGTACCAGTTGGGGTGAAAACAGTACAATCAACGTAAGTACCGCCAAGGACAGCGTTTTCAGCCAATCGGTGCGATAGCGCATAATCACCTCCTGCAAATGGGCCAAATGGCCTTTTTCACCATCCTATATGCCATTTTTATAAAATCTACGAGCGATAAAGAATTTCATGAATATCCAACCACTTAATTCTCATCTGTTGCGCCGCCGCCGCAAAAAAGCGATGGTGCTTACGCTATCGTAATGAATTCTTAGCATTTTTTTAATGTTGGCCCGGTAAGGTGAGCTCACCATGGAACCGGAGATTATCTCAGAGCAAACCGCCAATGCGAGCACGCGCCTGCGTGAAGGCCGCGGCCGTTCGCCCAAAGCGAAAACGCTGATCGCCTTCTCCGCGCTCATCATGCTACTCTTCTGCGTCTTCGTCGCCTACCAGGCATCCAAGGCTTACGAAAACGCGATTGCGGAAGGCAAAACCAACGCCGCGCGCCTGACCCATATCCTCTCCGACCAGGTCGATCTCACCCTGCTCGGCGTCGACCTCGTGTTCAACCGCGCGGTGGAGCGCCAATATTTCAACACCATGTTCGGCGGAAATTTGCCGCACGACATCGAAAATAATTTCCGCATTTGGGTGGACGATACGCCGCAAATCGTCGCCATGATGCTGGTCAACGAGCGCGGCATTATCCAAATCGCCGCCAATAAAAAAGGCTACGACCAATGGTACAATTACACGGAATCCGTCGATAACGACCCCGCCTTCCAGACCATGCGCGAGGATACCGCGCCCGATATCTATATCGGCCAGCAGCGCACCCGCAATGCGCTGCACCCGCAATTGATCGTTATGGCGCGGCGCGTCACCAAGCTCGATGGCAGCTTTGGCGGCATTATCGTCGCGGCCGTCGACCCCATGTATTTCAGCGATTTCTTCACCTCGGTCGACCAGGGAAGCAATCGCTTCATGGCGTTGATGCTCGATGACGGCGCGACGCTTTTCACCGGCCCCGGCACAGATGCGAAGCGCGATGCCGTCGTCGATTTCATGAGCGAACAAGCCCACGCGGACGCCACCGGCAATAAAAATCCGGGCCTCGTCACCGATACCAAAAGCTTCGACGATTCGATCAAAATCTACTCCTTCACGCGGCTTAAAAGCCTACCCGTCATCACCGCCATCGTGATCGATGAAGACGACTTCCTGCGCGAATGGCGTCGCGCGCGCATGAAGGACGTCTCCTTCCTCGCCATCTTCACCATCTTCGGTTCGGTGCTTTCCTATTTCGCGCTCAACATGGCGAAGCAAATCATGCGGGTGGAGGAATCCGAATCCGCCGCGATTTTGGCAAGCCAAGCGAAGTCCGAATTCCTCGCCAACATGTCGCACGAGCTGCGCACGCCGCTCAACGCCGTCATCGGCTTCTCGGAAATGCTCGGCGCCGGGTATTTCGGCACACTCAACGACAAGCAGAAAGAACGCGTGCAGGATATCAATCTCTGCGGCACGCATTTGCTGCAGCTCATTTCCGACATCCTCGAATTCAGCAAAGGCGAGGCCGGTAAGCTCGAGCTCTACGAAGAGGAAATCGATGTCGAGCGCTCGGTGGGCGAAGCGACCCGCATCGTCAGCGAACGCGCAAAAGCGAAGCACATTACCTTAGTTACCGATGTCGCGGAGCATCTCCCCGCGCTCTATGCCGATAAGCGCAAAGTGCGCCAGATTCTGCTGAACCTCTTATCGAACTCCATCAAATTCACACCCGCCAACGGCCGCATCACCGTCAGCGCACGGCTCGACCCTTACCGGCAGCTCCATCTCGTGGTAAGTGATACGGGTGTCGGCATTGCGGAAGCCGACATCGCGCAAGCCCTCGCCGTCTTCGGCCAGGTCCATCGCAGCCAAAGCCACGAAGGCACGGGCCTCGGCCTGCCCTTATGCAAAATGTTCGCCGAGCTCCATGGCGGCAAGCTGCAACTCACCAGCGAAGTCGGCATTGGTACGACGGTGCGGGTTATTTTTCCGGAAAATCGAGTGCGGTAACGCGCAATACCGTCCTACCAACCCTATTGACACAACACGCTAAAAACCTTATAGTGTCATCTAATGACATTGCGAGACATAATGGGAACCCATGTAAGTTTAGGCAGCCATTACGAGACATTTGTGCAGCAAATGCTTCAAAACGGGCGCTACAACAATACCAGCGAAATCGTGCGCGACGGCTTGCGGATGGTCGAAGAACGTGAACGCCGTTTAGCGACGCTCGATGGCGTTCTAACACGCAGCCGCGCCGATGCGAAGGCTGGCCGGGTGACCGCTGCCGACCAGGTTTTTGACACGCTCGAAGCTGAAATCAACGCCCTGCCCGGCCACAGCGCTGAATGAATATTTTCTTCAGTGACGAGGCCAAAGCGGGGCTTCGTGCAATTGCATTCCATATCGCCCGCGACAATAAAAAGCGCGCACTGAGTTTCATCCAGGAATTGCGCGAAGCAGCGATGGCCATCGGCGATCACCCAAACGCCTATCCGCTCATCCCGCGCTACGAGGCCTACGGTCATCGCCGCAAACCGTATGGCGCCTATCTCATCATCTACACGGTGAAAATGGACCACATTATCATCGATGCGATTTTGCACGGTGCGCAGGATTATGAGGCGATTCTTTTCCCGAATTCCTAACGCGCGGTGCCGTCACTAAATCGAATAACTCTCCCCATACTCCTCCCGCTGCGCCGCCAACGACGCCAGCTCCGCAATCAACCCCAACGCGCCGAATTTGCACGGCGGCAGCGCGACCTGGCCGGTTTCGCCCTCGTCGCACATACCCACAAAGCGCATACCGGTCGCGTTCAAATTATTCTCGGCATCGCGCTGATCGTTCACGCGGTAAGCCCCGCCCACCGCATGCCCATCGACGAGATAGAGCATCGGTTCCGCCGGCGCGTTTTCAACCAGATCCACGGTCGGCACGCCTTCTTGAATAATCACTTCGGTCGATTGCACGCCCTCCTTAATCACGTTCATTTTATTGCGGATCTTCTTGTTGATCTCGAGCATTTCCTCGCCCGATTTCACCGTCATAATCCCCATGCCATAGGTGCCGGAATCGGACTTCACATAGACATACGGTTCCTGGGTAATGCCGTAGCGCGCATAATGATTGCGGATTTTGTGCAGCACTTTCTCGACGCCCATCGCGACACATTCAAGCCCCTGGCGCTCGCCAAAATCCACCCGCCCGCATTTATGAAATTCGGTCGTCATCAACCACGGATCAATCTCGAACGCCAGCGCAAACTCCCGCGCCAATTTATCATACGCCTCGAAATGAATCGACTTCCTGCGCCGGTGCCAACCTTGGCTCGGGCGCGGCACAATCGGCTGGCTGACGCCGCGTAAGCTATCGGGCAAACCCGACGTCAAATCGTTATTGAGCAGAATCAATTGCGGGCAAAAAGCGCTCGCGGTTTTGAGCAAACTACCCTGACGCGTAAGCGGCATTTCGCGCAAAATTTCGCCCTTGGAATTCACCACTTCAATTGGCGCATCGGTCGCTGCCAAACTGCCCAGCTCCACCTCGCAGCCTGCCTCTTTCAGAATGGCGAGCAGCGCGGTGAGGTGATCGATATGGCCCGTGTTGCGCGTATGGGTCGCAGGGATGACGAGCACCCGCTTCACCTCATTATAGCGCATCAGTCGCTGCTTAATCCGCGCCGCCGCCCGCGTGCGCGCATGCGCCGAAAGCTGGTTAAACCCGGCGGGAAAAAGATTCGTATCCACCGGTGCGATTTTATAGCCCGCATGCCGCACATCGACCGAGGAATAAAACGGCGCGCCGGATTCCATGCGCCTCGCATCCATCCATGCCGCAATCTCCTCGCCGCGCGTTTCGCCAATCGCTTTCAGCTGCGCTAAAATTTCGGGGCTCCCCGTCGCGGACGTAGCCGTTGCTGCATTACCCATTTTATTTCTCCCCACCCACAAAGCGCGGCCGTGCGGCCCAATCGCCCCAAAGCTGCAATGTTGCGACCGCTAATGTAATGACCGCCGTGTCGGCGCGCAAGATGCGGGGCCCAAGCCCCACACCCAGCGCGGCTTTGCAGTGCTTCAGCGCGGCGAATTCCTCCGGCGTGAAGCCACCTTCGGGCCCAGCGAGAATTGCCCAGTTTTTCACTTCCGGCTCCGTGCGCCCAAGCGCGAGAATGCTTTCACTCCCCCCACTCTCATCGCCGTAAACCAGCGGCACATCGCTCGGCCAATCGCCCAGTAGCTTCATCAATTTCACCGGCTCCTTGATCTCCGGCCAATCGATGCGCTCGCACTGCTCCGCCGCCTCGCGCGCGATCGCCTCGGCGCGTTCAAGGTTTACTTTATCGACAATCGTGCGGCTCGTAATCACCGGCTGCAGCACGCTCGCGCCCAGCTCCGTCGCCTTCTCGATGATCGTCTCCATCCGCCCACCTTTGATCGGCGCGAAGCAAACGGTGAGGCCAAGCTTTCCTTCCGGCGCGCGCGAGCACTCCTCCACCGCGAGCATGACCTCTTTTTTACGAATCTGCGTCACCCGCGCGAGCCACTCCCCCTCTTCACGGTTGAACAAGGCCACCGCCTCACCCACCTGCAGCCGCAGCACATGCGCAAGATAATGCGCCTGGTTCCCCTCCAGCAATACGGCGATGGAACGGGCGAGTTTCGCGTTTACAGCGAGGCGGTAGCGGGGTTTGGTCATAATCAATCAGTGCATGGTGCGTTGTGAATGGTGAATAGTGCAGTTCTGCCCAGAAATCCGCAAGTCTATTCACCGCCGCACCATTCACTATTCACCATTCACCATTCGCTGTATAGAGTGCGCATGAACCCCTATTTCGCCCTCACCCGCCTCGATAAGCCGATCGGCATCTGGCTCGTCTTCTTCCCTGCTGCCTGGGGCGTGGCGATGGCTGGCGGCGATGCGCGGCTGATGGGTCTGATGCTCGCCGGTGCGGCACTCACCCGCGCCGCGGGCTGTATCCTGAACGACCTCGCCGACCGCAAGCTGGATGCACAAGTGGCACGCACGGCGAGCCGCCCGCTTGCAAGCGGCGTGATCAAACCAAAACAGGCCATCGCCCTCCTCATCCTTCTGCTCGCTGCCGCGCTCGCCATCGCCCTCACCCTGCCGCCGAGCATTTTCCTCCTCACGCTGATCGCCCTGCCCATGATCGCGACTTACCCGTTCATGAAGCGCCTCACCTGGTGGCCGCAAGCGTTTCTCGGCCTCACCTTCAACCTCGGCGCGCTGTTTGGCTGGCTCGCGACCGGTGCCCCGCTCGCCGCCCCCGCCCTCACGCTCTACGCCGCCTGCTTTTTCTGGACACTCGGCTACGATACGATCTACGCCGTGCAGGACATGGCAGATGATGCGCGCATCGGCATTCGCTCCAGCGCCCGCGCGGTCGGCGTGAAGCGCCTGCGCCTGTTTGTCGGCCTTTGCTACGGGCTCATGCTGGCCCTGCTCGCCGTCACGGGCACCTTGCTGCATATCAACGTCATCTATTTTCTCGGCCTTATATTCCTCGCCGCGCAGTTGCTCTGGCAGGTCCGCCGCCTGCCGCCAACGCCGGAGCAAGCTGGGGCACTCTTTCGCAGCAATCAATGGGCGGGGCTGATCCTGCTTATCACCCTGCTTTTCACCCGCGCTGTGGCCTTTTAAGCAGCCTCGCTTATATCCCAAGCGAAACCGGTGCAAAACCCGCCGACACACTTGATTTTAGGCACGAAACTAGCGAGAATTGCCCCTTATGTTCCGTCGTAAGCAAGATCAACCTTCGAGCGTCACCAGCGCGCTTGGCGCCTGTGGCTACCCCCAGCCCTTTATCGACGCCCTCGCCAAGCTCGATGCAGATGCGCGCGGCAAACAGCAGCAAAGCGCGCTGATCCTGGTCGCCATCGATAACCTCTCCATGATCATGTCGGGCTATTCCATGGGTGTCGCGGAAGCGGTGATGGCCGAACTCTTCCAACTCATCCGCGATAAAGCGGGTACAGCAGCGAGCGTCATCCGCGTCCAGCGCGACCAGTTCGGCATCCTCATGCCCGGCACCAATGATTCAGCCGCGGAAATTTGGTGCGAGGAGATCGAAGACGCCATCCGCGCCTACAGCTACAGCTCGCGCTACGGCGAGCTGCATTGCCTGATTTCGACCTCCTATCAGATATTGCCGGATGCGACGCTTCACCCCGAGGACGTGCTCGGCCGCGCGCTGGTGCTGCTGAGCGAGAATAGCGGCAGCGAGACGCATCATGACGACCTCTCCACCGCCTGGCCGAGGAAGTTGGCGAGGCCCATTTCCTCGCGCTGTTCGGCGCCGGAGAGG
>JBEHYI010000034.1:0-14197 GCA_048498255.1 Pseudomonadota bacterium | reverse complement strand
GATACTACCACAGAGCACAACTTCACCGCCCCCTCATCCCGGCCTTCTCCCACAGGGGGAGAAGGGGCGCCAGCCGCACCGATAAGGGCCACTACTCACGACTCACGCCTCCACTGCCTCACCCGCGCCACCCTCGCCCTCCTCCTCCTCCAAATCACCTTCGGCGCGCTGGTGGCGGGTTTGCGCGCGGGGCTAATTTACAATACTTACCCGCTGATGGATGGCGCGCTAATTCCCGCCGGTCTGCACACGCTCACGCCCTGGTGGCTCAACCATGTCGAAAATCTGCTCACCGTGCAGTTCCAACATCGCATGCTCGCGATTCTTGTCACCGCCGCCATTGCAACACTCGCTCTGGTTGGGTGGCGCAATGCAAAATTGCGTCCGCTATTGCGAGTGATTCTCATCTGCGTGGTCGTACAATTTTCGCTCGGCGTGGCAACACTTTTGAGCGTCGTCAATATCGCGCTCGCGAGCTGTCACCAACTGGTTGCGCTGGTTCTCTTCGCGCTGTTGGTGCGGTTAGTTTTTGTCACCCGGGTTGACCCAAATCAAACACCGCAAGAGAATCATCGTGCATAAGTACCAATAGTTGTAAAATCGCTTGCTGCACCGGGAGCGATTGATTAGAACGCAAAAAACGACGCAGGGCCTTATGCCAACCACGATACCGACCGATTACGACGCCATTTTTGCCGATGCGATCGCGCAAATCAAAAGCGAAGGCCGCTACCGCGTTTTCACCGAATTGCAGCGCATCGCGGGTAAATTTCCCCGCGCGTATTCCACCAAAATTCAGGATGAAGTGACGGTTTGGTGCGCGAATGATTATCTGGGCATGGGGCAGCACGCGGCTGTGCGCGAGGCCATGAAATCCGCCATCGATGGCATGGGCGCTGGCGCTGGCGGCACACGCAATATTTCGGGCAACCACCATAAAATCACGTCGCTCGAAAGCACCATCGCCGAGCTGCACGAAAAAGAAGCAGCACTGGTTTTCACCTCCGGCTATGTCGCCAACGAAGCGGCGCTGAGCACGCTCGGTGCCATGCTGCCAGACTGCGTGATGTTCTCTGATTCCGAGAACCATGCCTCGATGATTCACGGCATTCGCCAATCGAACGCGGAAAAGAAAATTTTCCGCCATAACGATGTCGATCATTTGGCGAAGTTGCTGGCCGCGACCGACTACCGCCGCCCGAAAATCATCGCGTTCGAGAGCGTGTATTCGATGGATGGCGATATCGGCAAAATCAAGGAAATCTGCGCGTTGGCGCGGCAATATAACGCCCTCACCTATCTTGATGAAGTCCACGCCGTCGGCATGTATGGCCCACGCGGCGCAGGCATTGCCGAGCGCGAAGGGTTGATGGGCGAAGTCGATATTATCCAAGGCACGCTCGCGAAAGCGTATGGCGTCATCGGCGGTTATGTCGCGAGCCGCGCGGTGGTCATCGATATGATCCGCTCCTTCGCGCCGGGCTTCATTTTCACCACCACGCAGCCGCCCGCAATTGCCGCCGGGGCCGAGGCCAGCATTCGCCACCTCATGAGCTCGACCGTCGAGCGCGAGCAGCACCAGGCCAACGCGGCGATGATGAAAAAGCTCCTCACCGAGGCGGGCATCCCCGTGCTCGCGGGCGATACGCATATCGTTCCCGTGATGGTGGGGGATGCGGTGAAATGCAAACAAGCCTCCGATATTCTGCTCGAGGAATACCGCATGTATGTGCAGCCGATCAATTACCCGACCGTGCGCAAAGGCACGGAGCGCCTGCGCGTGACGCCGACACCGTTTCACACGCGCGCCATGATGGAAGAGTTCCGCGACGCGCTGGTCGAAATTTTTGCCCGCCTGGATATCAGCTATTGCCAAGCCGTGGCGCAGACGCCCGATTTGCGGTTGGTGGGTTAGAAATTAGAGATTAGAAATTAGAAGTAAGGGCGCTCTAATCTCTAATTTCTAATCTCCAGTATCAACTTCACCCCTTCCCGGTGCCCACCAACCCGTGCCACCCTGGCCTAGTCAGGTGCCAGAGGTTGGCGTACATGCTGCCCTTTGCATCCAAGAAAGGAAATCTTCCATGGCAGGAAGCAGCGGCTAGCAATAGCCGCAAGGTGATTGCCGGGTCTCTCGCAGTAACCCTCTCAGGCCGTCACCGCTTACCCAAAGGCACATTGTGCTTGTTCCATGCAAAACGGACTGTTTTCCTTTGTAACACCTGGCACCTGACACCGCCTTATATACGCAAGCAATTGAATAATCCTTGCTTCATCTGCTACATTAAAAAACACAAATAAGTTATTCACAGACATAAAAAAGGCGACCCTTACGGATCGCCTTTTTACGCTATACGTTCAATCAATATGCTTGATTAGGCAGCTGCTTTCGCCGCTTCGCGCGCCTTGATGATGCGCGACTTCAGCTTGCGCGCCTCTTCCGAGAGCGCCTTGCTGTGGGTGGTGATCAGATAATTATCGAGGCCACCATTATGGTCGATCGTGCGCAGGGTGCTGGCCGTAATGCGCATGCGGATCGACTGACCCAGCGCGTCCGACTGCAGGCTCACTTGCTGCATGTTCGGCAGGAAGCGGCGCTTCGACTTGCGGTTCGAGTGGGAAACGTTATTCCCCGACTGAACGCCTTTTTCCGTAATATCGCAACGTCTCGACATGCCTTTATCCTGCTTTCCTAACCTAAAATCTCAATACGTGATAAATTGTGCAGTGCGAACGAACCGCCCCGCGAGGAGCCTCCTCTACAGGTGAATGGGCTCGCTGTCAAGCGGCGGTTTTCATTTTCCACATAGAATTAGTATTACGCGTTATTTCTGTGATTAATAGATTGTAACAAAAGCTTCATATTCAATGTATATAAGAATGCTATACTCCGAACTTCGTTAGTATAACATTTCATTTTTGTGTATTTATTATGTCCGATGATTTGAAGCAATCCAGCACCCCCGCCTCCACGCATGATGACGAGAAAACCTTCGCGCATTACCGCGAGATCGTGAAAGGCTATGACTGGACACCGTCGAACGGAGATGTCACCACACGCGTCAATCATTTCACCGCGGCGCAGGAACAGAACTGGATATCGACCCTCGTACGCCGCGACCCGGCGCTTTATGAGCAGCTCGATCTCGATGAAGCAACCCTCAAACGCTTCCTGAAGGGTGATCCCACACCAGAGAGCGAGGAATTCAAGAAGGTCGAGCTGTCGCAACTTGTTGCGGAAGGCATGATCGATGACGCTACACTTGCCTCCATCAACGAGCAAAGCAAGACCTATCAGGGCCTGCATGCCATCGCGTTTCACAGCGTCGCCCATCAATTTTACAAGGATTATATTAAGAATAAGGACGTGGGAAACCGCGATGAAGCTGCTGAAGACCTCATCATCGCGCGCAAGATATCACAAGGCGTGCGCCGCCTCACCGCCGGTATCGAGATTCACCCCGGCGCACAATTCGGCGCGAACTGCATCATCGACCATGGCTCAGGGATCGTCATCGGCGAGACGGTGGAGGCGGGAAATAACGTGTTCATCTACCACGACGTGACGTTAGGCGCGACGAGCGGCGGCGCAGATGGCGGCGCGCGTGTGGCGGAGACCAACGCCTTCGGCATTCCCCGCCGCCACCCGAAACTGATGGACGATGTCTTCATCAGCAAAGGCAGTTCGGTGCTGGGCCCCATCACGCTCGGCAAAGGCACCAAAATCGCCGAAGGTGCGGGCATCGAGGGCATGGTTATCACGGGTGAAGAGGTCAGCATTGGCAAGCGCGCCATCGTAAAAAGCACGACGAAGGGCAATGTCATCATCGGCAACAATGTAAATATCGGTGCGGGCGCGGAACTCTATGGCGATTACCGAATCTATCAAGGCTTCACTCATAACGGCGAACCACTGGGCGTGAGGGACGAAAACGGCACCCCTTCCCTCATCATTGAGGATGGGGTGAATATCGGCGTTGGCGCTAAAATCATCGGCGATATCCGCATCGGCAAGGGTGCCACCATCGACCCCGGCGTGCGCGTCACGCGCAATGTGGCACCTGGCGAGCATGTGGTGGGTGAGCAGCCCTATCTGCCCGGCATCAACGCGCCGGAAATTTTGGAAGATGGCACTTCCGCCGGTGCAGGCGCGCCGATCACTTTGCCGCGCGATCAGGAACTGCAGGAAGCCAATGGTAAGAAAAAAACGCAGGAAATTACCGTGCGGCCGCTGACATCCGTCATGGCCACTTGGGCAGAGGATATGGGTAAAGGCTTCAAAAAGCTGATCGATGGGGCTGGTCAGGCGCAGCCGGAGCCAGAGGGTTTTGGGCGCTAGACTGAGGCCCAAACTTCATAAAACATTCATATTTCTCGCGCGTTATGTTGCTAAACTATGCGGTAATTACCCATGATATTGGAGTTTTTATGACCAACCCGATTACTTTGTTGAATACAATTCTTCACGATACGGACTTACAGCATCTGGTGATAAGCAAGGATGCAGAATTGACTCCCAAATCCATCGAGATTCGGCTCAAATTTCCCGATGATCCCAATGGCATTATCGGCACAGTTGAAGATTATTGGAATGACCGGCGCGCAAAGGACAATGACGCGCTGATGGAGCGGGTAAAAAGCTGGGTGGGCGATAAGGTTACGCCTGAGAAAATGGACATTTTTATCCAGCAATGCGAACTCACCATTCGTGGTAAAGCAGTACCTTTCGATCCACGCATCGAGATTGTTACCGGCAAGCTTAACGAAGAATTGCAGCAGCACATCACGCGGCAATATAAGCAGCAGGCGGACAAGCTGATTCCAATATTGGAAGACGCAAAGATCGCCTGCACGCTCGGCGGCAGTAACAATAATGTTCTCTACATCGATAGCAGGCAGCCTGATCTCATACAACATGTCGAGGAACTTTACGACCGTTATGCGTCAGAGATTGAGGCATCGAAAGCTGCAGAGATCGATGATTTCCCTGTGCTGCGCACAATTCGAAACGAACTCGATCAAACATTAGCGGGGCTGTGCACAGGCTCGCCCGAGAGCGATCGGCGGTTGGCGACGTTACTGCATCAACGCGCGATAGAAGCGGTCAACGAATCTGCCAGCAAAGTATTGGGCGGCGTGCCGATGGGTGAGGATGCGACAAAGAGTGGCACATGGGCCGAGCGTACTCCGCGCATTGACCTAAAAGATGTCAAATATAGCTACACGCCAGCAGAAACGGCCGCCAGCCGCTAAGCATCCATGCTCGCCTTCAGCGCGCAAATTGTTAGGAACTTACTATGACCGATTCTACGGATAATCCCCTCAAAGTGCGACTCGCTCAGCTTTCTTATATTCTGACACATTCTGAACTTGAAAAATTCCTTTATTGGACACCAGGCATGCGGAGCCTTTTTGCCCGCGATAGCAACCCTGCAGAAATTAATTTTGTACGCGATAAAAACAATACATTCGAACATTACTGGCAGCGACTTTATAACGGCGATCGTAATATTCTAATACCAAAAATCCGCGGCTGGTCGAACGATACGCTCGATGCGGCACAAAGTAATGCATTGGCGAAAAGTATCACCCAATGGATACCGCTGCGCGCAGAAAGCTTACGAACTCCGGAACTAGATATGGTAGTGAGGGCAGCGTACAATGAACATTTAATCCAAAAGGAAGCATCCGCAATTGCCCACGCGCGCCCGCTGGTCGAGGCCTTCGCACAGGTGGGCATTCAAGCCAGCATCGACCCTTATTTCGATCGGATTCGTGTCGACACCACCCAGGAAGGATTCGACGAAAATCTTGCGAAACTACGTACGCTACGTGCGGATGAAATTGCGCAGACCGAAACCCAACGTATAGCTTATTATGGCCAGCGCGCCGCGCTAAAACGCGCGTTACAAATTGCCGGGTTCGATGATATTATAGATTGGAAGCACTACGACACCCATGCTCATGATTTCAGGAATTTCGGAAAGATCCAGCATATCTGGCTTGATACGATTCAGCCGGATTATAAGAACGATACCGGCCTAACGCCGCAAGAAATAAAAGAAGCGCAGAGCCTAGCACGAAATCGCATGGCTATGCAGAATGAACCCGCGCATCGAGCCAAATGGCAAACGCTTCAGAAGCGCATGCTGGATCATCACGGCACACTTAGAACACAGTTTAATGCGCGAATCGAACAGCTTTTATCCGCATTAAATGAAGCAGGCATTGAAGTAGAAAAACCGGACAATATGCTGATCGACACGTATCAGCAGGGCTTTGCACAGAGCATCCAGAAGCTTGCGGAACTACACCCAGCACCGGTCACTTCACTGTCTGAAAAGCGGCGCAAAAACTGGCAAGCTTCAATTAAAACTATACCCCAAAATGACGGCCCTGTAAAAAGCTAATAGCGCTTCCGCTAAGCATCCACACTCGCCTTCAGCGCATTCACCTGGATGAAGTCGCGGCGGGGTTCCACCACGTCGCCCATTAGGGTGCTGAAGGCTTCGTCCGCATCCGCCGCGTCGTTCACCGTTACTTGCAGCAGCGTGCGCACTTTCGGGTCGAGGGTGGTTTCCCATAATTGCTCCGGGTTCATCTCGCCCAGGCCTTTGAAGCGCTGGGTGGACAAGCCTTTGCGGCCGATATCGATGATCGCCTGTTGCAGCTGACCCGGCGTATTCACCGTTACCTCGTTGCCTTTGCGGCTGAATTTACCCGGCGCGGCGTAATCCGCTTTCAGCGTCTCATGCATCGCGGCGAGTTCCTTGCCCTCGCGGCTGCCGAGCCATTTCGCGTCGAGCAGCACATGCTCCACCACCGAGCGCACCGTGCGCTTCACGGTGATGCCCGCGTCGGTTTTCTCGGCCTTCCACGGGTTCGCGCCCGGGGACAGGAAGTTCAGCACTTTCTCGAAGCCGCCAACGGCACCGCCGCCGAACAGGTTGGAAAGCGCCGCCGCTTCCACCATCACCATCGGCACGCGGCGGGTGAGCGCCTGCATGGTCTCGACGATGTTTGCGGTTTCGAGCATCTTTTTCGCCAGCGCCTCACCGGTGAGTTTGCCACTCGCGAGCACAAGCTCCGCCTCATCCAACGCAACGGTGCGCAGGTACTCTTCCAGTGCCTCGGCGTTCTTCAGGTAGGTCTCGCTCTGCCCGCGCTTGACCTTAAACAGCGGCGGCTGCGCGATGTAGAGATAGCCCTTCGCGATCAGCTCCGGCATTTGGCGGTAGAAGAACGTCAGCAGCAGCGTGCGGATATGCGAGCCGTCCACGTCGGCATCGGTCATGATGATGATTTTGTGGTAGCGTGCTTTGTCGGCGTTAAACTCCTCGCGGCCGATGCCGGTGCCGATGGCGGTGATGAGCGTGCCGACTTCCTGACTCGACAGCATCTTATCAAACCGTGCGCGTTCGACGTTCAGAATTTTGCCCTTCAACGGCAGAATCGCTTGCGTTCTGCGGTCGCGGCCTTGCTTCGCCGAACCGCCCGCGGAGTCCCCTTCCACGATGAACAGTTCCGAGAGCGATGCATCCTTCTCTTGGCAATCCGCCAGTTTCCCGGGCAGCGATGCGATATCCAGCGCGCCTTTGCGGCGGGTCAATTCACGCGCTTTGCGGGCCGCTTCACGCGCCGCGGCGGCTTCGTAAATTTTGCCGATGACGGATTTCGCCTCCGCCGGATGTTCCTCGAACCATTGGCCGAGTTTGTCGCCGACGATGGATTCCACCACCGGGCGTACTTCGGATGACACGAGCTTATCCTTGGTCTGCGAGCTGAATTTCGGATCCGGCACTTTCACGGAAATAATCACCGTCAGGCCTTCGCGCGCATCGTCACCGCTCAAATCGATCTTCTCTTTTTTCGCAATGCCGCTGCTGCTGGCATAGCTGTTGATGCAACGGGTGAGTGCCGCGCGGTAACCCATGAGGTGGGTGCCGCCATCCCGCTGGCGGATGTTGTTGGTGAAGGTCAGCGTGTTCTCGTGGTAGGAATCGTTCCACTGCATCGCGACCTCGACCGTGATGCCGTTTTTCTCGCCCGCCATCATGATGGTCGGGTGCAGCGCCACTTTGCTGCGATCGAGATATTGCGCGTAGGCCTGCGTGCCGCCTTCATAGAAAAATTCGATCTCTTTCGGCTCCTCGCCACGTTTATCCGCGAGGATGATCCGCACGCCGGAATTGAGGAAGGCGAGCTCGCGGATGCGGTGCTCCAGCGTGTTAAAATCGAACACGATTTGCGAGAAGGTTTCGGCGCTCGGAAAGAAAGTCACCTGCGTGCCTTTTTTGCCTTTCGCATCGCCCACCACTTTCAGCGGCGCGGTGGCCACGCCATGCTCGAAGCGCATGCGGTGTTCTTTGCCGTCGCGCCAGATCACGAGCTCGAGCCATTCGGAAAGTGCGTTCACGACGGAGACACCCACGCCGTGCAAACCGCCGGAAACTTTATAGGAATTCTGGTCGAACTTACCGCCCGCATGCAGCTCGGTCATGATGACCTCGGCGGCGCTGCGGCCTTCGGTTTTATGCATATCGACCGGGATGCCGCGGCCGTTATCCTCGACCGTGACGGAGCCGTCTTCGTTGATCGCGACATAGACGCGGTCGCAGTGGCCGGCGAGCGATTCGTCGATCGCGTTGTCGAGCACTTCATACACCATGTGGTGCAGGCCGGAGCCATCGTCCGTGTCGCCGATATACATGCCCGGGCGCTTGCGCACAGCCTCGAGGCCTTTCAGAACTTTGATGGAATCCGCGCCGTATTCGGCGCTGTTGGCGGGGCCGCCGGTGATGTTGTTGTCGGTCATTTGCTCTTCACTTTTTGCTGCGCTTTTTGCGTTCATGTTGCTTACCTTGAGGCTTGTCATTCCCCGAATTTTTTGAAGAAAAATTATAGGGGAATCCAGTCTTTTTCATTCCTGGATTCCCCTATAATTTGCTCACGCAAATTCGGGGAATGACAACCTAAAATCTGTTGCCATTTTCTTATCACATTTTGACCGTTCCGCCATCAATTTCGAGGATGGTTGAAAATCCCTCCAACCCCTTAAAATCTGCGGCGTCCGTGCCGGTCATCCATGCTTGTATCCGGCATTCGCGGATGAGGTCAAAAAGGGCGGCCCGTTTATCCACATCCAAATGGGCGATAATTTCGTCCAAAAGCAGGATGGGCGGGGTGTTGCACCAGCTCGATCGCGCGCGCGCCGCCGCCAAAATAATCGAGAGCAGCAGCGCCTTTTGTTCACCAGTGGAGCAGCTCTCGGCGAGCATGGATTTTTTCTGATGAATAACAATCAGTTGGCTGCGTTGCGGGCCTTCGCTGGCGCGGCCCCGCGCGGTGTCGATGCTGCGCAGGAGCTTCAGCCGCTCGGCGAATTTTTGCTCTACTTCGAGGGCGGAACTGCCCGTTTCCAGCCAGCTTTCGAGGCTGCCTTCGAGCCGCAGCGTGGCGCGGGGGAAGCTTGCGATATCCTCCATCAGCTCATGCTCTAGCCGCTCCAACAGCTCCTGCCGCGCCAGGGTAATGGCCACCGCGTGCTCGGCCATTTGCTGCTCGAGCACGGAGAGCCAGTACGGGTCGTTCAAATGCCGGTCGCCGAGCAGCTTGTTGCGCTCGCGCATCGCGCCCTCATAGGCGCTCACGCGTGCGGCATGTTCGGGCGCGAAGCCATAGACCAACCGGTCGAGGAATTTGCGCCGCACCGTGCCGCCTTCGATGAAGACCTGATCCATGCTCGGTGTCAGCCATTGAATGCTGGTATGCGCCGCGAGCTGCGCGTGGCTTTTCACCTTTTCGCCGTTGATTTTGATGATGCGTTTTTCCGCGGCCGATTCTCCGTCGCGCCCGGTGCCGATGAAGACTTCCTCGCCGCTATGTGTCAGGTTCGCGGCCACCACCCAGGGCGCACCGCCTGCACCGATTGCATCCATCTCCCTGAGCCGCGCACCACGAAGCCCGCGACCGGGCGAAAGCAGTGAAATCGCCTCGAGGATATTCGTCTTGCCTGCCCCGTTCACGCCGCGCAGCACCACGGGTGCCGCATCCACCTTCAGCGACAGCGTGCGGTAATTGCGGAAATTCTCGAGCGTGAGCGCGGTGATGGCGTGGGGAATCGTCATAGCGCGCAACTTAGCGGCACGCCGTGCGAAACAAAAGCAAAACCGGCCTTTTTCACCAACAAAAACGGCGCCCCGAGGGACGCCGCTCCTGTTGTTAGCTTAATGAAGAAATTTAGTGTTTGCGCCCACCGGATTTAGCAGGCGCTGCCGGTGCAGCAGCAGGCACCGGCGTTGGCGGTGCCGAGGCAACCAGCGC
Organism: Pseudomonadota bacterium; assembly: GCA_048498255.1. Classification (GTDB taxonomy): domain Bacteria; phylum Pseudomonadota; class Alphaproteobacteria; order Rickettsiales; family UBA3002; genus QFOX01. The sequence goes on along the minus strand of JBEHYI010000034.1, from coordinate 3,874 downwards.
TTCCGCGGTTGCGGCATCGAACTCGAGATTGCCGATAAACCCGTTTTTCGCGGCGGCGAGCCCGTAGGCTTTCAGCGCATTCGCCATGTCGTCGATTTTGGTGACGGGCGCGACATCCGGCTTTTCGAGATTCTTGATCGTCAGCGTCGCGCTCGCGCCATCGCCCTGCGCGGTGACAGAGGTTTCCGTGGTGCCGTTATGGTCGCGGTCGACCAGCATGGTGACGCTACTTTTATCCCCATTGACGCGCAAAGTTGCTTTACCAAAAGCACCATTACCGGTTGCCTCGTAGGCAGCAGGTTCACCTTCAGCCCCTACTGACTGCAATGGAATAGCTCCGTGGCCAGCAGTGGTTTCAGGCGTACCGGCTTCCGGGGTGTCCTGCTTTTGCTTGTTCTTTTTCAATTGCTCTTTAATAAGGTCTTTGCCCATATCTAGAAAAGTTTGTGCCATCACCATCCCCTATCATCTTATTTCTCACCGCTTTCAGCAGCGTTCTCTGTAGGATGAACAAAACTAGTTAATATATCGTTAAACTATCTAAAATTTGAGGCAATAAGCAGCCTTACCGCCTCTTTATAACTGTGTTGCCACCGCCCATCGAATCTTGAACCAGCCTCGGGCAGATTGGTCTCGTAGGCAGCGATGCCTCGTTAAACCAACAAGGGAGCAAACCATGTCTGTTAAAGGTAATGTCAAAGAAGCTGCGGGTTTCGTGAAAGAAGAATTCTACGAGCACGGCACCAGCGCCGAAGATAAACGCAAAGCGCAAGAAGGCCGCGATTTGCGCAACGAAGGCCGTATCGAGGATGGGAAGTTTCCAAAACTGACCAAGCCGGGTACGGATGAAGGCAAAAAAGCTACCAACGAATAACCCCCCAGCCCAAAAAGCACGTCACTTCGGTGGCGTGCTTTTTACTGCGCAACGCATACAAAAACAAAGCAGGCAGCCATGTTTCTTCAGCTCAATCCGCCGGTTCCGCTCGTCACGCCCAAGGGCAAAGCCTGGGCCATCGGCATGATCGATTACGGCCCGCATTGGGATTTGCAATGGATCACCTTCCTGCATGATTCCGGCGAGTGCTGGACGTTTCTAAACCGCGATATCCGCCAGGAAGATAATTACACGTTCGGCATCGGCAAACCGTCGACGATTGCGCCGCATAAATCGATAATCAACGGCAATGTCCATCCGCTGAATGGCTCCGCCAACGGCCACGCCACGCTGAACGGCCATGACAGCGCCATCGCGCATGATTACGCCGACAGCATGCGGCCGCAGCTTAATGGCCGGCATCACGCTTAAGAATAACGGGCATTATGCCTAAAAGTATTTGGTAGTAGTGGCTGTTGTTAAACCCACCCCAGATGAAAAAACCCCGGCATCGCTGCCGGGGTTTTTAGTTTCGTGGGTGCGGATTTACTGTGGCGTCCTATCTTTTGAGCCGGCCGGTTTTTGCAAATGCGCGTTGCTCTTATGGTCATTGCCATGGTCGAGTTTTTGGAAAGCATCGCGGATCGCCTTAAATTCCGAAAGCGTCACTTCGCCTGGCGAATCCACTTCCACCGCTTTTCTCACCAACTCGGCGAGCGCGGGCGCTTTATCCGCAAGCGCAATGTTTTGCTGAACAAAAGGCTCAGCAGCACGTTCTCCAAAACTTTTAATGTTTCTGGAAACATAACCATGGTTATCCGGCGTTCTTACCGCACGATCCGTGTCCACGGTGTTCCATTTTGGCTCTATTGCAGTATAGTGGTCCGAGATTAGATTACCTTGCGCATCGAGTTTGGGGTGAGCTTTATCCGCAATATCAAGGAGCGCGGTTTTGGTACCCCTATCGTTCGTGGCATAGTTCACCGTCAAACGCTTCCCATCGACATCCATACTCGCGCTATGGTAAGTCTCGGGTGAGCTATACGCTCCAGGAGCCGAATGCGTTATTACGATGTTCGCCGAGGGCTCACCCGATGGATCATTTTGCTTAGCCATACATCAACCTTATAGAAAAATGGACTTTCCCCAGCATCGCAGGGAAAGATTAAAATACCATTAATTAGCGATAACCTGAAAAATCCGAAGTGGCGCTGGATTACCGGGCATTTCGGCCGTCATCCCGCCTAGCTCTCCTGCTCGAGCCCCAGGTTGCTGGCATATTCGCCGAGCGGTTTTTCGCGGCGGGCGTAGCGGTTGGGGGAATGGCCCATGTGCACCGTATAATGGCCGAAGGTTTTCGTGACGGTAGCAAATTGCTGTGCTTGTGCGGCCTTTGCTTTCGCAAACTGCCGCTGCTGCTTCGCGCGCGCGAACTGGCGCGTTGGCCTCGCCGCCGCGTAATTGCCCGCGGGCTTGCTGTAGCTGATCACGATCACATTGCCTTTACGGTAAGCATAGGCCTGTACCTGCCCGCGCTGGGGGTTGCGCGCATCCGTCAGCATGGCTTGCGGCTTGTGGCTCTTGTCGCGCGGCGGGGCCTCGATGGCGCTAACCCCAACCCAAACCATTACCGCTGCGATGAGCGCCGCCAGCATGGATCACACCCGCATTGGCATGATAACATACAGCGCGCCGACATCCGCCGGATCGCGCACGATGGTGGGGGAGTTGGCATCCGCGAACACGAATTGCGCGGTTTCGCCTTCGACCTGCGCCATCATATCGAGCAGATAGCGGCTGTTGAAGCCGATCTCAACCGGGTCCGCACCATACGAAACACTGATTTCCTCCGTCGCCGTGCCCTGCTCCGCCGAACTGGCGCTCAACGTAATTTTGCTGCCCGCGAGCGCAACTTTAATGCCGCGGGATTTTTCGCTCGTGATGACCGACACGCGATCGACCGCGCTGGAGAACGCTTTACCGTCCACTTCCATCACCTTGTCATTGCCGGTCGGGATCACGCGCTCGTAATCTGGGAAGGTGCCGTCGATGAGTTTCGATACCAGCACCGCATTGCCGACCGCGAAACGGATCTTGCTTTCGTTCAGCGAAATCTCAACTTTCTCGCCGCCCTCTTCCACCAACTTATAAAGCTCGTTGATCGTTTTACGCGGAATGATGACGCCCGGGATGCCCTCAGCGCCTTCCGGCAGGCCCACTTCCATGCGTGCCAGGCGGTGACCATCCGTCGCCACCGCGCGCAGCACCGATGCGCCCTGGTTGTTCGCCGCATGCAGATACACGCCGTTGAGGTAATAGCGTGTCTCTTCGGTCGAAATTGCGAAACGCGTTTTCTCAAGCAGCGCCTTGCATTCCGCCGGGGTGATGCTGAATTTATGCGCGAGTTCGCCTTCCGCCATCACCGGGAAATCATCCACCGGCAGGCTGGCGAGGCTGAATTTTGACTGGCCCGCCGCGATCGTCAGCTTACCCTTGTCGCCCTGCGTCAGCGAAATGCTCGAGCCATCCGACAATTTGCGGATGATCTCGTAAAACATATGCGCGGGCACGGTGGTCGAGCCCTTTTCCTGCACATCCGCCGACACTTTTTCCACAATCGCGATGTCCATATCCGTCGCGGTGAGGTGCAAACCGCCCTTATCCGCATCCAAACGCACGTTGGCGAGGATCGGAATCGTGCCGCGGCGCTCCACTACCGATTGAATGGGGCTCAACGCTTTCAGCAACACAGCACGTTCGATAACCAGCTTCATGGACGATTCCTTTTTATGACTTGCGGGGGCAGATTCTTCCAGTTTGCGCGCAGCAGCTTCAGGCATACACTTCCCCCTTTTCCAACAAATTCCTGCGCAATTTTTAGCATGCCCACCACCCATGCCAAGCGGATTTGCGAGTTATGCACATGCGAAAATGTCACGCTATTGGGTGGTGCTCATTGGCGTGAGTGCCCCAAAAGCTGGACCCCGGCGCCCGCCTTTC
>JBEHYI010000033.1:0-14356 GCA_048498255.1 Pseudomonadota bacterium | reverse complement strand
GCTCGGTCAGCCCGCGCGGCGGGCCCATCGCCGTGCAATCGACGACCGCGTCGATTCGGCCGCCGCGAAGGGGAAGAAAGCATCCGAAGCAAGCACCGCGCCGCGCGGGTCATGGCCGTGCGTGCGCGCTTTTTCGATGGCGATGCGCACGGAATCGACGCGTGACATTTGGCCTGCACCCACCCCGATGGTCGCACTGTTTTTAACCAGCACAATGGCGTTTGATTTCACGTATTTCACCACATGCCAGGCGAGTGCAGCATCCGCCGTTTGTTGCACGGTGACGGGGCCAGAAGTGGCGGTTTTCCAATCACTTTGCGGGCTAGTTTGCTGATCCTGCTGCTGCACCAAATAGCCGCCGCTGATGGCTTGGATCATCCATCCGGCAAGGGGGGATTTATGCGTTTCGGGGGTGGCGATGAGCAGGCGGAGGTTTTTCTTCGCACTCAGTTTCTCGCGGGCTTCGGCAGTGAAAGCAGGGGCGATGATGACTTCGAGGAAGAGGCTGCCGATGGTTTCGACGAGGGTGAGATTGACCTCGCGGTTGACGGCCAGGATGCCGCCGAAGGCGCTGACGGGGTCGCTCGCGAGGGCCGCTTTGAAAGCGGTGATGAGATCACTCGCACTCGCGGTGCCGCAGGGGTTGGCATGTTTGATGAGCACCGCAGAGGGGGCTTCAAGATTGCTGACATTGGCCCAAGCAGCTTCCGCATCCGCGAGGTTGTTGTAGCTGAGCTCTTTGCCTTGCAGCACTTGCGCATTGGCGAGGCCGCCCTTCGCATCGAGACGCTTATAAAGTGCGGCGGATTGGTGCGGGTTTTCGCCGTAGCGCAGGGTTTGGGCGAGTTGGCTATCCAGGAGGTAAGCGGGGTAGGTTTCGCCAGTGCTGCCGGTAAGCCAGCTACTGATGAGGGAGTCATAGGAGGCGCAACGCGCGAAGGCTTTGGCTGCGAATTTTTTGCGATGTTCGAAGGGAATTGCGTTGCCGTTTTGCTGCATTAATTGCTGCAGCATTTCGTAGTCGGCCACATCCACAATCACCGTCACGGACTCATGGTTTTTCGCGGCAGCGCGGATCATAGCGGGGCCACCAATGTCGATATTTTCGACGAGATGGTCGTAATCATCCGTGCTGTTGAGCGTGGTTTCGAACGGGTAGAGATTGACGATGAGCAAATCGATCATGCCGATGCCGTGTTCCTTGGCGGCGGCCATATGCGCCGGGTCGGGGCGGCGGGCAAGCAGGCCGCCATGCACGCCCGGGTGCAGAGTCTTCACGCGCCCATCCATCATTTCCGGGAAGTTCGTGGCTTCGGAAACATCCTTCACCGGTAGGTTGTTTTTGCGCAAAAGTTCTGCCGTGCCACCGGTCGAAAGCAGCTCGACGCCTGCACTCACCAGGAACTGCGCGAAGGGGATGAGGCCGGCTTTATCGGAGACGGAGATGAGGGCGCGCTGGATGGTCATGCTGCTGCTTTTGGTTCGGGTTCATATTCGGGGATGATACGTTTGAGGAGTGGGCGCAAGCTCACCTGATCGCCGCTACGTGCGGTTTTGATGAGGTCGCCGAGCGTCGCCAGAATACTCAGCCGATCGAGTTCCCGTGCGCGGGCGAGGCGGATCATATGGTGGCTGGTGTGCAGCAGATTCTCTTCGTCGTGGAAGAGTTCCTCGAACAATTTTTCGCCCGGGCGCAGGCCGGTGAAATGGATTGGGATATCGTCATAGGGCTTGAGCCCCGCGAGGCGAATCATCTGACAAGCGAGCTCTTCGATGCGCACGGGTTCGCCCATGTCGAGCACGTAAATCGGTGCGCGGTCGGCGCAGTCGATGCCGAGTACGGCGGCTTGGAGCACGAGCTGGACAGCTTCGGAGATGCTCATGAAATAGCGCACCATGTCTTTGTGTGTCACCGTCATCGGGCCGCCGCGGGCAATTTGTTTTTGGAAGAGCGGCACGACCGAGCCCGCGGAATTGAGTACGTTGCCAAAACGCACGGTGATGAAGCGTGTCGGCGCGCCGTCCTGTGCCAGCATCTGGCAGTAAATTTCCGCAGCGCGCTTGGTGGCGCCCATCACGGAAAGCGGGTTGACCGCTTTATCCGTGCTGATTTGCACCATGGTGGTGACGCGGTGCGCCACACAAGCATCCGCCACGTTTTTGCTGCCCATGATGTTGGTCAGCACGGCCTGCTCGGGGTTGATTTCGGACAAGGGCACATGCTTGATCGCGGCGGCGTGGAAGACGATTTCCGGCTTAAACCCGCTGAATTGTTGCGCGAGATGTTCGCTGTCACGCACATCGCCGATGATCGCGCGGCGCTTGAGGTAGGGCGCGAGTTCCGAGAGCTCCTGATCGATCAAGTAAAGCTGGTATTCGCTGATATCGTAGAGCAAAATTTCCGCCGGGCCGAAGGCGGCGACCTGGCGCACCAATTCGCTGCCGATGGAGCCGCCTGCGCCCGTCATCAGCACGCGCTTATTTTGCACCAATGCGCGCATCGCGTCGCGGTCGAGCTCGGCCTGGCTGCGGCCTAGAATATCCTCCACCGCCACCGGACGCACGTCATGCATATTGTCGCCGGCTTTGAGTTCCGACAAAAGTGGCAGGCGCGACAGCGTAATCTGGTGTGCCTCCGCTACAGCGAGCAGGTTCTTGAAAACGGCTTTATCCAAGCTTGAATCCGCAATAATCAGGCGTCCCGGCGCGGCACCTTTGCGCTCGAGTTTTTTCAGGATATAGGAAGTTTCGCTAATGCTGCCATAGACGCGCACATGGTGAATTTCGCGGCCATGCTGGCGTGCATTATCATCCACCAACCCGACGACGCGGTAGGGGAAATCCGTGCGGCGTTCGGATTCGCGGATGAAAATTTCCGCCTGTGACGTTGCGCCAATCAGCAGCACTGGCGTGCGCAGCCTGCCGCCGCGGCCCATGAGACGATCAATCAGCGAGCGGTCATTGACGAGGCGGCTTAAAATGCGTCCTGCCATGAGGCAGACAAGCAAGGTCATCCAATGAATAAAGGGCACGGAACGGGGCAGATGATCGAGCCGGGTGATGCCGAACATGCCGATATAAAAAATAATGAGCGCCAGCGACCCGGCGCGCACCAGCACGACCAGATCATTCAGCGAGGTGTAGCGCCAGACATGGCGGTAGGCGCGCTCATACAGCAGAATCACCAGCAGAATGACGGTGAAGGAAATACAGCCTTCGACCAAATAGCTTTGCGCATAGGTGGGCGTGCGGTCGCCTAGACGCAGGAATAGCGCGAGGCAGAAGCTTAAGCCGGCCATCAGCCCGTCATGCAAAATAGCGAGGCAGTTTTGCGAGATTCTAAAACGCACGGGTCACATCCTGCGGGTGGGTGCGGCTCATGCCATAAGCGAGAAAGCCCGCATAAAGCAAGAGGCTTGCGAGCGCCAACGGCCATGCGCCATGGAAGGCCGCTTGCGCGATCAGCCAGCCGAGAATAACCGTAAGCGGCTGGCGAGCGAGGGTGAGGTTGCTTAAACGATCCGCCATCAGGAAGGCGGCGAGGAGGGAGCTGAGCACCAACGCGCTATCGAGTGCGAGGAAGGATGGGACACCCAGCAGCGGGGCGAAGGCGAGCGGCAGGAAGCTAAGTGCGATGCCGGGGCCGGCCGTGAGGATGGTTTCCGGCAGCTGATTTGCGCTGAAGATGAGTGCCGCAGTGAGTAAAATTGCGGCGACTTGTAGTGCGATGGGTGGCAAATGCAGCAACGCGGGTGCAGTAGTGGATGCAAAGGCCAGTAATGCCGCGACCAACGGAAGGCCGAAGCGCGCGCTGGTCGGCAGTGTATCGTGCGGACGCAGGGTGGCAGCGATGAGCAGCAGAATTGCCGCAACCAGCAGCGACGGGCTTGCGGCCACCACCACCATGAAAACCAGAATCGGCACAATGAGCGCGAGCCCCGCAAACCCATGCGCCGGGCGCTTGAGCAAGCGGCTGAAACGCTTCCCCACCACGGCGGTGATGAAGGTGAAAAACCCGGCCGAGAGGCAGAGGATGAGGATGTAGCTGGTGATCATGCCGAGGATTTAGCCGGATTTCGTGGGGTTGTCACGCGGAAGCGGTGAAGGGTGCTTACACGCTTTTCACGCACTTCACCGCTTCCACGTTCCTAAAGTCCCGTAATCGCCTGCACCTGGCGCAGGGCAACGATCAGCATCGGGTAATCGAGCGTCGGTTGGGCGCGCAAATCGGCGATGAAATTGTCGTAACGGGTGAGGGCGCCGGTATTGCTTTGCAGCCAGGTGGCGGCCGGGTCCTTCTGTTTGCCGAACTGCTCGATGACGGCGAGGCTGAGGCGGCGTTGGGCCTGGTAGAACTCAACGGCGAGGGATTTCACCGCGAGCTGCTGCCAGTAATTTTCAGCGGTGAGGTCTTGCGCGCTGGTGCGCAGCCAGCCGAGTTTCAGCACCGCGCCGAGCTCGAAATAAATATGGCCGACGGTCGCAATCGGCAATTTGCTGATACGCGCGGCATCCGCAATGTCGCAGGCGGCGGTCATGATTTCGAGCATCGCCATGCGCTCGGCGAGCGGTTGCGGCACGTTCTGTCCCGTCAAACGCTCGACAATTTGGGCATAAGCACGGCGCGCGGAATCGCTCATCATACGATCCGCATGTTTCTCGATTTCGGCAATCGCGGGCTGGTAGCGCGCCATCACTTCGTCCATCGCCATGGGCTGGGGCACATGCTGCAGGAACCAGCGGCAGCTATGCTCGATGAATTGGTTCACCTGCACGAAAAGCTGCGACTGCACCTGCGCAGTGACGGTACCGGCGAGCGATTCGATCTCTTTCCACACATCGCGCAGCTGGAACGCGTCGCGCGTCGCGATATAGGCCTGCGCCACATCCGCCGCCGAAAGGCCGGTTGCGCGCATGAGGGAATGGGCCATCGAAAAGCCGGTGCGGTTGACGATGGAGTTGGTGATCATCGTCGCCACAATCTCGCGGCGGAGGCGATGTTTCTTGATATCGCCCGCGTTGTTTTTCGCCATTTCTTTCGGGAAATAGCGCAGCAAATCCGCCTCGAAATAGGCGCTGTCGAGCAGCGGCGAGGTGACGAGATCACGGAAGAAGGCCATTTTTGCGTAGGCCAGCAGCACGGCGATTTCCGGGCGCGTGAGGCCCTGCTTGGTGCTGCGCAGTTCGGCGAGCTGTTTGCTATCGGGCAAAAATTCCACCGTGCGGTTGAGGAAATTTTCGCTCTCGAGCTGCGTCATGAGTTGCGAAGCGGGTTCGAGGAGGCTGATTCCCTGCATCTGCGCGATCGAAATCGCCTGCGTTTGCAGTCGGTTATCAACCAGCACCAGGCCCGCCACCTCATCCGTCATTTTCTTAAGCAAACTATCGCGCGCTTTCAGCGTCATGCGCTTGGCAGCGACCGAAGCACCGAGCGCGATTTTGATATTCACCTCATGGTCGGAGCAATCGACCCCGCCGGAATTGTCGATCGCATCGGTATTGATGCGTCCGCCGCGCCGCGCATATTCGATGCGGCCGCGCTGGGTGAAGCCGAGATTCCCGCCCTCGCCGACAATGGCGCAGCGCAGATCCGCGCCATCGACGCGCAGGGCGTTGTTCGCGCGGTCGCCCACCTGCTCGTGGGTTTCGCTCGCGGCCTTGACATAGGTGCCGATGCCGCCATTCCACAGCAGCTCGACGGGCGCGCGCAGGATGATGCGAATCAGCTCATCCGGCGTCGCGCTTGCGGTATCCGTGCCAAGTGCTGCGCGGGCCTCGGGCGAGAGTTTGATGGATTTTGCGCTGCGCTCATAGACTGCGCCGCCTTTGCTAATCAGGCTGCTATTATAATCGTTCCAGCCCGAGCGCGGCAGATGGAAGAGACGCATGCGCTCGGCGTAGCTCTTCAGCGCATCCGGATTCGGATCGATGAAAATATGGCGATGGTTAAACGCTGCAATCAGGCGCATATTGCGGTTCAAAAGCGCGCCGTTGCCGAACACATCGCCCGACATGTCGCCGATGCCGATAGCGGTGAAGGTTTCGCCAGTGACTTCGAGTTTGCTCACGGCTTTCAGCGCCGCGTCATGCTCCTGGAAGAAAGTCTCGGACGGTCCGATATTTTTGCCCATCTCGCGGAAATGGCGCTCGACCGCGACCCAGCCGCCACGCGCGGTGATGGCCATGTCTTTATGGTCGTAACCCGCCGAACCGCCGGAGGCGAAGGCATCGCCCAGCCAGAAGTTGTAGTCGGCCGAGATGCCATTTGCGATATCCGAAAAGCTCGCGGTGCCTTTATCGGCGGCGACGACGAGGTACGGGTCGTCCCCGTCATGGCGCACGACATTGGCGGGCGGGGTGAGTTTGCCGGCGACGATATTATCCGTGATATCGAGCAGGCCGCGCAGGAAAAGCTGGTAGCAGGCAATGCCTTCGGTCATCAGCGCCTCGCGCTCGGTAGGCGGTTTACGCAGGATGAACCCGCCCTTCGAGCCGACCGGTACGATCACCGCGTTTTTCACCATTTGCGCTTTGACGAGGCCCAACACTTCCGTGCGGAAATCTTCCGGGCGGTCGCTCCAGCGCAGGCCGCCGCGCGCGACCGGTCCGCCGCGTAAATGGATGCCTTCCATGCGCATGCTGGTCACAAAAATTTCGGCGTAAGGCACGGGCAGCGGCATTTCCGGCACTTGCGCCGAGCGGAATTTGATCGAGAGATAGGCTTTCGGTGCACCGTTTTCGGTTTGGTAGAAATTGGTACGAAGCGATGCGGTGATGAGTGCCAATATGCGGCGGATGATGCGGTCTTCACCGAGATTGGTCACGGCTTCGAGCGCGGATTCGAGATCCGTTGTCAGCGCCTCGGTCGATACTTCGCGCGTGCGGGCATTCGCCGGGTTAAAGCGCGCCTCGAACAAGGCGACGAGCTTGCGCGCCAACTCGGCATGGGTGTTGAGTGCGCTTGCGATCAGCTGCTGGCTGTAAGGGAAATTGAGCTGCTGCAAATAGCGGCTATAGGCACGCAGAATCATGACTTCGCGCGCGGAGAGGTTGGCGGTGAACACCAGCGCGTTGAGCGCATCGTTATCGCTTAAGCCCCGCCAAATATCGCCAATGGCGGCTTCGATGCGCGCTTTATGTTCGGTCAGGTCGAGCTGCTCGATACCCGCAATGCGCAGGGTGAAATTGCGCAGCAGCACCGGCGTTTGCGACGCTTTCGGGCTGATGATGTAGGGCGTCGCATCCACCACCGTGCAGCCCATATGCTCGAGCAGCGGGATGATGGCGGAGAGCTCGGAATTGAGATCTTTCGTGTAGCATTTCAGCTGCAGCTGGTTCGCCGGTGCGCCTTTCGCGCGGAAAATTTCGAGCGCCAGCCCATCGCCGCGAATGCAGGCGAGAATCCGCTCGATGTCACGCGCAGCCGATGCGGCGGAGTAGCTATTGACGTAAGCCGCCGGAAACGCATCCGCGAAGCTTTGGGCGAGGGCCTCGCCATCTTCGTTTGTGAGGCCGTTGACGATCGCGTCATGCAAACTATCCGCCCAGTTATTGGCGCGCTCGGCGATGTCGGCTTCGAGCATCGCCTCATCCACATCCCCCACTTTGCCGGGCGTTTCGGTGAGGATGTGCAAGCGCGCGAGCGGTGAATCGGTAAGTTGGGTGTAAAATGTGCTGGCGCTGCCGCCATAGGCTTTTTCCACCATGCGGATCATTTCACCACGCAAATCCGAGGAGAAACGCTCGCGCGGGGTGTAGATCATGGCGCTGACGAAACGGCCGAACGGGTCATGGCGGGTGAAGAGCTTCACCTGCGGTTTGGCCTCGAGCGAGACAATGCCCATCGCGGTTTGAAACAGGCGCTCTTCCTCCATTTGGAACAGCTCGTCACGCGGCATGAATTCGAGGATGGTTTTGAGCGTTTTGCCGGAATGGCCCTGCGGGTCGAACCCGGCGCGCTCCATCACCCGCGCGGCTTTGCGGCGGATGAAGGGGATGTTCTGCGTTTCGCGGTAATAAACCGTGCTGGTGAACAGGCCGAGGATACGGGTTTCGCCCAGGAATTTGCCCTTGGCGTCGAAGCGTTTGAGCACCACAAAATCCATCGGTACATGGCGGTGCACTTGCGAGAATTCCGAGGCTTTGAGCACGGATAGCGCATCGCTGGTGGTGGGTGTTGTGGCGCGCTCCACCGGTTTTTTGCTGCGCGTATCGAGGCGGTAAATGCCGAGCGCGGAGGCGCTGTCGAAGGCGAGGGTGCTGCCGGTTTTGACGCGGTAATCGGCAATGCCTAAAAACACGAAATGGTTGCTGGCGAGCCACAGCAGCAGGTCGCGAATTTCTTCCGACTCGGCTTTGCTGGTGCCTGCTTTGGTGCCGGTGAATTGCTCGGCCAACACCAGCACGCGCTCGCGCATCCCGGCCCAATCCTCCACACTCGCGGCGACATGGCTCAACGCCAGCTGCATCGCCTGGGTGAGGGTGCTTGCGGAAAGTTCGGCCGGTAGTGGCGAGAGCTCGACATAAATCAGCGATTCGCGCTGGGGCTTGGCTTTGGTGGCGAGCGCACCTTTCGCATCGCGCGCGACATCCAGAATCGGGTGCAGGAGATGATGGATCGTCAGGCCATGGGAAGTGAACAATGCCGAAAGCGAATCGACCAAAAACGGCATGTCACTGTTAAGCACCATGATTTGCGTGCGCACCACCTGGCGGCCATCCTCATTCACCGTCACTTTATGCAACGAAATTTTAGGGCCGGATTTCGGGCGGCTGGCGAAAAAATCCTCGGCGGTGAGGGCAATTTCCCCGGCGCGTTTGGGGTTCAATTCCTCGAGGTCGTTCACCGTCGAGAGCGCGTAGAAATCGCGCACGAATTGCACAGATGTTTTGGCGGTGGATTTGGGCAGACCCGCAATGATTTTGCCTAAGAGTTGCTCGTGCAGAGACGTATAATTCGGAGCCATACCAACCTTGCTTGTTGCGTCTTCGCCGCTGTTAACCCTGCTTCATGCCCAAAACAAGTAAAAAAGATGCTGCAGTGCGGCGGTTACGCAGGAATAACCCATTGCCTATCTACGTTTTTCCACCGCTTCCCAAAAGCGGGTGGCCAGGTTCGTGCCATAAAGCTTTTGCGCGGCGCGTAGGCCCGTGGGCGAGGTGACGTTGATTTCGGTCAAGAAATCGCCGATGAGGTCGATGCCTGCAAGCATGAGGCCTTGCGCTTTGAGGAAGGGCGACAACGCGGCGCAGATTTCCTGTTGTTTGGCATTCAGTTCCGCCGCGACGGGCTTGCCGCCGACGCGCATATTGGCGCGGATGGAGCCCTCATCCGGCGTGCGGCCAAACACGGCGGCGACCTCACCATCAATAAACAGCACGCGCTTATCGGCGTTTTTCACTTCCGGGCGGAATTCCTGCCACATGAGGGGCTCGAGGCTCGCTTCCATCCAATGTTCGATGAGGGTTTCAAGATTGCTGTCACCGCGGCTGAGTTTGAACACGCTGCGCCCGCCATAACCATAGAGGGGCTTTGCGACGATGGCCTCGTGCTTTTCGGCAAATTCTGCAATCACCCGCGCGTCGCGGCTAATGAGTGTCGGCGGCATAAAGCGGTGAAAGCCGAGCACGGAAAGTTTCTCCGGCGCATTGCGCACGGCCGCGGGGTTGTTCCACACTGCAACATTCGAGCTTAACTGCTCCAGCAAATGGGTCGCGGTGATGTAGGCCATGTTAAATGGCGGGTCCTGGCGCACCAGCACTACATCGATGCTGTTGAGCGATGCGGTTTTGGTTTCGCCCAACGTGAATGCAGGCGTAGCGGTGGCATCGATGGTGATGGGGGTGAGTGGGGCGAGCAGATCGCCATTCACCCAGCTTAGCTGCGGCGCTTCGTAGAAACTCACTTCGTGGCCGCGGCGTCGCGCCTCCTCCATCAGCATGAAGCTGGTGTCGCTGACGGGATTCAGCCGCGACGGATGATCGAGCTGGACGGCGATTTTCACTAGCGGCTCGGCGAATTATCGGAGCTGCTGATGCTGCCACCGCCATAGACCGGGCCGGTATAGACATCGCCGCCACCGCTATTCATCGGCGCAGAATAGCTGCTGCTTACCGGGGCGGAGGGGTTGCCGTTGCTGCCCGAGGATACAGGTGCATTCCCATCCGTCGTCACCGGTGCATTCGGGTCGGCGGTCGGGTGCATCGTATCCGGGTTGATTTGCAAATGGCTGACGACGCGTTTGATGCCGCGTGTGCTGCGGGCGATGTTGAACACGCGGTCGAGCTCGGCCTGGTCCTTCACGCGGCCGATGAGGTAGGCATTGCCGCCCGTCACATCGATGGAATAGTTGATCACCCATACGCCTTTGGTGATGAGCAGGCGCGCCTCGAGATTGCGCTTGATGACAGAGTCCTGCGCGGTGTCGAGAATGGTGCTGTCCGGGTTCACGATCAGCTCGTTGATCACTTCCGTCACGCCTTTGGCTTTCCAGGAAAGCTCGACGGCTTTCATCGCGTCCTCCTGGCTTTTCACATTGCCGGTGAGCATGACGCGCGCGTAACGCACATTGAAGGTCACATGACCGAGCAATTCGGTCTTATCCGCCTGCACGAACTGGTTGGTGAGGTCAGTATAGATCACTGTATCATCCACCTTGCGGCCGATGGAGCGGTTCTCGGCCACCGCAATGCCGGTTTGGGTGCCCGCGCTGACGAGCGCGCCCGCGCAGCCGTTAAGCAGCAGCAAGGAGGTGAGGGGCAGAATCAAAAAACGACGCATAAAAACTCCGGTTGGTAGCGGCCTTTATATAGCACCATCGAACGCGTGAACAAGATGCTTCGGCCATCTATACCACGCGATCAGCATTGCGTCGAACCGGATTTGGTGATGCGCGTAAGCCGGGTGCTGGGTGAGGAAGGATTGTGCTGCGCGCACCACACGCGCCTGGTTTTTGGTGTGGATGGCATGGGCGGCGCTGTCATGATCGGCGCGTGCCTTCACCTCGACAAACACCAGCTGCCGGCCGCGACGGAGGATGAGATCAATTTCGCCAACATGGGTTTTATGGCGCAGCGCGATGAGGCGGTAGCCTTTGAGGGTGAGGTAGGCGAGTGCCGCATATTCCGCGAGGATGCCACGGCGGTGGTTGCGTTGGCGTTTGCTGGTGCTGCGCTTATTCATGTTTCAGCGCCAGCGCGCGGGCATAGACATCGCTTTTGCCGCGGCCGGAATGCTGGGCGACATGGGCAGCGGCTTCCTTCGTGCGCATGGTTTGCATGGCTTCGCGCAAGGCATCGTCAATTGCCGCATCCGTCAGCGCGGCGGCAGGTGCAGCGCCGCTGACGAGGATCACGCATTCGCCGCGCGGGGCGGTTGTTTCAAAATGCTGGGTGATGGTGCTTAAGCGACCACGCACGCATTCCTCGTGCAATTTGGTCAGCTCGCGCGCGACGGCGGCGTCGCGATCGCCAAACGCGGTTTGCATATCGGCGAGGCTATCCAGTAATCGGTGCGGCGCTTCGTAAAAGACGAGGGTGGCGGGGAGGTTCGCGAGGCTCGCGAGTGCCGTTTTGCGCGCGGTGGATTTGCTCGGTAAAAACCCGGCATAGAAAAACTGCTCGGCGGAAAGTCCGGCGATAGAAAGGCCGGAGAGCAGCGCGCTCGCACCGGGAATGGGGGTGACGCGAATGCCCGCCGCAATGCAAGCGCTCACCAGCCGTGCGCCGGGGTCGGATAGCAGCGGCGTCCCCGCATCCGAAATCAGGGCAATGCGGCTGCCGGCGATGAGTTCCGCCACCAGCTTCTCCGCCGATTCCGCCTCGTTATGCGTGTGGTAGGCGCGCATTGGCGTTTTAATGCCGTAATGTTTCAAGAGCACGCCGCTCGTGCGCGTATCCTCACACGCAATACGGTCCACCGACTGCAGAATCTCGAGCGCGCGCAGGGTGATATCCTTCAAATTGCCGATCGGCGTCGCGACGAGGAAGAGCTCCCCCGTTCGGCTCTGGCTTTTTTCATTCAGTTTGCTAGAAGGCATCACACCAGCCCTATTCATCTATATTCATTGCCGCTTAAAGACGCTATAAAGGGACTTATGCGCCACCGCCACCGAATTTGGAAACAACTCGTTGCCAGCTTGCTAGCAGTGACCTTTGTTGCGAGCTGCATGGCCCCGCCACCGCGCCCCTTCGGCATGCAGCGTAGCCCGAGCATGTCGCGCAACCTCACGCCGACGGCGGTGATTTCGCCTTTTGGCGATTTGAACTCGAACGCGGGTGATGCGGCGAACGACCCGAATGTGAAAGTCGTGCGCGTGGGCCTGTTACTGCCGCTCAGCGGCCATAACGCCGAGCTCGGCAAAGCCTTGCAGGATGCGGCGACCGTGTCGCTATTCGATAAATATGCCCGCCTCTCGCCGCGTCAGCAAAATGTGCGCGTGGAGTTGCTGCCGAAGGATACGGGCGACACGCCCGAGCAGGCGCAGCAGGCGATGGCCGCGGCGATGAAGGACGGGGCGGAATTCATCATCGGTCCGCTTTTTGCGGATGCGACTGCGGGGGCTGCCCCCATTGCGCGCGCGAAAAATATCAATGTGCTGAGCCTATCGAACACGCGTACGCAGGCGAGCCCGGGCACGTTTATGTTCGGTTTCTCACCCGCCGAGCAAACCGAGCGCGTGCTGAATTATGCGCTCGCCAACAGCAAGCAGCGCATTGCGGTACTCGCGCCCAAATCCCCGCTGGGGGATACGGTGCTCGTCACCGCGCGTAACCTGTTTGAAAAACAAGGGCTGAAGCTCGCGGCGGAGGCGAGCTATTCGCCGCAAGGGGGCGGGCTCGATAAGGCGCTCAACAGCCTGGCGACGGCGGGGAATAAGCCCGGGTTCGATGCGATTTTGATCCCCGAAGGCGGGCCGATGCTCGACACAATTTTGCAAGGGTTGAGCGCGCGCGGGGTGGACCCGGCGCATGTGAAATTCCTCGGCACGGGCTTGTGGGACGATGCGGAATTGCTGCGCCGCGTGGGGCTCGATACGGCCTGGTTCGCCTCCAGCCCACCGGATTTGACCGCGCAGTTTGAAACGCGTTTCCGCGATACGTATCACTACGCACCGCCGCGCATTGCGAGCCTGACCTATGATGCGGTGGCGCTCGCCGTGACACTCGCAACCAGCGGCCGCGCGTTCGATGTGCCGACGCTGACGGGCGCGGCAGGATTTGCAGGTCCGGCGAATGGCATTTTCCGCCTGCGCGCGAATGGCCTGGTGCAGCGTGGCCTCGCCGTGCTCGAGGTGCATGGGGCGACTAAGAAGGTGATTTCGGTAGCGCCGAGCGGGTTTTAGGTGCGCAGCAATTAGCGCAGCATTTCTTCGATCACCCGATTGAGCACCAGCTGACCTTGCGGCGTAATGCGCAGCTGCGTGGGGCTGGCGATGAGCATTTTTTGCTGCACCAGTTTTTCGATGCGCCCGTCGCTCCAGAGATTCGTGAGGTAAGCCACCACATCTGCCCGTTGCTTGGTTAAATCAACCCCGCGCGTTGGCAAGCGCAACCCCATGAGGATGATTTCCTCCGCGCGTTCGGCAATGGTGAGGGCCAATTCTTCCTCCACCCCATGGCCGAATTGCTGCGCCGCATGTAAATAGCGCTCGGGCGATTTCAGCGTGCGGGTGGCGAGGCGGTTGCCCCCAACATCCACCCGCCCATGCGCGCCGGGGCCGATGCCGATATACGAATCGCTTTGCCAGTAGCTTAAATTATGGCGGCTCTCCTGGCCGGGTGCGGCATGATTGCTAATTTCGTAAGCAGGCAGGCCCGCCTCCGCCATGATCTGTTGCGTTAAGTGATAGAGCTCCGCAGCCAGCGAATCCTCCGGCAGCGCGAAGGATTTGCTGACATGGTACGCATGGTGAAAAGCGGTGTTTTCCTCAATTGTCAGCTGGTAGAGCGAGAGATGCCCGCGCGCATGCTGCAGGGCTTCGGTGAGTTCTTTTTCCCATGCGCCAAGGCTTTGGTTCGGCAGCGCATAGATGAGATCAAACGAGTAGCGCGGGAAAATGTTCGCGGCGAGTTTTACCGCGTCTAAAGCCTCGTCCGCACTATGTTCGCGGCCCAAAAATTGCAGCGCTTCGGTTTTAAGCGATTGCACCCCGAGCGACACGCGGTTGACGCCCGCGGCTTTGAGATCGACGAATTTCGCGGCTTCTACCGAAGTCGGATTTGCCTCCAGCGTAATTTCGCATGCGGCATCCAAGCCCCAAAGCTTATCCGCATGCTCAATGATTGCTGCAACCGTCGCGGGTTCCATCAGCGAGGGCGTGCCGCATGGACCGGATCGATGGGGCTGATCGAGGGG
>JBEHYI010000032.1:0-14514 GCA_048498255.1 Pseudomonadota bacterium | reverse complement strand
AACTTCAAGGCCGGCGGCGGCAGCGACGCCGTGGTCGTTCACCAGCAACCCATCCTTGGTCACGAAGAGTTCGACCGCAAGTAACCCCACCACATCAAGCGCCTCCGCCAATTTTTTGGCGATGATGACGGCCTGTTCCTGATGCTCATTGATGAACGGTGCGGGCGCAATCGTTTTATGCAAAATATGATCGCGGTGGATGTTTTGCACCAGCGGGTAGCAGCGCGCCTCACCGAGTGTGGAGCGGGCGACGATGATGGATGCTTCGGCCGAAAACTCAATAAAGCCTTCGAGGATGCATTCGGTTTTACCCAGCGTCGCCCAGGCTTTTTCAAGCTCATCGGCGGATTTGACAACCACCTGCCCCTTGCCGTCATAACCCAGTTCGCAGGTTTTGAGCACCGCCGGCGTGCCGATCTTACTCGCGGCAGATTTTAAGTCCGTTGCGTCTACCAGTTTCGCGAACGGTGCAGTGCGAATGCCTTGGGCCTGGATAAATTCCTTCTCGCGCAAGCGATGGCGCGTGGTGAATAATACTGAAGGTTTCGGCCGCACGGCGGTGACGGAATCCAGCATTTCGAGCGTCTCGGCGGGGATGTTCTCGAACTCGAACGTAATCACATCCACGCTTTGTGCAAAGGCGCGCAGCGCCGTGGTGTCCTGATAGGCACCAATCGTCGTCACCGTCGCCACATGGCTCGCGGGCGAGTCCTTCTCCGGCGTGTAGATATGCGTTTTGTAGCCCATGCGGCTCGCCGCGCGCGCCAGCATGCGCCCGAGCTGCCCGCCGCCGACAATACCTATGGTGGAACCGGGAGGGGTGATTTTTGTGCTAGTCACAGGCCGCCGCATTCATAATAATATTGGTTACAGAATCTTGCTGATAAGTGACACGCATATCGGAGCAATCGCAAGCATAAGTTTCCTGGCCAACTTCAGGAATATCCGAAATGTTCAGCAATTGCTTGATCCCTTCCCGGCTGCGCATATTTTTCGGCAGGCGCGGATTATCGATCGTTACCTGCCAAATATGCGGCAGCGGCGTGCCATCCTCACGTTTATCGGTGTAAACTACCTTCATATCGCGCGTGGAATAAACATAATGCTCGCCGAGCCATTCGGAATAGCTTTTTTTGCCCTTGCTCTGCTTAATATCCGCCCATTCTTTAGCAGACAGCTGCTTGCTGAGCGCATGGTGCAATAAATAACGATCTTGAAAATCGCAAGCCGCATTGAAATCATAATCTGCCGCGTAACCATTAGCGCTAAGCAGCGTGGCGGCAAGCAAAACGATGATCCGCGGTTGCTTCACTGCGGCTCCAGCGCGACGGCATCGGTCTGTTTCATGCGCCATTTCACCACGCGTTCGCTGAGTTTTGTATCGTTCAGCGCGAGGATCATCGCCGCGAGCAGGCCCGCATTGCCAGCGCCCGCCTCCCCAATCGCGAGGGTGCCCACCGGCACGCCTTTGGGCATTTGGGCGATGGAAAGCAGCGCATCCATGCCATCGAGCGACTTGCTCATCACCGGCACGCCGAGCACCGGCAGCGGCGTCAGCGACGCGCACATGCCCGGCAAATGCGCCGCACCGCCTGCACCCGCGATAATCACTTTGAGGCCGCGTTTTTGGGCGCTCGTTGCATAGTCATAAAGCCGCTTCGGCGTGCGGTGCGCGGAAACAATCTTCGCTTCATACGCCACGCCGAATTGCTCCAGCATCTCGGCAGCCACCTTCATCGTCGCCCAATCGCTCTGGCTGCCCATGATGATGCCGACCAGCGGCTTCGCGCTTGCCTTCAGCTTACTTTGCTTCGCCGGTTTCGCCTTGTGCTTTTTCTTGACCATAACCCACTCATCCACATGAAGCATTTCTCCTTATACGAAGCTTGTCACTGGGTCAAACCTGCGCTAACAAAACTGCGTGAAATCTGTTCGCGAAATAGAACAAGTGAGAAAAATGCCATGAAAATCGCCGCCGCCAAGGAATCCTCTGCGCTTGAAGCCCGTGTCGCCCTCGTGCCGGATACGGTGAAGAAGTTTGTCGCCGCGGGTATTAGCGTGAGCGTGGAAAAAGGCGCAGGTGCAGCCGCAGGCATAGCGGATGCCGCTTATGAAGCGGCGGGTGCAACCATTGCCGCCAGCGCCGCCGAAGCCTATAAAGGCGCGGATATTGTGCTCTGCGTCGATACGCCGGATGAGGCGGGCATTGCCGCGATTCCCGAAGGCTCGATCCTGGTCGGCATGATGAACCCGCTCGACCCGAGAACCGATTTTTCGGCGCTGAATAAGCGCTCCATCCATGCCTATGCGATGGAATTTTTGCCGCGCATTTCCCGTGCGCAATCGATGGATGTGCTGAGCTCGCAGAGCAACCTCGCCGGTTACCGCGCGGTGATTGAGGCAGTTTCCGCCACCACCAAAACCGTGCCGATGATGATGACGGCGGCGGGCACGATTCCCCCGGCGAAGGCACTGGTGCTTGGCGCGGGCGTCGCAGGCCTGCAGGCGATTGCGACGGCGAAGCGCCTCGGTGCGGTCGTCAGCGCGTTCGATGTGCGCGCGGTGGTGAAGGAGCAAGTGCAGTCCCTCGGCGCGAAATTCGTGGAAGTTGCGGCGAGTGCGGATGCCGAAACCGCGGGTGGCTATGCGAAAGAGATGGATGAGGATTACAAAAAACGTCAGGCCGAAGCGCTGGCGGAGGTGATTCGCACACAAGATATCGTGATCTCCACCGCGCTCATCCCCGGCAAACCTGCGCCGGAGCTGATTACGAGCGAGATGGTGAAAAGCATGAAAGCCGGCAGCGTGATTGTGGATTTGGCGGCGGCGAATGGCGGCAATTGCAAGCTGACCAAGGCGGATCAGGTGGTAAAAACCGACAATGGCGTCACCATCATTGGCTACACGAATATGCCGAGCCGCGCGGCGTCCGATGCTTCGCCGCTTTACGCGCGCAATTTGCAAACCTTTGTGCTGACCCTCATGTTCGATAAGGAAACGAAGGGGCTCAAAATTGCGTCCGACGATGAATTGATCAAGGGCACGCTCGTCACCAAAGGTGGCGCGGTGGTTCACCCTGCGCTTGCCCGTTAAGGAGATTTTATGGCCGATCTAAGCAATATCAGCGAACAGGCGGGCAAGCTCGCCGAGCAGGCAACCGCGCTGCAGGCGCAAACTCTCGCCGCGCAGGAGCAGCTCGCGCATGTGGGTTCGGTGGACCCGTTCATTTTCGGCATCACGGTGTTCGTGCTCGCCTGTTTTGTCGGTTATTACGTGGTGTGGAGCGTGACGCCGGCGCTGCACACGCCGCTGATGAGCGTAACAAACGCGATCTCGGGCATCATCATCGTCGGCGCGATTATTGCGCTTGGGCCGGAGAGCTTCGGCTTCTCCCACACGCTGGGCTTAGTTGCTGTCACCCTCGCCTCCATCAATATTTTCGGCGGTTTCGTCGTCACCCAGCGCATGCTCGACATGTTTAAAAAGAAGGAGCGCAAATAATGTCCTCGCTCACCTATATCGCTTACCTCGTCGCGGCCGTGTGCTTCATCATGGCGCTGCGCGGGCTTTCCTCGCCGGTTTCCGCGCGGCAGGGCAATCTCTACGGCATCGCAGGCATGGCGATTGGCATTCTCACCACCCTCACACTGCCGCAGGTGCATAGCTATTCCTACACCATTCTCGGCATCATTGTTGGCGGTGTGATCGGCACGGTGATTGCGAAACGCATCGCGATGACGGCGATGCCGCAGCTCGTCGCGGCGTTCCACTCACTCGTCGGTTTGGCGGCGGTGCTGATTGCGCTCGCAGCACTCTGGTCGCCGGAGGCATACGGCATCGGCACCGCGGGGGAAATCCATTTCGGCAGCCTGATCGAGATGTCGCTTGGCGTCATCATCGGCGCGATTACGTTTACCGGCTCGGTCATTGCGTTCGGCAAATTGCAGGGGCTGATTTCCGGCAAGCCGATCCGCTTTAAGTCGCAGCATCTCATCAATGCCGCGCTGGGCTTTGCGCTGCTGTTCCTGCTCGCCGTGTTCTGCGCGACGGAAGCGAAGCTGATCTTCCTCATCATGGTCGCGATTTCGCTCGCGCTTGGTGTGCTGCTCATCATCCCTATCGGCGGTGCGGATATGCCGGTGGTGGTGTCGATGCTCAACTCCTATTCCGGTTGGGCCGCGGTGGGCATTGGCTTCACGCTCGGCAACCCGCTGCTGATTATCGCTGGCGCGCTGATCGGCTCCTCGGGCGCGATCCTCAGCTATATTATGTGTAAGGCGATGAACCGCTCGATCATTAACGTGATTTTCGGCGGGTTTGGCTCGGTGACGGAAGATAGCGCCGCTTCGAGTGCGAAGGATGACCGCCCGGTGAAAACCGGTGCGGCGGAGGATGCGGCGTTCCTGCTCGGCAATGCGGATTCGGTGATTATCGTGCCCGGTTACGGCATGGCGGTTGCGCAGGCGCAGCACGCGGTGCGGGAGCTGGCGGAAGCGCTCGAGCATAAAAAAATCAAGGTGCGTTACGCGATTCACCCGGTCGCGGGCCGCATGCCGGGTCATATGAACGTGCTGCTCGCCGAGGCGAACGTGCCGTATGAGAGCGTGGTCGAGCTTGAGGAGATCAACAGCGATTTCGGCACCACGGATGTGGTCTACGTGATCGGCGCGAACGATGTGACCAACCCGGCCGCGAAATCCGACCCCAAAAGCCCGATTTACGGCATGCCGATCCTGAATGTGGGGGATGCGCGCAACGTGATTTTCAACAAACGCTCCATGGCGGCGGGCTATGCTGGCATCCAGAACGAACTGTTTTATCAGGATAATACGATGATGCTGTTCGGCGATGCGAAGGTCGCGACCGAGAATTTGGTGAAGGCATTGAAGGCGCTTTAATCTTCATCCTTTCGTCACATTTTTTTGCTATAATAGCAAAAATTGGAGCGACCCATGGGTGATCTTGCCAAAGATAATTTCCACGCCAGTTCGACCGTTCTTGAGGCGGCAGGGCTATGGTATCAAAGCGCGCATAATCTACAAGGCAGGCCTTGGTATGAGGCTAAAGAATTTACATTCGGCGGTGAATTCAACCTAATCACCACGCATTTTGTACATGCGCTTGAAAGCGAAAAAATTTCACTCGCCGATGCGGTGCCGCAGGAGCCTACAAGCCGCCCGAACATTCTTTTTCGCTACTGTGCGGAAGATAAAGCCCAATTGCATTTGGCTCTGCAGGATTTATTGGATGTGCGGCAACACGGTGATCCTTCAAAAGCCAAACATCACGTGCTGGACATTGACCCCACACGCCGTGAAATTTTAAATGGGTCCAACAGTGATTTAAAAACGATGCTCACGCGCATCGCCGTGCTTGATTGTTTTATGGAGCATCAAAGCAAAATGCTTCACGAGGCTGCCGGGATCAACATACCCCCGCAGGAAATTTACGCCCACCGTCAGCAACTCGATCGCTTGATTGAACTGAACGAGCCAGGCGCTGGCCCCGCGAAGGATTTGCTGCTCGCCCAAGAAGAATCAAGCAAACTCACCAAGCAATTTACCAAAACGGTAGAAATGATCCTCGGTAAGCCACTTTTCGTTCGCCAGGATAATGTAGTGTCGCTTAATCTACGCACCCGCTAATCACAAAAAAGGCGGCTCGCGCTGCGGACCGCCTTAAGTGTGAAACGTCACTTTATATTCTAATCTTACGCCGCTTTCATCTTCGCGAGAAACACATCCACCTGCGTGTTCAGCTCCTCAGCTTGTTTCGAAAGCTCCTGCGTCGCTTCGAGCATTTGGCCCGCCGCTTCGCCCGCTTCAGTCGAGCAATTGCTGACATTGCCCAAATTATCCGAAATGGTTTTCGTGCCCGCCGCTGCCGATTGTAGCGTGCGCGCAATTTCGCTGGTGGTGGCGGATTGCTCTTCCACTGCTGCGGCAACACTCGCGGTTGCCTCAGTAATCGAGCCAACCGAGTTTTTAATCTCGTTCAGCGCATTAATAATCGCGTTCGACGCATTGCGCATTTCCTCGATCACCGCCTGAATTTCACCGACCGATTTATCCGTCTGACTCGCGAGATTCTTCACCTCACTTGCCACCACGGCGAAGCCCTTTCCGGCATCCCCCGCGCGGGCGGATTCGATGGTGGCGTTCAACGCCAGCAGGTTAATCTGCCCCGCAATCGCCGCGATCATATCCATCGCCCCTGCCACTTTGTCGGATGCAGTGGTCAATGCTTTTGCCAGTGAATCGGCGCTTTCTGCCTTCTCTTTCGAGAGATTCACGAGATTGCTAGTCTTCTGCAATTGGCTTGAAATCTCGCGCACCGAGGCCGAAAGCTCTTCAGATGCCGACGCCACCGTTTGCACATTCATGCTGGTTTGGCTCGAGCCCTCTGCCGCCATCTCCGTCGTTTGCTTGGTTTCACCCATGGTGAGCACCAACCCTTGCGCGGTTTTGGCCAGGCCGCTCGCAGCTTTCGCCACGGTGTCGGCAATCGTTTTCGCGCTGGCATCGAACTTCGCCACCATCGCATCGATCGTACGGCGTTTCTCCTGTTCGGCATCAAAACGCTGCTTCTGCTCGCCGGTCATGGTTTCAATCTTCTGCGCGTTGTCCTTAAACACCTGCACCGCGCGGCCCATGTCGCCCACTTCGTCCTCACGCTCGGCAGAAGGAACGGCGACACCCGTATCGCCCTGCGCCAACTTGGTCATCGCATCCACCATCGCCGCAAGCGGGCTGAAAATCGCCTGCATCGCAAATACCGGAACGGCGATTGAGAGCAGGAAAATAATCCCGAGCACAATTTTTGTATACATCCGCATCGCCTGCAGCGATTCATCCACCTGTGCCGACCAAGCGAGGATCATGTCCGTCGCTTTGCCCTGGTCTTCCTCCAGCACATCGAACACTTTATTGAACTCCGGCAGCATCGCCACCGCTTGGTCGAAATCATTCGCCTGGCTGATTTTTTGGCTGAAACCCGTGTAATTCGCTACCGAGCCTTTGATCTTTTCGAACTGCGCCTTAATGTCCGCCGGAATATCCGCGGCGAGGTTTTCTTCCGTATCCTTCGCGAATTCCGCCGACATCACCTGCACATCGTCGCGCGAGCCTTTGAGCAATTCCTCATCGCCGGTTTTGAGGCCGACCATGGCACTATACACATTGCCGCGGATGCCATCATGCTTCATGTCCGCATCCATATGGCGCTGGATCAGCTCCACCGAGGTTTTTTGATTCCCGGCCAAAATGCCGCTTTGGTAATCGAGCCAGGCGCTGACCACCACCATGATCGTGAGCGATGCACCGACGAGAACGAATTTACTTTTTAACTTCATAACGCACACCTTATTGAATGGGTGAACAGGCGCACCTATCAGCCCGTACCCTTGCGGGTACAGCTGGCCAGCGCCACCTGAGATTTCATATCCTGCAAACGAGACAGCACGACGATGTTTTGTTTTTTTAATGTCGTATATTTCGGCTACAGCGATCATAGTGCCGCGGCCTATCGGCCGATGCCAATATTAAGCGAAAATACGCGGCAAATACATCGCAGAACATGTACTTTATTTGCTTATATGCAACAGAACACCCGCAGATGTAGCCACTATTCCTTTAAGCCGCTTTCATTTTGGCGAGGAACACATCCACCTGGGCATTCAGCTCCTCTGCTTGTTTTGAAAGCTCCTGCGTTGCCTCAAGCATTTGGCCCGCCGCCTGCCCCGCCTGCGCCGAGGAGGTCGTCACATTGCCAAGATTATCCCAGATGCTGCGCACGCTCCCTGCCTCACCGCTGCCCGCTTGCGATTGGCTGCCGACCGCCGCCTCCACGCTCGACGTGGCTTCGGTAATCGAGCCGACCGAACTGCGTATGTCGGACAATGCATGGATAATGGCATTTGAAGCCGCGCGCATTTCTTCGATCACGAGTTTGATTTCCTCAACCGAATTATTGGTCTGATTGGCGAGGCTTTTGACTTCGCTGGCCACCACGGCAAACCCTTTTCCTGCCTCGCCCGCTCGGGCAGATTCAATCGTGGCATTCAAAGCCAGCAGATTGATTTTTCCGGCAATGGCGGCAATCATATTCATCGCACCCGCCACCTTGTCGGAGGCTGCTGTCAGCGCTTGCGCCAGATTGTCGGCGCTTTCCGCCTTTTCGCGCGAGAGATTCACCAGCTGGCTGGTTTTATGTAGCTGGCTCGAGATCTCACGCACGGAGACGGAAAGCTCTTTCGACGCGGAGGCAACCGATTGCACCGCAAGTGCGGGGTCTTCCATGTCACTGCGCCCCATGGTGTTCACCAGTTCTTCTGCCGTTTTGGCGAGCTGGCTCGAGGCCGTTGCGACCGTTGATGCAATGCCTTTGGCGCTGGCGTCGAAACGTTTTACCATCGCATCGATTTCGCGACGTTTGGCCTGCTCAGCCTCGAATTGCTGCTTTTGCTCGCTGGTCATGGATTCGATCTTGAGTGCATTATTGCGGAATACTTCGACCGCGCGCGCCATATCGCCGATTTCATCGCGGCGTTTGGCCTGCGTCACTTCACACGCTGTATCTCCACCGCAGAGACGCTGCATGACACGCACCATTCGTACGAGCGGCCTGAACACCGACATCAGCGCAAACCACGGCACCATCAGCGCGATCAGCATCAGCGCCGACATCGCTATCTGGAAATAATAGTTCGTTTTCTGGGCCGACTTATTCATCTGCGCCGACCAGGCGAGGATCATTTCCGTTGCCTTGCCCTGGTCTTCCTCGAGCACTTCAAATACACGGTTGAACTCCGGCAGCATGGCGACGGCCTGCGAGAATTCTTCTGCCTGGCTGATTTTTCGGCTGAATTGCGCATAGCTCTCCACCGATTGTTTGATCACCCCGAACTGCGCCTTGATTTCTTCCGGAATGTCCGCCTGCTGGTTTTCTTCCACTTCCTTCGCGAATTCCTCCGCCATAGTTTTGACTTCCTCGCGCGAGGCCTTGAGCAATTCCGCATCGCCGGTTTTGAGGGCCACCATGGCGCTGTAGACATTGCCGCGCATACCGTCATGCTTCATGTCTGCATCCATATGGCGCTGGATGACCTCGACCGAGATATGCTCCTGACTGGCCAGCGCACTGCTTTGGTAATGCAGCAGCTCGCAAAGCGCCACCAGCGCTACTAATGCCACCCCGAGAATGACAAACTTCACCTGCAACTTCATAAAACCTCGCTTCTATTACTTCGTGTAAAGGCGAGCGTAAGTTATATGCAGAAGCAATTGCAACTCAAGATTGCATAAAGAAATTAGAAAGATACTGGTTTAGGAGAAATGTTGCCCAAAACCCATAAATCCACCACAACCCAAGGTAATTGCGGCCAATAAAAAACCCCGCCAATCAGCGGGGTTTTTCATTCGATGAAATTCGAACGGCGAATCGCCTAGTCGAACATATCCGATTTTTTGCGTGCCAGTTTGCGGGCGCGGCGAACGGCTTCCCCAGCTTCGCGCACTCGTTTTTCGGACGGTTTTTCGTAATGCTTACGCATTTTCATCTCGCGGTAGATCCCCTCGCGCTGCATCTTCTTTTTCAAGACGCGCAAAGCCTGATCCACGTTGTTATCACGTACAACGACTTCAACCACGAACAATACCCCCTTCCGAGCTTTTCCAAAATTAGGTCGAGCAACCTAGCACGTGGCTGTGGACAATGGCAAGCGCGAAGTTGAGGGATTTGGGATTGGGGATTAGGAATTGGGGAAGGAAAATCACCATTTTCCTAATCCCTACAACCTAATCCCCAATCCCACAAAAAAAAGGTGAGCATTATGGCCAAAATTACCACGGGCGGCGTCGAAGTACCCAAATTGCGCAGCTATATCGAGCGTGTGGAGCGCCTCGAGGAGGATAAAGCCGGCGTAGCGAGCGACATCAAGGACGTGTTCGCGGAAGCAAAATCCAACGGGTTCGACGTAAAAGCCATGCGCCAGGTGCTGAAACTGCGCAAAATGAAGGCGAATGAGCGCACCGAGGCCGAATATATGCTCGACCTCTACAAGCGCGCCCTGGGCATGGATGAAGGCTACGACGAAGAAGCGGAAGAAGCCGCCTAAACCATGGGTTTATTCGCCAAAAGCATCGCCGGGGTCATGATTCTCATGGCCCTGGCGTCCTTTGCCCACGCGGCGGAGCGCCATCTGGTGCTCGATGATTGCGTGGTCGTGGGCTGTGCGAATCAGCTTTGCGTCGAGGCTTCCGCACCGCCCTCACCCGCCGCCAGCCTGTGCGAGCATGGCGCGCCTTATAGCTGTTACGCGACCTTAGGCGAATGCAAACGTCAGCCGGATGGGGCGTGTGGATGGACACAAACGGACGGCCTCAAAGTCTGCCTCGCCCATCCGCCGGCGGAACCGGGGAGCAAGGCGCCGAAAGTGGCTGCGTCACCGCAAAAATCAAAGAATTAACGGCCGCCGCGGCCACCGCCACCACCAGGACCGCCCCGGTTCGGCGTCCATTTGCGTGGCTCCATCTTCGCGCGCGGCTCGATTGCCGAGCGTCCCTCTGGCGTCTCTCTTCTAGCCATTGGTTCTTGGGATTTCGGCCCCTGCACCCGCAACGTAGTAAGCGTCTTCTTAAGCCCGGTCCCCGCCAAAGCTGCTGGCGAAATATCCTTCAATCCGCGCTCTTGTTCGGCCTTAATAGCCCCCGCCCTTGTTGTCGCCGGCTTAATCACGGCGGCGGACTTCATATCCTCCCGCGCATGACCACCCCTCTGTCCCACAAAGCGATCCACCGCGCTGCCTTGAGTCGCCTCCCGATCTTCCTCAGGCGCGGCACCGATTTCCAGCCCATGCCCGTGCGAAGGTTCTGCCACCTGCTCCGCCCCGGGCTCCTTACCCACTTCCCGCGCACGGCGAATGGCCGCAAGAATTTCCTCACGCTGCACTGCTGCGCGTTTTTGCGCTACCGCATGCTCGGCAGGCTCCAGCAGATCGCCATGCTTCTCCACCACCCAGAAATCGATCGTCTTCCCGGCCTCGAGATGCGCTTCCATCGCCGACTTCATCATCGCATCGATCTCATGCTGCGGCGGCATTTTGCCGTGCTTCTGGTAATATTCGATGAGCTCATCGGCGATTAGGCCATAGCCTTTATCCTTGAAATATTCCTGCATCCCTCGAATATTTTCCGGATCTCGCGCCCATTTTTTGATACTTTCGAGAACGCCTGGATCTTCCTCGAGTTCTCTCAGCTTTTTACTGAGACCGCCATCACTGGCATCCTCAATTTCTTGCCTCATCTGCTCGCTTACTGGCGATACGAACGGCAATTGATACAGCTTGCTGAGCGGCACATTGCTGCTGACCATTACAGGGATTTCTGTAATCCCCAGCCCGCGCAAACTGGTGACGCGCGAGCGCCCGTCGGTGAAATACACTTTTACTTGCCCATTCTCGATATCAATCGCAATTTCCGGCAGGCGAATGGTCGTATCTGGATCATTACGAATTTCATGCTGCAAATTTCTAATGCCCACTTGGCTGAGCCCTGCGGGGTCCGATCTTTCAGGCCCATCGCCCGCGTGCCACGCAGCGTCGAACGCTGCATTGGGGTGAATCATCACCATACGGTCGGAATTGTAGCCAGTCGGAAGAACATATTTCATCCCCCTAATTTAACGGAAGATGATGACAGTTTCATGACAGGTTGGAAGATTTTTTCGCCGCAGCAAAAAGCTCCTTGAATCATCACAATTCAAAGGGATTTTTTATTAAATATCAGCTTATTAACTAATTAAACTCCGCTGCATCCACTTCCACATTCACCGAGCGTTTTTTGCGCTTGGCGTAGGGCGGCAGTTTTTTTACCGGCAGCAGGCGCTGGTATTGCTTGCCGTCCTCGCATTTGCGGCCTTTGCTGCCGGTGTCGCAATATTGGACCATCACATGGTCGCCCTCTTTGAACACTACATCCTTCTCGTGCTGTTCTTGCACAATGGTTTTCGCTTCGCCGCTTTGCAGCTGCACCACATATTCGTAGCCTTTGCGATCGTTGATGGCCTGCTCGGCGTAATGGCCCGCCACGGCGCCGATCACCGCCGCGCCTACGGTCGCCCAGGCATTGCCATCGTTTTTGCCGATGTAACTGCCGCCGCCAGCCCCCGCCGCTGCGCCCGCAAGCATGCCAGTGCCGGTATTTTCGCCGTGAATATCCACCTCGCGCACATTCAGGATTGTGCCGAATTCCACCGCCCGGCTAACACCCACCTCGCCCGCACCATACATATTTTGCCCAGGCCGATCCTTACATCCGGCAAGCAGCATCAGGCAGGCAATCGCAGCAACAAAGCGGTTCATGGCAACTCCTATTATGGTTGCCGAAACCATAATCTATCGCGGCGCGAACACAACTGGATTTTTGGGACAAAAAAGAAGCCCCGGAACCAATGAGGTTGGCGGGGCTTCCTTGTGTTGGGGAACTAAGAAGTCCCCCGCTCGAAGTTCCGTCAGCTAAGTGACGGAGCCTGACCCAATGCTATGCGCATGGGCATTCAGGGTGCCTGCGCCGCATCGTAGAAACCGTGCTGGGATGATCCATGACCGTTTCTATGCTAGGGCGACGCAGGCGCACCCACCTGTCATGCAGCGTCGAGACGCTGTAGTTCGAGGGTGCGAATGCGTTCCATTTCTTCTTTCAGGAGGAGTTTTTGTTTCTTCAGGGTTTGCAGCATCGCCAGATCCGGATAGGGGCGGTGCGATTCTTCGTTGATCAGCGCTTCGAGGCGATGATGTTTGTCTTGGATAACCGTGTAATGAGCTTGTAAGGACATATATCTACCTACCTTTGCTTGAGAGGAGACCAGCGTCTCCGAGGGGTGATGCGATGCCGGCTGGGCCGATCTTAACCGTGTCTTACGTGGACATCCCAATAAAAGCAAACCGGTCCTTCTAAGGCAATAGCAAACGAGGTCAAGCGGAAAATTATATTTCTGCACCGCAGCTTGACTTTTTTGCGCGCGGCTGTGGCTGGGCTACTGCAAAAAGTTATTTTACGCACATTTAATGAACGCGTGGATAGTAAATTAGGGATGAGACGTATTGGGGTGTGGATGGGGGCTTTAAGTCGCCGTGGGCTTTACGATGGATACAGATTACACCAGCCTAACGCCCTACTCCTCCTCATCAAACTTCCGCTCCACCAGGGCCACAATGGCGGCGACCGCTGCTTCCGCATCTGCACCATCGCCAATCAGTTCGATATCCACCCCACGTTCGGCGGCGAGCATGAGCAGGCTGAGGATGGAGGTCGCGCCCGCTTTCGCCTGCGGGTCGGGCTCCTCGCCCGGGCGCGGCAGACGGGTGATTTCGATGCGCGCGGCGAAGGCGGATGCGGTTTTCACCACTTTCGCAGCGGCGCGGGCATGCAAGCCTTTTTTGTTGGCAATCGTCGCGCGCGCGGTGGCCACTACACGGCCTTTTTGAGGAGGTTCGAAGCGACGTTGATGTATTTGCGGCCCGCCTCCTGCGCGGTCATCACCGCGGGCAGCAACGCCATGGAATTGCGCACGCTGATGAGCTTAATCAGCATCGGCACATTCACGCCCGCGACGACTTCGACCGTGCCTGGCTGCATGACGGAAATAGCGAGGTTGCTCGGCGTGCCGCCAAACATATCGGTGAGAATCGCGACGCCCGAGCCGTCATCCACTTCCTTCACCTTCGCGATAATTTCGTTGCGGCGGCGCTCGATGTCGTCTTCCGGCCCGATATTGATGGGGCTGAGCGCCTGCTGGCGGCCCACTACATGCTCCGCCACTGCAATGAGTTCATTGCCGAGCGCGCCGTGGGTGACTACGATGATTCCGATCATTGGCCTGCATTAGGCCAGCTTGTTCGCAAATGCAACAGTTGATCGCCGCTTATCCCTTTGGGTGCCAATCGGGCGGCAGGGTGCGGCCTTCGCGCATCGCCGTCATATAAAGAAACAGCGATTCAATGCCCAGTTTCGGCGGCGGCGGCAGCAGCAGATACGGAATTTTTAGCCCGCAATATTTCTGGCTGCAGGATTCGGGCAAGCGCACATGCGCGGCGGAATCGAGCCGCACGGTGAAATGGATGGGGTGAGAATCGAGCGTGTGGTCGATGCGAATGAGGCCGAAGCCGCGCAGCTCGATCACGCCCTTCAAATGCGGCACGGCGGTGGCGATCAGCTGGTCGCCCTCGCACGCGAGATGCACCTGGTCATCTGCAATCATTGTCGCGCCATGGTAAATCGCCTCGGCCAGCAGGCGCGATTTGCCGCTGCCCGCATCCCCGGTCAGCAAACAGCCGACGCCCTCATACGCAAACGCGCTGGCATGTTGGAGTGGGTTGGTTTCCATAGACATCTCCTCATCAATAGCAAACCACCCTCACCCGAAAATCCTCAAGGGGATTTTCGACCTCTCCCGGGGGAGAGGTGTCCCCAGCCCGACCGTTTAGGATTCACGAAAGCTATCGAGCAACCCGATAGC
>JBEHYI010000031.1:0-15807 GCA_048498255.1 Pseudomonadota bacterium | reverse complement strand
CAGACTGTTGGCATTGGCGCCATTTTGCAGCGCGCTGCGCAGCGTGGAGTGCTGCGCCTGCAGCGTCGCGGCTGCGGAAACGCTCGAGGGATCATCCCCCGCTTTGATCACGCGCTTGCCGGATGTGAGCCGAATTTCGGATGCAGCAATCGCCCCCGCCAAACGCTCATACGCATGGAGCGCCGGGTTGGTCCGTGTTTCGGTCAGGCCAATTTTGGCCATGCCCCGCCTCATCTAACCTGCTCACGCCTTCTACCTGACGAGCGCTGGCCAATGATGCGTCTACGTGCCGCGTCACGCACCCTGCGTGGATGCGCTAACCCTTTGAGAAGTTACGATGTTTGGCTGGCGAGGGACGCGGCGCACGCGTCAAAAGGCACTTCCTGGCACTGGCCCCACTTTCGTGAAGACTTCCCTTACATGGGATACACTGAATATAGCAGAAAATCGGGGGTGGAGCAACGGTCCTAAATGGCTGCCCCGAGTGGCCCGGCTGTGCGGCTTGCTGGAGGCGGCACATAGTTCGTGTTCTGGTCCGTCGTTTTCTCATTCAGTATCTTGCCAAGGCCAAGAATAATATCGGAATTCTTGCCGGCCACTTCGCCGCCATGGTCCTGAATATAGCCCTTCGCGAACATATCTTTCAGCCAATCGGGGCGATTATCCGCTGGCGCATTGATCTGATCCAGTAGGAATTGTGCGGCTTGCGCATTGGCAAAAACACCCTCGAAGCCGCGCTGATTGCCCTCTTTACCGAATTTACCCAAATGGTTCAGAATATAATCCAGCACTTTCGCTTCCTTAGGCTTCAGCGTGCTGCGGTCGATACCGCGCACGAGATGGAACACAGCGTTGTAATTATTTGGATCCTGGAAGAAGGCGGCAAGTTCTGCGCCGGTGAGGCCTTTCACTGCGGCGTTGAGCGGCGCACCGCCGGTGACCGAGGCAAGAATATTCACAATCTTCATATTGCGCGCCTGCACCGCCGGGTTTTGGTTGGCCGGGTTGCTGCTGATTTCCTCACCGAACTGGATCAGCGCATTGAGGTTCTGCTCGGTGACATGCTTGTCGCCCCCCATCGCCGCGCTGAGGGCGGCGAGGTTATCCGTACCCGCTGTGCGCATGACATCGCGCACTTCCACATCGAGCAGCGCATGCATCGCTTTTTGTGCATCGAATTGCGGTTTGCCGTTTGCATCCGCCGTCGTAAAGCGTTCGGCGAGGTAGGTGTTAAGGTTGATCGGGTCGAGATTCTTCGCCAGAATTTTCTGGATCGGTGCGACCGCCGCTTCCGGCACATTGATAAATTCCTGCAGCATACCGGCGAGCTTTGGTGCGTCTTTCGCCAACGCTGCGACATCCGCATCCTTCCAATAAGCCTGCAATGCCGCGCGGTTGTTGAAAGCGGTCGTCATCATCATCGTAATGCGGTCATCCGTATTGCGGAAACCAGCACCAAAGGCCGTCAGCTTACCAAAATCATCGCCGAGTGCTTTCTCGAAAGTAGCAAACGGCTTGCCGCCGTTATTATGGTAAAACGCCGCGAAATCTGGATTTTCCTTGGCCAACTGCTCCAGCACCGCTTGTTTCGCTGCCGGGTTCGTGGCCACATATTCTTGTACTGCGCCTGATTCTGCGAGGTTCGGCAGGGTGCCATCCTCCTTCGGCGTCATGAGGTCGGTCAGCATTTTGCGTAACGCCGGCAGCGGTTTGCCCTCCGCATCGAGGCCGGTTGCCAGCATGGTATTCAGCGTATCGACGCTGGTGCCGGGCGCCACTGCCTGCAGCACGCTCAGCGTTTTGGCGCGGTTGGCGGGCGCGAGCAGCTCGTCGAACATGCTGCTATTCACCAAATCGCGCAACGAACCGGACAGTTTCTTGCTGGTATCATCGAGCGGACCAGCACCCGTGCCGCTCAGGCCCGCCTTGGCCAACGCCTGCGCCATTTGCGGGTGGTTTTTGATCATGGCGAAAATCGTGCCTGCACTGGTGAAGCCATTCACTGTCACCTTGCCCGCTTTCACCGTTTTGCCTGCCGCGGCTTTTTCCGCCACATAGCCCTCGCGAATATCGCCCAGATATTGTCCGAACGTAACATTATCCTTCGCGAGGATCTCGGTGATATTCTCCGGCACCTTTTGTTTGGCAAGTGTCTTACGGATTTGATCGTTATCCATGTTGACGAAATCTTTGCTGAGATCCACCTCGATCCCAATCATGTTCAGCATGCCTTTGGCCGGCAGGCGCCAGCCCCAGCTCTCGGGCACTATGTTCACCAAGCCCTCAAGGAAATTGGTGCCCCAATCCGTTTTCAGGCCAAAATACGTCGCAAAGCCGATCGCGATTGGCAAGAACAGGCTGAAAATATTGAAGCCACCACCGCCACCGAACAGGTTCGACAGAAAATCGAGCGGGCCGGACTGGCCATTACGCTCGGCTTCCTCCCGCGCCTTGCGGCGCTCGTCTTCCCGGATTTCTTCTTCGGTTTTTGGTGGCATGAAACTTCTTCCTTCAACTTACATACTACCCATAAATGATGACGGTTTGATGACAGTTTCGCATTATTTTGCGGTTTTTTTGAGGAAAACAGCGTGAAAATGTGCGTTCGTTTAGGGTGGCGATGGGTAGGGGATAGGAGCACCTCCATACAACACAAATCCCTCAATAACGTGGGCAAGCCAGCAAAGGGAATGGGTTGCTTAAGGGTAGTAGCCCGGCTTGGTCCGGAAGCGGCGACGTAGTGAAATCACAATTTTTTGATAAAATGGCGTAATATTTACTGGGAGATCATTTTTAACCCAATCCTCGCAGGATTTTATTACGATATCATAATAAAATGAATAAAGATTTGTCCAGCATTGCATAACTGCCTTATGTTCCCACTTATTTACCTGCTGCGGCACGCGGGCGACGGCCTCGATCACCGCAATGGCCTCCTCGACCAGCGGGTCGGGGTCGCGATACGCATCCGCATCGGGGGCCAAATTAAACGCCATATCGGCCAGATATTGCTCGATCAGGTCCCCCAAACGCAAATAGGGTAAGCTATTGAAACTATGCTGTAGACGGCGCTTTTTGCAGCTGTGGATAAGTCGCAACCATGCAAGCCCCCGAAAAAGCTGGTAAAAGAACCAGGGCGGGCTATAGCGCAGGCGTTTATGATAGAAATCCACCCCCCGTTCCGCCCGACGCAGCAGGTGCAGGCCTGCGAGCCGGTAAGCCTCTGTTACTTGGCTGACTTTCTGCATATCTGCGAGCCGCCCTGGCCCGGCGATGGGGCTCGCGCGCAATTGGCTATGGTTTGCATCCGTCGAATGCCGCCCGGTAATCCCGCGCGAGGTGCGGCGCAAATCGGCAAAATGGCCGAACTCTTGCCCGGCAATCACCACCATGCGGGCGAGTGCGGGAAAACCATCGGTTGTATAGGTTTTTTGCTCCCCCTCGAAAAACGGGTCGCCCCCTGCCGAAATATACACCGCCGTTCCAGCGCTTTCCGTCGCCTGCAAACCGTTCGATTTGCCATGCCCTTCCCATTCTTCAACAGACATGAGATCCGCAACGTTATGCGAATAAGAAACAAATACTTCCGTGCCACTTTGAATCAGCAATTGAATCACCACCGGTTCGGCGGATTGCACGAGCACCCTGGCCACCCGCAACTCATTAGTTTCCGGCACGCCGCGGGCTTTTTTTAACTCAACTTTGAGGTGTTCCCACACATCCGCCACCCCCTGCTCACCCAGCGCCGGGGCAACCAGGCGCTGCACCTGCGCGCGGGTCGTGCTGGCAAGCGCCGGGTCGGTCAGCTCCCGCGCACTGAACGTCACATCGCTATCCGCCGTGCCGTAACGCACGAAATTGCGCGTCGCATCCGCATTAATCCGCAGCTTCCCGCTTCGCACTAGCGCCACCGCCAACGCCTCAAGCGCAGGCGGCATCTCCCAGCGCTCAACGGCGGGCATGAAGGCGAGCTGGTGGTAGAGGTTGGTGGGCATAGGATATTTATAAAGGAAATTCAGCCGAGTGTCGGCTAAAATCTACCATGCGCGCGGCCAAGACGTGTTTCATATTCGATGATGGCCGTATGTTTGGCATTCTCGAAGAGGGCGAAAGCTTTGGTATAATCCACGACATTTCCGGCCCCATCAAGCACGCCTTGCTGCTCCAGCAATTCTGCCCAGCGGGCACATTGGAGACGCATTTGTGCGGTAGAGGGGTGGGTCGGAGTTTCCGGGCGCTCACCGATACTGCAATAGGCTTCGCCGAAGGCTTTAGGGTTGCCGTAGAGAATCGCTCCCATGCGGTTGGCGAGAATTTCACGCACATGCGTCTTTGGAGTTTTCTCCCAAATATAGTCGCCTTTGGGCGTATTATCGCCATTGATGCTATGGGCCAATTCATGCGCAAGAATAGCTCTCAACTTAGTCGGATCGTTCTGCAACGTGGTATCGCGCCATCCATCGCCCATATGAATGGTTTGGGGAGTGAGCGCCATGGCGCTGGTTACGGGCCAAAAATCTGGATTCGTGGGCGAAACTGGCTGGTCGTGATGGATGTAAAGCGTCACCGGCGTATCTTTCCAGGCCGGATGGTGCTGGCGCATATGATCGAGCTGTTCTTGCCCCCAGCGGCAGAGAGGGTTCTGCAAAAGCGCGGCCGGGGTTACAGCCTTCTCAGCGACAGCATGGCGTAACTTCTTGAGATAAGCCTTCCGCTCGGCTAGGGAGTCTCGCTCGAAAGCGGCCCAGTCAAACGTAGGATCAGCAGCTTCATTCTGCTTGCCGGTGCGTTCTTGCCAGGTTTTCGAGGCGTCATCCATACCCGTTTTATACCACAGGAATATAACGGTTTGATGACAATGGCGTGGATTTTGGCGCGCCCAGCAGGACTCGAACCTGCAACCGCTCGCTTAGAAGGCGAGTGCTCTATCCAGTTGAGCTATGGGCGCGTAAAGCCCAGCCTAAAGCACGCAAATCCGGCTGACAATCGCTATTCTGGCGGTTGGCCAACGCCGCGAATCCTGATTGCGCGGGCGGATCGAACCTGCTAACCCGCGTGCAAACGGAGAAAAGAATGACGCACACGCCTTTTACCATTGGCATCATCCAAATGCGCATGGCGGCCGAGCCCGCAAAAAACCTCGACCGCGCGGAGGAGCTGCTGCGCGAAGCGAAGGCGAAGGGCGTGCAAGTGGCCTGCTTGCCGGAGCTGTTTGCGAGCTATTATTTCTGCCAAAGCGAAAACCACGATTATTTCGACCTCGCGGAAGCCATCCCCGGCGGGCCGACCTACTCACGCATGCAAAAGCTCGCGAAGGAGCTGGGCATGGTGATTGTGGCAAGCCTGTTCGAACGCCGCACCGCGGGCATGTACCACAACACCGCGGTGGTGTTCGATGCGGACGGGACGGATCTCGGGATGTACCGCAAAATGCACATCCCTGATGATCCGCGCTATTACGAGAAATTCTATTTCACGCCGGGCGACCTCGGCTTCAAAAATTTCGACACGAAATTCGGCCGCATCGGCGTGCTGATCTGCTGGGACCAATGGTTTCCGGAAGCGGCGCGCCTCACCGCCATGCAGGGCGCGAGCGTGATTTTCTACCCGACCGCGATCGGTTGGCACCCGGCGGAAAAGGCCGAATATGGCGAGGAGCAATGGAACAAATGGCAGACCGTCATGCGCGGCCATGCAGTCGCGAATAATGTGGTGATCGCCGCCCCCAATCGCATCGGCTTTGAGCCGGAAACGGACGGCGGCGGGCTCGAATTCTTCGGCCATAGCTTCATTTCCGATATGTCCGGACGCTTTATCGAGCAAACCGACGAGAAATTCGAAGGCGTGATGATCGCCGTAGTTGACCCCGCGAAAGTGGAGAAACAACGTCAGCATTGGCCCTATTTCCGCGACCGCCGGATCGATGCGTATGGCAAATTGCTGCAGCATCCGGATGCACAAAAATAGTGAGTGGTGAGCAGTGAGTGGTGAGTAGTGTCGACAACTTTAAAGACCTGCGGATTTGGC
The DNA here is from genome assembly GCA_048498255.1 of Pseudomonadota bacterium. Taxonomy (GTDB): domain Bacteria; phylum Pseudomonadota; class Alphaproteobacteria; order Rickettsiales; family UBA3002; genus QFOX01. Next base: position 9,780 of record JBEHYI010000031.1, on the reverse strand, counting down.
AAGAGAGTATCGCCCTTGCAAAGGAAGTTTACCTGTTGGTTGAACGCTTTCCCGATAAAGAACGCTATGGATTGCGTAGCCAGCTGACCAGAGCTGTTGTGTCTGTGGCATCGAATATTGCAGAAGGTAGCCGACGTAAAAGTACGAAAGATCTGCTGCATTTTCTAGGAATCGCATTAGGTTCGGTATCAGAAGTTGAAACGCAACTGATTATCGCAAGAGAGGTTGGTCTGCTCCAGCAAGATGAAATTGATCAATCACTTCAAATGATTGATTCTATCTCGCGCGGCATCGTCAAATTGAGGCAAAATCTTGAGAAGAGAGCAGCATGAACCACCACTCACTACTCACTACTCACTACTCACCCTCTTACAAAATGCCCGCCGAATGGGCGCCGCAGGAGCGCATCTGGCTCAGCTGGCCGCACGCGAAAGCGGATTGGCCGGGTAAATTCGCGCCGATCCCCTGGGTATTCGCCGAAATGGTGCGGGTGATCACCAAAAGCGGTCAACGCGTAGGGCTGCTGGTGAAGGATGCTGCGGCGCGTGCGCAGGCGATGGAAATGCTCGACCGCGCGGATGTGAGCCTGACGCAGGTCGACATCCTCGAAGTGCCGACCAACCGCGGTTGGCTGCGCGATTGCGGACCAATTTGGGTGAAAGATAACGCCAGCGGCGCACTCGTCGCGCTCGATTGGAAATTCAACGCCTGGGCGAAATACGCGAACCACCAGCGCGACAATAAAGTGCCCACGAGCATTGCCGATTTCACTAAACATGCGCGCGTGCTGCCCAAGCACAAAGGCAAACAGGTGGTGCTCGAAGGTGGCGGCATCGAGGTGGATGGTGCGGGCAGCGTGATCGTCACCGAGGAGTGGCTGCTCAGCGACACGCAAGTGCGCAACCCTGGCTTCACGCGTGAGGATTACGAAGAAGTATTCGCGAAATATCTCGGTGCGCCGAACACGATTTGGCTCGAGGCCGGAATTGTGGGCGACGATACGCACGGCCATGTCGATGACATCACCCGCTTTGTGTCGCCCGGCGTGGTGGTGACGGTGATGGAACAGGACATGAACGACCCAAATGCGGCCCTGCTGCGCCATAACCGCGCGGTGCTTGGCCGCACCTCGCTGAGTGTGATCGAGCTGCCGATGCCCCGCCCCGTGATCTTCGAAGGCCAGCGTTTGCCCGCATCCTACGCGAATTTCCTGATTTGCAATAAGGTGGTGCTGGTGCCGGTGTTTAATGATCCGGCGGATCAGGTCGCGCTAACCACCCTGCAAAAATGCTTCCCCACGCGGGAAGTGGTCGGCATCTACGCGCGCGACCTCGTCTGGGGGTTGGGCACGATTCATTGTTTAACACAGCAACAACCCGCAGCTTAAAACCTAATGCTCCGCCGCAGGCGTCACCGCGACACCATTCGCCGCGAGGGTCTGATGCATGGCGTGCAGCACGCGGGTGAGGCCCGCCGGGTTGTGGCCCTCCGCGCGCGCCGAAAGTGCCGCTTGCGTGTTGCTGGCGCGGATGAGCCACCAGCCATCGGGCGTTGAAACGCGCACGCCATCGAGCGAAATACTGTCGGGGAATTGTTTTTTCAGTTCCTCGATAATGCCGAATTTTTTATCGTCCGCACAATCGATGCGAATCTCCGGCGAGGCGAAAATCTTCGGCAAGGCATCGATCAGCGAACTCAATTTCTGGCCGGATTCATGCACAATGCGGGCTAAGCGAAGCCCCGCATAAATCCCATCGTCATAGCCGTAATATTCATCCGCGAAGAAGATATGGCCACTCGCTTCCCCCGCGAATTTCGCGCCCATCTGCGCCATTTTGGTTTTGATATGCGCGTGGCCCGTGAGCCATAAAAGCGGCGCGCCGCCTTTGCTTTTCACGCGTTCGAAAAACTGGTCGGAAGTCTTCACATCCGCAATCACCGTCGCCCCGGGCGCGCGTTTGAGCACATCATCGGCGAGCAGCATCAACACATGGTCGGGCGAGACGATACGGCCCAAATCATCCACCGCGCCCATGCGGTCGCCATCGCCATCGAACGCGATGCCAAGCGCGATATCGCCCTGCGCCGCGAGGATTTTCGTCTGCAAATCGGCGAGGTTCTTCGGCACGGCTGGGTCTGGGTGATGGTTCGGAAACTGGCTGTCACTCTCGAGATAAAGCCCGGTTTGCTCCGTCTTCGCATCCTTCACCAATTCCTCGACCACGATACCCGCAACACCATTGCCCGCATCCCACGCGATGTGCAGCGCATCGAGCGCGCCGCCTTTGGGGCCGAGTGTTTTCTTGAGCTCGAACACATATTCGTCGAGCATGTCGATCTCTTCACGCTTGCCGCGCGAATGCAGCAGCTGGTTATGCTCGATGCGGCTGCGCAAGGTCGCAAGCGCGTCGCCGTAAAGGCTCTTGCCGTCGCACATGAATTTCGCGCCGTTATGGTTCGGCGGGTTATGCGAGCCGGTGATCATCACGCTGCCATCCGCATCCAAATGGTGGGTCGCGAAATAACAGAGCGGCGTTGGCCCCACGCCCGCATCCAGCACATGCGCGCCCGCACGCAGCATGCCTTCGATGAAGGCTTCGGAGAGGTTCGGCGAGCTTTCGCGACCGTCACGCACCGCGACAATCAGCGGCGTGCGGGTTTGGCAGGCATCCGCCACATGGCTTGCGAACGCATGACCAATCGAGATAAAATCCGCCGCTTCCAATGTTTCGCCGACAATGCCGCGTACGTCATAGGCGCGAAACAGCGAACGGTTGGGAATATGCATAGCGTACCTGGGTTAAGCCGCGACTATTTCGCCGGATGCGGAGGCAGTCTCGGTCGCAGGCGATGAGGGATCGGAAGCGCTGGAAGCTTCAGCCACAGCGGCGGTTGCTTCGGCGGATACGGCTTCTTTTTTCGCAATCGGAGCAATACGCGGATCGGTCAGCACATCACCTTTGCTGCCCGCGCGCACCTGCGCAATGCGCGCATCGATAGCTGGGATCTGCAGCGATTTCAGCAAATCGCGCACTTCCTGCCGCGCGGCGAGGTGCGACATGGAGAGCGTGCCCGCTTTGTTGGTCTCGACCACATCCAGCACCGTCAACCCCAGCAAAAACAGCTCGCGGAAAATCACCCGCTCCGAAAAACCGGGTGCGAGGCGGAAACCGAGACGGCGTGTTAAATCTTCCATCACTTTCGTGATCTGGCGCTTGTTGCGCGCATCGATATTGCTCAGGCGGTTGCGCATCACCACCCAGTCGATCTTGCCGCCGTCGCGCTTGGCGCGCTGCATTTTCTGCTCCCACAGCATTTCGCTGTAGATGCTCGGCTTCACGATCTCCATGCTGATCCCATCGACCGAGGCAAGCACATCGAGATCAACGAAGCTGTCATTCACCGGCGTAATCACCGTATCCGCGTAGGAATGGGCGAGGCGCGAGAGATAGGTGTCGGAACCCGGTGAGTCGATGACGACGAAATCGCAATTGGCCAGCAAACGTGCCAGCGCGCGGGTAAAACGGTCGCGCTCATCGGCCTCAGATTCCGCGGTGGTGAGAAACGGACTGCGGTTAATCACCACATGCGCCGGCAGCGGCAGCGTGGTGTTTTCCGACGCCATGGTCGATTTGCGGTTCTCGATATAACGGCTCAGCGAACGTTGGCGCGCATCGATATCCATGCTGCCGACCTTGAACCCCAAACGCAGCAGCGAAACAATGAGATGCATGCTGGTCGTGGTTTTGCCCGAGCCGCCTTTTTCGTTACCAATCACCAGGATATGGCCACGGGCGACGGTAGGATCGAAGCTAGGAGCGTGAGATTGCATGGATGCCGTGAAGATGTATTTTTGTTTTCTCTGTTGCAAATTAGCCGATGGTAACTCCCCTGACAAGCAGTTTAGCAGGGTTGCTCACTCCAAGCGTTGCAATCCGGTTTTCACCAGTTCATGCTTGGCTTATGCTGTCGATTTCTGCCTTACCTATGCTCCTCGTTTACGCACTAAGCGCCGCCATGCTGTGGGTCATGGTGTCGGACGCGGTACATTACATTATCAGCAACCAACTCAACGCGTTTATCCTCGCGCTCTATATCATCGCCGTGATCGCACTACCGATTTATGGCTGGCTGCCAGCCATAGGTGCTGCGGCAATTGTGCTGCTGCTCGGCCTTGGGCTATTCGCGCTCGGTCTTATGGGTGGGGGCGATATTAAGCTGCTCGTCGTGCTCAGCCTCTGGACCGGGTGGGGCATTCAAACCCTGCAATTTATTTTCCTCACGGCGATTTTCGGCGGGCTGCTGGTCGTCGTCGTGCTGCTACTACGCGCCATCTGTGCCCCGCTTTGGGTGAAAATCAACCCCACGCGCAACCTGCCGCGCTTGCTGACGCGCAAGCAACCTGTGCCCTATGGCATTGCGATTGCCGCGGCGTTTGGCTGGATGGTGTGGACGGGGATGATTCCGGCGTTGCACTAACTGCTTAGTGAATCGTTTCGCCCGCGGGCGCTTCCTTCTCGATGATTTTCTTGCCGCAGACCACCATCAGCTCATGGTTGAATTCCGCACCATAGATGAAAATCACATTCATCACATAGAAGAAAATCAGCGTGGCGATGAAGCCCGAGAGCGAGCCGTAAATCAGCGTCACATCGTTGATATCTTGCAGGTAGAAGCTCACCGTCGCCGCACCCGCATACCACAGCGCCACCACCAAAAACGAGCCGGGCAGCACCGCAAACCAGCTTTGCTTAATGTTGGGCAGTACATGGTAAAAGGTCGCCACCATGCCAAATAACGCGAGCACCGCAATCACGCTGAAATAATGCTCGAAGAGTTCATCGAGTGCGAGCGGCACCTCGATGCCGGTATAATACGTGAAGGTTTTGACGATGATCGGCACCAGCACCAGCAGTAGCAAAATACTGAGCAGCAACACGGTCAGCATCATAATCTGCCCGATCGAGGTGAGGCGGCGGCGCAAATAGGCCGGTGGTTTATGCACACGATATGCCCGGTTCAGCATGCCGCGAATGCCTTCGATGGCGGAGGAGGACGTCCAGATCGCGCCCAAAATCGAGAAGGTCAGGATGCTTTGCGGCGGGCCGGAGATAATTTCCTCAATCCGCGGGCGCAGCATTTTCACCGCATCCGCCGGGAGATGCTCGAGCAGAATCGCAATATAATGGCTACCAAGCTCGCCCTGGCCGATCACGCCCATCGCGGAAACCGTGAGCACGAGGTAGGGGAAAATCGACAAGAGTGCCAGAAATGTCAGGTAACCCGCCATTTCCATGCCGTAATTATCGACGAGGTGATCGCCCGCACGATAGCAGAGCAGCGCCGCTTGTTTGATGGATTGAATCATGCTGGCAAAGCTAATCGCGGCCGCGTAAGAGATCAAGCCTTGCATTGTATGGCAGGTACTCTAGGCTTGTCATCCCCGAGCTAGCTTTGCCCAAAAGCTACTTCAGCTTTTGGCGTAAAGCTTCATCGGGGATCCAGACATTACCTGGATTCCCGATGAAGTGCCGTTACCAAATTCTTTAAGGAGAATTTGGACGCCACTATCTCGGGAATGACATGCACGGAGATTTTGCCATGACCAATACCGCTTTGGAACCATCATCCCTCACCATCAACGCGCCCATTCCAAAAGAATGCGAATTCCTGGTGACGCCCGCGGCGCTCGCCTTCATTACCGCGCTTGTGGAGAAATTCGGCGCGCGGCGCGATGCGCTGCTGGCCAAACGCATCGAGCGCCAAAAGCAGTTCGATGCAGGCGCGAAGCCGGATTTCAAACCGGAAACCAAACATATCCGCGAGGGCGAGTGGAAAGTGGCCGAAGTGCCGGAAGATTTGCTCGACCGCCGTGTGGAAATCACCGGCCCGGCCGAGCCGAAAATGATCATCAACGCGCTGAACTCCGGCGCCAAAGTCTTCATGGCCGACCTCGAAGATTCGCTTTCGCCCACCTGGGAACGCGTGATCGAGGGCCAAAAAGCGCTGTATGACGCAGTGCGTTTGCAGCTCACGTTCCAAAGCCCCGAGGGCAAATCCTACAAGCTCAACGACAAGGACCTCGCCGTGCTCATCGTGCGTCCGCGCGGCTGGCATTTGCCCGAGCGCCATGTGACGCTCGACGGCAAGCCAATCCCCGGCGCGCTGCTCGATTTCGGCCTCTATTTCTACCACAACGCGGCAGAGCGTCTCCGCCGCGGTACGGGCCCGTATTTCTACATCCCCAAGCAAGAAAGCGCTGAGGAAGCGCAGCTCTGGTCGGATGTGTTCGCGTTTGCCGAGGAATATTGCCGCATTCCGCATGGTAGCATCAAAGCCACGGTGCTGATCGAAGTGCTCACCGCGACGTTTGAAATGCACGAGATTCTGCATGCGCTGAAGGACTACGCCGTCGGCCTCAATTGTGGGCGGTGGGATTATATTTTCTCCACCATCAAAAAATTCCACGCGCGGCCCGAGCACATGATGCCGGATCGCACGCAAATCACCATGAGCGTGCCGTTCCTCAAGGCGTATTACGAGCTACTCATTCAAACCTGCCACAAGCGCGGCGCCTTCGCCATGGGCGGCATGTCGGCCTTTATTCCGGTGAAAAATGACGAGGCCGCGAACGAAAAAGCTTTCGCCGCCGTGCGTGCGGATAAGGAGCGCGAGGCAGGCGCGGGGCATGACGGCACCTGGGTCGCGCATCCAGGCCTAATTCCGGTTGCGATGGAAGTGTTCAACCGCCTGATGCCCGAGAAAAACCAGCGCAGCAAATTGCGTGAAGATGTGAAGGTAAGCGCGGCGGATTTAGTAGCGGTTCCTGCGGGCACGATCACCGAAGCCGGTGTGCGCAACAGCATTAGCGTGGCCATTCAATACACCGCCAACTGGCTCGCCGGCAATGGCTGTGTGCCGATCTTCAATTTGATGGAAGATGCAGCCACGGCCGAAATTTCGCGTTCGCAACTTTGGCAATGGCTGCACCATGGCGCGAGCACGACAGAAGGCCATCCGATCCTCGAGGAACTGCTCGCCAGCTGGGCCGATCAGGAGCTCGATAAAATCAAAGCGGAACTGGGCGAAAAGGCCTTCACTGCCCTGCCTTACGAGCGCGCGAAGAAGCTGGTGCTGAAGCTGACGTTTGACAAAAACTATGTCGAATTCCTCACGCTGCCTGCCTACGAAGCACTGGCGTAGCATGCGCGCCCTCGTTGCAGCATTGCTATTTTGCTGCAGCCTCTGGCCCGTTCTTGCTGCAGCAAAATTGACGGTGACGGAGCGCGTCATCGCCGTGCTGCCAGATGGTTCGGTGCAGCTGGAAACCTCCGGCAAGGCGGTGTTTCAAAACATCCTCTTCATCGATCCCAAACTTGCAGAAAACTGGCTCGCCGAACATGTGCTGCAGCAACGCATCGGCATTGAAACGGGAGAGGAAGACCGCTATGGCCGCATGCAAATCATCAGTGACGTGGAAGAAAAAATGCTGCAAGCAGGCGTCGCGATTATTGCAGCAAGCGAGGGCGATATTTCCGCCAGTTGGCGCAGCGCTGAAGCCGCCGCACGCCAAGCAAAGCGCGGCGTTTGGGCGAATAAGGATTTGCTGCTGACGCCCGATCAGGCGGCGGCGCACATAAATGAATTCCATGTGGTCGAAGGAAAAATCACGCGCATCTACGAAGCGAAAACCGCGACCTACTTAAACTTCGGCAAAGACTGGCACACGGATTTCTCCATCACCATTCCGGCCAAACTTCGCCGCAGCATGAAAGACGTTCTAGTCGGGTTACATGAAGGCAGTTTTGTGCGCGTGCGCGGCGGTATTTATGACGAGAATGGACCGATGATCAAACTCACCCATGCCGACACGCTGGAGATACGCTAATGCAAGCCCGCGCCGGGGATTTAACCAGCGATTATATTGCGCGCGTTTTTGTGCGCGAGCCGGGCTATATTGCTGCCAGCCGCGCCGAGGGTGAGCGCCGCCGTCCGGGCATGCAGGTGTCAAGCAATGAAGGTCATTTGCTGCGCTGGTTGGTACAAATTTCGGGTGCAGCATCTATTCTCGAAATCGGCACATTTATGGCGACTTCCACGATGTGGATGGCGGATGGATTGCCAAAAAACGGTAAAATTATTAGTCTGGAATTTGACGCCGATCACGCGGTTGCGGCGCGTACGCATGTTGCCGCATCACCCCATGCAAATCGCATCGAAATCATCCACGGCGATGCGCATCAATGGATCGACCAACTCCCCGCTGAGCCGCAGTTTGACTTGGTATTCATCGATGCCGAGAAAGCGGGCTACGCCGATTACCTCACCGCCATTCTCCCGCGCATGAACCCGCGCGGATGGATCGTTGGCGACAACACATTGCTGTTTGGCGTGATGAGCGGCGAGAACCCGAAAGGGGCCTCCGCTGCAGCAAAAGCATCCATGACGAAATTCAACGAAACGCTTGCCGATAGCAGCCGGTTCGAGTCGGTGTTGTTGCCCACGGCCGAGGGCATGACGATCGCTAGGCTGCGCTAGCGGCGTCCTGCGTCATTTCAACCTTCCATCCGCCGCCGGGTTGCTGCTTCACATATTGCAGGGCAAACCCTTGCGCTTTGTAATGCGCCCAGCGCTGGCGTGCTGCAGCGACAGCGGTTTCATTGCCGCCATCGAACACATCGAGCAATTTGCTGTAACTGGCGGCAGAAGCGGGTAACGAGCCATCCAGCACGCATAAAATTTCTGCACCATTCGGGTTCTCATCCGCCAGCGTCATGTAAATCGGCTGGTCGCTCGCATGCCCATCGCGCGCCGTGCCATGCGGCAGGAAACTCGCCGGATCATTGCTCCACAGCGCATCGCTCATCGATTTGAGCATGCCGTCGGAACTGGCGATCATCACCGCTTTTGCGCTGCTGCTCAGCACTTTCTCCATCAGCTTCGGCACCGCGCGCTCGAGCGAGGTGGAGAGGAGGTGGTAGAACTGAATGGTGGTGGTCATAAGAAATCGGAAATTAGATATTAGATATTAAGAAGAAGGCCGAGATTTTTGGTGAAGGCTTCTCAGCATCTTATCAATGGCAATTAAGTCATTCTCGATCAATTCGTATGTTGCTTTATCAATGTAACCAAAATCACGCGCGTAGTCATTCCAAACACGTGATTCTGTGGCCGAACCAATAGACATACTAATAAAACGTCTAAATTCTGGTTTAGAAAAACTCTGTTTCGCAAAGCCTTCTGCAAGATTTGCACAAATAGAGCGTGCACATCGCCTAAATTGGTCGGCTAAAGAATATTGCTCATATTTGGGAAACGAGAGCGAAAGTTCATGAATTTTTAGCGATAAACTATAGGCCTTTTTATAGACATCCAGCTGGCGGAAAGAAATATAATTCATTTTCTTATCGTGTTCTGGCATCCGAAATTCCATTTTCTATTTATCTAATTTCCAATTTCTAACCTTCATGATTCTCAGCGATCCAATCGTTCAGCAGCCGCACGCCCCAGCCAACAGCGCCCTTGGGCGCAAGCGGGGTGAGCTGCTTGTTCTGCCAGGCCACACCGGCGATATCGAGATGCACCCACGGTGTATCGTTCACGAAACGCTGCAGAAACTGCGCGGCGGTGGTTGAACCGGCCTCGCGCCCTTCGCCCACATTTTGCATGTCGGCAATGTCGCAATTGATCATCTTGTCATATTCCGGACCCATCGGCATGCGCCAGACGCGCTCACCGGTGCGATCCGCCGATTTCGCGATGTCGTTCGCGAGCTTATCG
>JBEHYI010000030.1:0-16390 GCA_048498255.1 Pseudomonadota bacterium | reverse complement strand
TTTTGACGTGATGTGATACAGCTTCGCGAATTCCTCGTCAGCCAGCACCGCGCCCGAAGGATTGCTCGGGGAGTTGATGATGACAATGCGCGTTTTGGGAGTGATGCTGCGCTCAATCATCGCGGCGGTGAGCCGGAATCCTTCTTTTTCATCGGTCTCGACAAAAACACACTTGCCGCCCGCGAAGTTCACGATGTCCTTGTATCATCTTTTAAAAAAATGGAGAAGGAAAGAAGGTGGATTCCAGCTTTCGCTGGAATGACGGGACATCATTTTCATCACGCTACCTTTTGGTTGTTAGCAAGGCTGGTAAGCGCTGCGAGAATCGCATCGCCCATTTCTTTCGTGCCGACTTTCTTCGCGTTTGGCTGCATAATATCGCCCGTGCGTAGGCCGGATTCCAGCACTTGCGCGACGGCTTGATCGACCAGATCCGCTTGCTTGTGAAGCGCGAAGGAGTAACGCAGCATCATGCTCACCGAGAGAATCGTCGCGATCGGGTTTGCAATGCCTTTGCCCGCGATATCCGGGGCGGAGCCATGGACAGGCTCATAGAGCGCGGCGCGCTTGCCATCTTTCTCAGCACCAAGCGACGCCGAGGGCAACATGCCGAGCGAGCCGGTGAGCATCGCCGCGCAATCACTCAAAATATCGCCGAAGATGTTGCCCGTCACCATCACGTCGAACTGCTTCGGGTTGCGCACGAGCTGCATCGCCGCGTTATCGACATACATGTGCGACAGCTCGATATCCTGATACTCCGCGTCGCGCAGTTTCTGCACTTCCTCGCGCCACATTTCGGTGGTTTCAAGCACATTCGCCTTATCCACCGAGCAGAGTTTTTTGCCGCGCGCTTTCGCGAGATCGAGGGCTACGCGGCCGATGCGCGTCACTTCCCAATCGGCGTAAATCATCGTGTTGCGACCGACGCGATGGCCGTTTTCCATGCTTACGCCGCGCGGTTGGCCGAAATAAATATCGCCCGTGAGTTCGCGCACGATGAGAATATCGAGGCCGGAGATGATTTCGGGCTTAAGCGACGAAGCATCGGCGAGCGCGGGGAAACACATGGCCGGGCGTAGGTTCGCGAACAGATCGAGATCCTTACGGATGCCGAGCAACCCGCGCTCCGGGCGCTTCGCATATTCCAGCGCTTCCCATTGCGGGCCGCCAACGGCACCGAGCAAAATCGCATCCGCCTTTTTGGCTTTCTCGAGGGTTTCGGCAGGGTAGGGCGTGCCGGTCGCCTCATAAGCACTGCCGCCGATGAGCGCGTTATCGAACACGAAATTCACGCCCGCGTTGCTGCCCGCCCATTCGAGCACGCGCTTGGCTTCGCCCACCACTTCAGGGCCGATGCCGTCGCCGGGGAGGAGGAGGATGTTTTTCGTCATCATAAGAGTCTCGCGCAAGTTATAGTCATTCCACTTTAGAATTCCCCATGGCTAAAAATGGGAAGTTTTTGCGCTTCCGCTACGTATGCACCAAAATGTGCACTTGCGCTGCGGTTCTCAAAACTCCCGCATTTTTATCTCGCGGGGAATTCTAAATTGAAACGACTATAGAAAACTGGCGCATCTATGCGGCATTTTGGCCCTGAGGGCAACAAGGATTTTGCTACTGCGCGTGCGACAGCGCAGGCGCCACCACCAGCCAGATAATCGCGGTCAGGATAGGCATCTCGATATAAAGAATCGTGATGATGAAGTTGAATTTCTTCGCCTGCGCCGCGCCGGTTGGGGTGCTCACATCGAGCTTATCGCGCTGTTTCTTGATAAAGAAAATTGCCGCCGTGTGGCTGATGATGAGGGCGATCATCATGATGGTAGGGATGGAGAGCATTAGTTTGCTGCTTTCATAAAGGGACGCTCGGCGGCGAGCTTGGTTTCATACGCCGCAATCGCATCCGCCTTTTCAAGCGTCAGTCCAATATCGTCCAGGCCGTTGATGAGGCAATGTTTGCGGAACGGATCGAGGGTGAAGGTGAATTCATGGTTGCCTGCACGCACAGTTTGGTTCGGCAAATCCACCGAGATGTGCTGGCCGCCGCTTGCCACCTGCATCAGCGTATCCACCGCTTCGCGCGGCAAGGTGACGGGAAGGATGCCGTTCTTGAAGCAGTTATTGTAGAAAATATCCGCGAAGCTCGGCGCGATCACGCAGGTGATGCCAAAATCTGCGAGTGCCCAAGGCGCATGCTCGCGGCTTGAGCCACAGCCGAAATTCTCGAGCGCGACGACGATCTGCGCGTGGGTATAGGGCTCGCGGTGGAGCACGAAATCCTCGATCTTTTTGCCTTCCACCGTGAAACGCATTTCGAAAAACAGCCCGTCCTTCAGCCCCGTGCGCTTGATGGTTTTCAGGAATTGCTTCGGAATAATCATATCCGTGTCGATATTCTGAATCGGCAGCGGTGCCGCAATGGCGGTGAGGGTGGTGAATTTTTGCATATTAGTTCCTTGGGTAAAGCGCTGAGGCGAGGGTGTTGGCATAGGTTTGCGACAGCACGTCGAATTTATCGCGGCGCATGGCTTCTTGGCTATAAGCGTCCGCATCCCAGACACGGTAACTTTTGCGCGGCGCCATCGCGCGCAGTGGGAAGCTCGCAAGCAATTGGTGGGTTTGGCTATCGACCACCTGCACGTCCGTATCCATGGTGTAGAGTGGGCCAACAAACACCGAGTTCGCCAATGTGCGCGACGACATATCGATATCGACGCGTTTCACGCTAATAATGATTTGCACCGGTGATAATGTACCTTTTCCTGCTAACGTATTCGGCACGGTATTGTTCAAATAAGTGCTCATGGTTTGGTATTGTTCGTCCTGTGCAACTTGTGTATCGGCGGGAGCAATACTGAAGCTTGCAACCTGGTGATTGGTCGCTTGCGCCGGTACTTGCAAATCAATATTCGTACCGCCACAGCCAGCGAGGCTAAGCAATGCTATGAGAGGTAAAACAATCAGTTGTTTCATTGTGTATCCTTATCGCCGCCCCCAAGGGTCATTCTCGGGGTCAAGCGGGAGATTATTCGACGTATCGGAATGGGTTGTTGGCATATTCGCGATCGCGTCATCGACCGCTTTTAGATTTTTACGCTGTAAAAGCAAGCGTTTTAGCCAGGAAAACATGAGAAACCTCCGTTAATCTCGGGTGCGCAGGATCACCCGCGTATGGCACAGCATATCGTGTGGGGCGAGTTTTTCCTTCGAATAGAAGATGGTAATGCAACCTAAGCCCAACGGCAGCATGGAAATGCCGCTCGCCGCGTGGCGCAGCGCGGATTGCAGTAGGGTGAGCCGCGAGCCATCCGCATGCACCACCTTCATGCCAAGCCAGTGTTTGCCAGGCGTTGCCTGCCAATCGCCGATCACGAAAAAGATGTTGTAGAAGGCCGAAGTTGCCGCCATCAGGAATTGATTGACCCCGATAATCGACCCGCCAAACATTGAATCAAACAATGAGCTTTTCGCGGTCGCCATCAATTCCGGCGTGATTTGCCCGGTTTGCATGGCCCGCACTGCATCCGCGACGGCACGAAAATCATCCGGCGATTGGGCGAAGGCCGGGTTGCTGACAATCGCATAATCCACCATCCAAGCGAGGATGAGCACGATGGTCGCATCGATACTGTAGGCGTTGAAGCGGCGCCAGAAGCCGGCATAGAGCGGTGGAGTGGGAACGGTATCCATGCCGCGACTATAGCGGATTCAACCGCGCGCGGAAGGGGAATTAGCCAAGCGCTGCGCCGGCTTGTTGCGCAGGTGCCTGCTGTTGCTCGGTAGCGACGCGCTCGGCCCAGGCTTTGGGTGCGGAATCGAGCGTCGCTTCGCGCTTTTCCATGCGGTCGATATCGTCGTCATTCACGCCGAAGAGTTTGCCAACAACGCGCGTGGTGGGCTTAATGAACGTGCGGCTGTTGAACCGGTCGATTTTTTCCGCCACATCCGGCGATAATGCGCGCCCACCCAGTAGCATGCCGTTGCTGATGAGTGCGCCAAGCGCCTTGAAGCCGATAATTTTCCAGATATTTTTGCCGCCGCCATGCTCGTGTCCGTGGTCATGTTCCTTCTCGAGGAAATATTGGCCGAACACGCCGATGGGGAAAGCAAACACGTTCCACATCGCCGCCTGCGGCAGATGCTTGATTTCGTGGTTGTAGATCGCCTGCGCACGGTCCACCACTTCAACGTTATCCGCCGCGAGGCCGTGTTTTTTGCCCCAATGTTCCGCCGCGTTTTTTGCCCCGCTGCGGAAGAACGGTGCCGCGAATGGCTCGAGGAATTTGCTCATTCCATCCATGAAATTGGGGAACAAACGCTGCACCAACACGGTGAGCGGCACGGCGGCGAAATCGCCGATTACTTCGCCCTGGAAATAATGCGCGGCCTCGTGGCGGTAGAGTTTCCAGTTGAGCTTTTGCCCCTGCGAACCGCTGAAGGCCGCCGAAATACTCGGGGCGATGAACACATCCGTCGTCAGGCACGAAATCGCATGGTTGATGGTGTAGGCAATATCCGCCGCGCGCTCGTCCCGCGTTTTTTGCGCTTCGCTATTCATCGCGGCAGGTGCTGCAAAAGCAGGCGCAAGCGTTGGCAGCATCATGCCCGCATTGATCGCAGGTGTGCGCACAATCGGCTGCGGCGTTTCGTTGCGCGCCATATCCGCGCGGCGCATCGCTTCCACATACATCGGCCCGCCGGGCTTCAACCCATCCGCAATGGAATGCGCCGGGTCATGCCGCGCTTTCAGCCAGCTGGTGGCGAGCTTATCGCGCTGCTCGGGCGTTGCTTCTGGCCAGGCTTTGTCGAGCGCAACGGCGAGAATCGGCGTGAGGCCGCCAGCCTTCGGGCGGAAAATATTGGCCAGCACCTGATGCACCACCTGATGGCCGAGCGCGGCGGCTGCCACATGCACGCGCGGCTCCGCCCCATCCGGATCGTTCGGCTGCACCAAGCGGCGGATAATTTCCTCCTGCTTGATCGGCGGCAGCTCATAAGGCTTCGCAGCAGGCGCAGGCTGCGCTGCCTCCACCGCCACGCGCGCGAGGAAATCTGCATTCACCAGCAGCGCTTGAAAATTCTTCGCATCGCGAATGCGGTTGTTCAAAATGCCGTTGGTTTGCGTGGCCGCTTGCTCGACATCCGTCGCATAAAGCGTATTGGGCGCTTGCAGCTTCATCTCGGCGACATACGCATTCGCCATCGCATTCTGGAAAATCGGGTCGGCGAGCGCTTGGGTCAGCGCCTGCTGCTCGCGCAACACCAGCGCAATCGTTGCCTGCGCATCTACACCCGCCGCATTCCCCTCGCGCACGCGCGCCGCGACCGCGCGCAAAAACGCCTCCGTACGGTAAGCGGGCATGCTGGGGAGGGATGTTTCGTAGATTGAATTCATAAATTATAATAACTTAATAAAGATACTGATAATCATTCTCGCTGTTATTGAGAATCAGTTGCAGTAAGTAAAGTGAAACTTTTATGACAGTTCGCAAGGTGAGGGTTTGCATGCAGGGCTAACCTACGCTAGGGCAAGGCGATTACAGGAGAAACCATGCCCTACGAAGACCCGATCGAAGCTGCCCTGCGCTCCCTGACAGATGTGGAATGGCGCAAACGCCAGGGGCGCTACGAAGCGCGCATCAACAAAACGCACATGGTCGGCATCGCACAGATGCTGGGTGACCACGGCATTGCGGTTTCGGGTGAGGTGAGCAAAGAGCGCAGCGGGCGCTACATCGCCACCGTGCCGGATGAAGAAATGCCGAAAATTTTGAAAGCGGTGAAGGCAACGGGTGCGGAAGTAAAACCCCACCGGCGCAAATGGCATTCCTAATAAGCCGCTGCGAATTCCGGATCGGCTGAAGGGCCACGGAACTGCATTACCCCATGGCGAATAAAATTCCCATCGAACGTCCGCTGCTGCGCGGCATGCACGGCAGGTAATGCATGCCACGGCACATCCGGATTGGTGTGGTGGGTTTCATGGTAATTGCCATGCAGCATCAGCTTCGACAGCAATGGCGGCAGCGTCAGCTCCTTCGCGGCTTTGCTATTATCTGTCGGCGTGTCGAAATGGTAGATATTATCCATAAAGGAAATTACGAACCCGCGTAAGGCGATGAAAGCGACAAGCCACGCCCATTGTGTGCCCGCCAACGCAAAGGCGGCGGCATAAAGCGCAAAGCCCATCGCCACATCCGATCGTGTCTGGCGGATATTGCCGCGCACGTAAAAGAAACGTTCGCCCGAAGCTGCAATATGCGGTGCATGATGCAATAAAGTGGCGTGCACCAGCGCCATGAATTGCTTGCGCGGCAGCAGAAGAAACAGCCAGCCCATCACCATTTCCATGGCGTAGACGCCGAAAATAAGATGCAGATAGTAATTTGAGCGGCCGCTGAAGCTACGCGAAAGATCATGCTCGGAGCGAAACTTTCGGTTCCATTGGTGATGCATCAAATGCCCGAAACGTAACACGTGAAACGAGGTGCCCATCGCAATTGCCAGTGCCCGCCCACCGAGCTCATTCTCGTTAGTGTCCGAGAAAAGCAGTTTATGAATCGCCTCATGAATCAGCCCCCAATGCACGATCGTTAGCCATAAGCTGGCAACAAGCAGCAGCGCCCACAAGGCAGCCGGTGCATGGAATGCTGGCAACACAAAAAGCACTACCGCGTGCATCATCAGCAGGCCCGTAAAAATCGTACGGTTGGTTTCAAAAGGAATGACATAATGCATAGCGCATCAGCACTCGCTGATTTGCGCTAAAAATTCTATTTCAGCGCAGGGGCGGCTAAATAAAAAAATTGTCTGCGGGGATTGTGCGCGAACAGAGGCATTGTGCCGAGGGGATGGTGGAGCATCGGGGAAAAACATCGAACCAATTACGGCAGCTTTGGGATGAGATGCAGCGAATTGGCAGAATATTTTTAAGAGAAGATACTTAGCAATGCGCTTTTTAGTGATTGCCAAGTTGTTTTAGAATTCTGCTTCATTTTGATTTGGTAAGTTTTATCAAACTTTCCCTGTTCAATATGCTTATCTATCTTTGCCCAATTTTCAGGTTGGGAAAGACAATTTTGAATAGCTATGCGTAATCCCCAATAAAAACCTTCAATCCAAATAATTGTTCGGCCACCACCACGGCGAATAGAATAATCGCTATGGGGCCTTACGCTACTTCCTTCCAATTGTTCAATAGATGGTTCAGAAATTGAGTGAACATTCCCAAATTTCATATTTGTTTCTGGGGCTACCCTTACTCCCAATCTATGAACTAATGAGCATCTGGCATCCTGCCATAAAAAATCTAACGCCTCTTCTATAGTTAAGCCATCAGGCTGATCTAAATCCCACGGGTAATATTTTCTCAAAAATTTTTTAAATTTCTGTCCTTCATTTGTATTGCCTGGGATTAAAAGCTGTGCGCTGCCATCTGCGATTGCTAATAATAAAATAGCAAAGCTGCGTTGGAATGAGCCTTTCGGACCCTGATCTTCTCTACGCAAACAAATGGCGTAATGAAATTCTTCTAAATGGGAATCAATAACATTTCTAACAAACGACTTTAGTCGTTCGGGCATTCCATCTGAAAGAGTTAGGGGTATATACGCCATTTAAGTACCATAGAAGAGTCGAACCGCTCAAGCTAATGGAATTTATGCGTAAAGCTGGAAATAAAATAATGGTGGAGCTTAACGGAGTCGAACCGTTGACCTCTTCCATGCCATGGAAGCGCTCTACCAGCTGAGCTAAAGCCCCACACGAATCAGGTGAGGTGGGGTTTTTAGCAGTTTTTGGGGGGAGTGCAAGTGCCTTGAGCGCAAGGGCGCAAAGCCACTATTTCTCGGCTTTTGGCGCAGATTTTTCGAGCTCCGCCTTCAGCCATGCCTCGATATCCGCGGCTTTGTTCGTGCGATCAAACCGTTTCAGCTCCTTTTTCGTCACCGCATCGAGGATCGCGACATAGCCTGTGGCGCTGCCCTGCGCTTGTACGAACGGGGCGATGCCGAGCGCTTGCGCGAGCAGCACGGATTGGTGGATGGTGGCGGAATCGCTTAGATCCATAGTGACGAAGAGGATGGGCCCGTTATCGAAATCGCCGTCTTTGCGCGCGCTCGCCACTTCCGGTGTCAGCAGTTTGCAGTTGGGGCACCAGCTCGCCCAGAAATACACGGCCATGAGTTTGGGTTTGGGGAGTTCGTAAGCGAGGGCGGGTTGGGAAGTGAATAAAAACATCAGAGCGAGCATCGTTGCGCGAAACATTCTCCAGCTGTCGCCCCCGCGAAGGCGGGGGCCCATGCCGCGATGGGTGCGCTCGGCTTGGCCTGGATAATCCCGCCGGAGTTTATCCTCGCGAAGGCGGGGACGGGGATGACAGCCTGTGGATGTGGCGACGAAACGCATCATTTCTCTCCCTTCGCTTCAGCGGCAGATGCTTTCCCATCTGCCTTCTTCTCAAACAACACCACATATTTCTCATAACCCTGCGCCTTCAACTCCGCTTTCGGAATGAAATTCAGCGCCGCGGAATTGATGCAATAACGCTTGCCGCCAAGCTCCTTCGGCCCATCATTGAACACATGGCCGAGGTGGGAGTCGCTCTCCATGCTCTTCACTTCCGTGCGCTCCATGCCGAGCGTGCTATCGGTTTTTTCCTTCACGAAATGCTCGTCGATCGGCTTGCTGAAACTCGGCCAACCGGTGCCGGAATCGAACTTATCGGTGGAGGAGAAAAGCGGTTTGCCGGAAATGACATCGACATAAATTCCCTCGGCGTGATTGTCCCAATATTTGTTTTTGAACGCCTGCTCCGTGCCGCCATGCTTGGTCACATATTCCTGCATGGGGTCGAGCTTGGGCGATTCCGCGGCGATAGCGAGGGCGGGGATGAGGGCGGCGGTCAGAAGGATTAGCGGGCGCATGGGAGCTCCATCAAAGGTGATGCACCGAATATAGTGCGAAACCGGCGAAAGAAAAGCCTAGTCGTTATCACCCATCTTCAGCGCCGCAATAAACGCACCTTGCGGGATTTCCACATTACCCACTTGGCGCATGCGTTTTTTGCCCTTTTTCTGCTTATCGAGCAGTTTGCGTTTGCGGCTGATATCGCCGCCGTAGCATTTCGCGGTCACATCCTTGCGCATCGCGGAAATGGTTTCGCGCGCGATGACTTTGCCGCCGATCGCCGCTTGAATCGCGATCTGGAAGAGATGCTTCGGGATGAGGTCCTTCAACCGCCCGCATAGCGCCCGCCCGCGCGGGTCGGCCTGCGTGCGGTGGACGATCATGCTGAGCGCATCCACCGGCTCGCCATTGACGAGGATGGAGACTTTCACCAGGTCCGCTTCCTTGTAGCTGTCGATATGGTATTCGAAGCTGGCGTAACCCTTGGAGCCGGATTTGAGGCGGTCGTAAAAATCGAACACCACTTCGTTGAGCGGCAATTTATATTCCACCAGCGCGCGGCTGCCGACATAGGTGAGGTTGGCCTGAACGCCGCGCTTTTCGGTGCAGAGCGCGAGCACGTTACCGAGATAATCATCCGGCACGAAAATCGTCGCGTGAATCCACGGCTCTTCCATCATTTTAATCAGCGTCGGATCCGGATAATCCGCTGGGTTATGCAGCTCGATCACTTTGTCGTTCTGCATGGTCATTTTATAGACCACGGAGGGCGCGGTGGTAATCAGATCGAGGTCGAACTCGCGCTCGAGGCGCTCCTGAATAATTTCGAGATGCAGCAGGCCGAGGAAGCCACAGCGGAAGCCGAAGCCAAGCGCCGTGGAGCTTTCCGTTTCAAAGCTGAAGCTCGCATCGTTGAGGCGGAGTTTCGCGAGGGAATCTTTCAGCGTTTCGAAGTCCGACGATTCCGCCGGGTAAAGCCCGCAGAACACCACCGGCTGCACCGGTTTAAAGCCGGGCAGGGGTTCGGCCGCGAGGTTATTTTCGTAGGTGATCGTGTCGCCCACATTGCATTCTTCCACCAGCTTAATGCCGGTTTGAATATAGCCGACTTCGCCGGGCCCAAGCTGCTGCACCGTCGTTTTCTTCGGCGCGAACACGCCCACCGCTTCCACCGTTTGCGTAATCCCCGCATTCATGAAGCGGATTTTCTGGCCCTTTTTCATCACGCCATCCATGACGCGCACGAGGATGATCACGCCCAGATAGGTATCGTACCAGCTATCGACCAGCAGCGCCTTCAGCGGCGCGCTTGCATCCCCCGTTGGGTGCGGAATGCGCTTCACAATCGCTTCGAGCAGCGCCGGAATACCAAGGCCGGATTTCGCGCTCACATGCAGCGCATCCGTGCAGTCGATGCCGATCATATCCTCGATCTGCTGCGCCACGCGCTCAGGCTCGGCGGCAGGCAAATCGATCTTGTTCAGTACCGGCACAATTTCGTTATTGTTATCGAGCGCCTGATAGACGTTCGCGAGCGTTTGCGCCTCAACACCCTGCGAGGCATCGACAATCAGCAGCGAACCTTCGCACGCGGCCAAACAGCGGCTCACCTCATAGGCGAAATCGACATGGCCCGGCGTATCCATCAAATTCAGCACGTAATCGATGCCGTCCTCGGCCTTGTAATAGAGGCGCACGGTTTGCGATTTGATGGTGATGCCGCGCTCTTTCTCGATGTCCATATTGTCGAGCATTTGCGCGGTCATGTCGCGCAGCTCCACCGCGTTACAGGCCTGAATCAAACGGTCAGCGAGCGTCGATTTGCCATGGTCGATATGGGCGATAATGGAGAAATTGCGGATCTTGGTAATATCGGTCATGCGCGCGCTTTTAGGGAGTTTCCCTTGGAAATGCAAGCATCTTGGGCGGGTTTGGGCATTTATGACAGTTTCGTGAAGTTTAGCCGCGCCCACTCGCCTCTAGTCCGCAGATTTGCTATAACATAGCTACTTCATGTCGTTTACTAGATACAAAATGTTCAAGCATTTTGGGCGACTTGGATGCGCAAGCATCAATGGCTTGTGTGAGGAGTAAGTTATGTCCGAGCAATCGGCTTGTACCTTGAGGAGCCTTAAACAGTACGTGGATGAGGTTTCGGCCTTATTCCGCGATGAAGAGCTGGTCAGCAGCTTGCCGGATACGGTGACTGCTGAGGGGCGTCATGAAATGGCCATCACGGTCATGAATGGCGACGTAGCTGTCTATGCCGACCGCAGAAATGTGGAAGGAGACAGCGAAAAGTTGACCGACGCGCTCAAGGTGCTAATCGGTGCCACTTTGGTGGCAAGCAATGATGAAGCAGATGAAATGCGCATGATTTTTATCGGTCTGACATTTCAGGGGCGCATGGCGTTTAACAGTCAGGTGCCAAGAGCTGCGGCCAAGGCTTCAGTGTAGTTGTTCGCTTAAGCTTAGTTCAAAACTCCAACACTACGAAAAAGCCTCCCCTCACTGGGAGGCTTTTTTATGCACAATATTTCGCTCGCAGATGTGCCAGCTTTTTGCCGCTGCGAATTACTACACATTTTGATTGCTTGCTTATTCGGCGCGGGTGTAGCTGTTCATCCTATCCCACCATGTAGGAGTTTTTATGCGCCGTCATATCGCTTTGTTGCTTGCCAGCAGCGCCATTACCTTCACCTCCGCCTGCGCGCTCGCGTTCGATGCGCCAACGACGAACCTCGAAAAAACCTCGAGCGGTGTGTATGAGATCGACCCCAGCCACACCAACGTGCTGTTTGGCATCGCGCATATGGGTTTTTCGCATTATTACGGCCGCTTCAACACCATCGAAGGCAAGCTCACCTTCGATGCGAAAGCGCCGGAGAAAAGCAAGCTCGAGGTGACGATTCCCATCGCGAGCATCGACACAAATAACGAGAAGCTCGAGACGGAGCTAAAAAGCAAAGACTGGTTCGATGCGGCGAAATATCCGCGCGCGACCTTCGTGAGCACCAAAATCGAAAAACTCAGCGACAGCACCGGCAAAGTAACGGGCGATTTCACGCTGCACGGTGTCACCAAACCGGTGACGCTCGATGTCACGTTTAACGGGGCGGGCATGAACAGTTTCATGAACAGCGAGGAACTCGGCTTCAGCGCGACGGGCACGATCAAGCGTTCGGATTTCGGCATCAGCGCTTATATTCCCATGGTGGGCGACGATGTGGCGCTGACGATTGAAACCGAAATGCATTTGAAAAAATAGCATGACGGGCGAGGGGGGAAAGCTGCGTTACGATCCGGTAGCGGTCACCTTGCATTGGGTGATTGCGGTGTCGATTTTATGCATGATTCCACTCGGGTTTTTCATGGATGATTTTCCGATCGATATCCGCTTTCAGGCCTATGCATTTCATAAATCGGTGGGCATTACGGTGCTTGCGCTCAGCATTTTTCGCCTGATCTGGCGTCTCCTGAATCCGCCGCCCGCGCTGCCTGCAACCATGAAACCGATTGAGAAACGGATGGCAGAAGCCGCGCATTGGATGCTGTATTTTTTCATGATTGCGATGCCACTCACCGGTTGGCTCATGGTTTCGGCGAGCAAAAAATTCCCGACCATATTCTTCGGCATCGGCGAAGTGCCATTTATTCCGATGCCAGTGGGCATCGATGGCAAGGCGACCGCGCATTGGTTCAACCAAACGCATGAGCTGCTTGCCATCGGCGCTCTGGTCCTCGTGGCGGGGCATGTGTTCGCCGCGCTGAAGCATCATTTCATCGAAAAAGACACGGTGCTCACGCGCATGCTGCCGAAATTTCTACTGCGGAGGTGATATGCTAAAACCCTGGATGGCTGCGGCTTTTCTGCTGATGGCAACACCGGCATTCGCGGCGCCGTGGAATATCGATCCCGTCACCTCGAAGCTCATCTTCAGCGGCGAGCAAGCGGGTGAAAAATTCGAAGGTAGTTTCCCGAAATTTACAAGCACGATCAATTTCGACGAGGCCGCACCCGAGAAAGGCCGCATCCATATCGCCATCACCATGGCATCGTTTCAGATCGATGGGAAGGACCGCATGGATGCGCTGCCAACCGCCGATTGGTTCGATGTGAAGCAATTCCCATTCGCGGAATTCACGTCGGAGAATATCCGCGCCAAGGGATCGGACAAAATCGGAATCAATAATTATATCGCAACGGGGCGCTTATCCATCCGCGGGGTGACGAAGGAAATCGAGTTGCCATTCGCGTTGAAAACGGTCGCGAAATCCACCGTTGCCAGGGGTGAGGTAACGCTCAACCGCAAGGATTTCGGCATCGGCCAGGGCCGCTGGGCGGATGATCAATGGATCAAATATCCGGTGAAAGTGACGTACGAAATTCACGCGACGGCGCAATAAAAAAGGGCTCTGCATTGCGGCAGAGCCCTCATTTTTTCGATCACCCGAACGATTAATCATCCCGGCGCGGTTTGCGAAACGGCTTATCGCCGCGCGGTTTGCGGTCGCCGAAGGATTTCTTCTCACCGTACGGTTTCTTATCGCCGTAAGGCTTGCGGTCACCATAAGGTTTCTTGTCGCCATACGACTTTTTCTCACCATAGGGCTTGCGCTCACCGCGATCTTCGCGTGGTTTATATTCGCGGCGCGGACGATCCTCACCATCGCGCGATTTGAAATCACGGCGCGGGCGGTCGCCACGGTCTTCGCGCGGCTTAAATTCGCGGCGTGGACGCTCACGCTCCTTGCGCTCTTGCTCGATTTCGCGCTCGGCAGCCTTCGCATCGCGCTCGGCACGCTCGGCATCTTTCGCGGCAACTTTGAGACCGTGCTTCAGTGCGACAATCAGGCGGCTCACTTCTTCGATCTGCTCGACGAGTTTTTGCGCCACCACGCTGTCGATATAATCGAGGCGCGTCGCAAGAATACCTTGCGTTGCGAGTTCGGCGGTCGAGCTCTGCGCTTTGCTATAGCTATCCGTCATGCCGAATTCGTTGTTGCGGCCCGAAGCGGCGGCGATGCTTGCAGCGATATCGAGCGCGGTGCGGCGCATTTCAGCAGCGAGGCCCGCATGCTCGCGGATGGGGAAATGTTCGGTGAGACCGAACACGGACTCCGCCAAAGCGATGGATTTTTGCCAGGCGGGAAGTTCCTGATAATCACGCGCGGCGGAAATGCCGGCGGTGCGTAGGGTTTGGGTCGTGCTCATGTTATAACTTTCTTACATCCGCCAGGTGACCGGTCACGGCAGCGGCGGCGGCCATGGCGGGGGACATCAGGTGGGTTCGGCCGCCGCGTCCCTGGCGGCCTTCGAAATTGCGGTTACTGGTCGCAGCGCAGCGCTCGCCGGGCGACAAACGATCGTTGTTCATGGCGAGGCACATGGAGCAGCCCGCCTCGCGCCATTCGAAGCCGGCGGCCTCGAAAATTTTGTCGAGCCCTTCGGCTTCGGCTTGTTGTTTCACGAGGCCCGAGCCCGGCACAATCATCGCGAGTTTGACGTTCTTCGCGACATGCTTGCCCGCGACCACTTTCGCCACCGCGCGGAAATCCTCGATGCGGCCATTGGTGCAGCTGCCGATGAACACCTTGTCGATCGCAATTTGGTCAAGCGGCGTGCCGGAGGTGAGGCCCATATAATCGAGCGAGCGGGCGACGGTGTCGCGCTGGCCTTCGGGGAAATCCTCGAGCGCGGGCACTTTGCCGGTGATTGGAAGCACATCCTGCGGGCTGGTGCCCCAGGTGACTTGCGGTGCGATGTCGGCGGCGTTCATGGTGATTTCGACATCAAACTTCGCGCCATCATCCGTCGGCAGGGTTTTCCAATAGTTCACGGCCGTTTCAAGCGCGTCACCTTTGGGCGCCATCGGGCGACCGCGTAAATACTCGAACGTTTTCTCATCCGGCGCAATCAGCCCTGCGCGCGCACCGGCTTCGATGCTCATGTTGCACACGGTCATGCGGCCTTCCATGCTGAGGCCACGGATAGTGGAACCTGCATATTCGATCACGTAACCCGTGCCGCCCGCGGTGCCGAGCTTGCCGATGATGGCGAGCGTGATGTCCTTCGCGGTAACGCCGTTGGGTAAGTCACCATCCACCGTTACGCGCATGTTCTTCGCGCGTTTTTGGATGAGGGTTTGCGTGGCGAGCACATGCTCGACTTCGCTAGTGCCGATGCCGAATGCGAGGGCACCGAATGCGCCGTGGGTGCTGGTGTGCGAATCACCGCACACAATCGTCGCGCCGGGAAGCGTAAAACCTTGCTCGGGCCCCACAATATGCACCACGCCCTGGCGTGCATCATCCATTTTGAAATATTGCACGCCGAAATCGCGGGTATTGTCCTCAAGCGTTTGCACTTGAATACGGCTGGTTTCGTCCTTGATGCCTTGCAGGCGGTCATGCGTCGTCGGCACGTTATGGTCGGCAACGGCGAGGGTGAGTTCCGGGTGGCGCACCTTGCGGCCAGCATTGCGCAGGCCCTCAAACGCTTGCGGGCTCGTCACCTCATGCACCAAATGGCGGTCGATATAGAGCAGGCAGGTGCCATCCGCCGCCTCATGCACGAGATGGGCGTCGAAGATTTTATCGAAGAGTGTCTTGGGAGCCATGGGAGCCTACAGCTTAGAGCCTAGAGCCTACAGCTTAGAACACACAACCAACAGCGCTGTAGGCTCTCGGCTGTCGGCTGTTAGCTTTTAAGCCTGCGCGGTTTCAGCCGCAGCAGCACCGCGGGCGAGGTCCATCTTCTCGCGGATACGCGCCGATTTACCGGTACGACCACGCAGATAGTAGAGTTTCGCACGGCGAACTTCACCCTGACGCACGCGGGTCACGCCAGCGATACGCGCCGAGTAGAGCGGGAAGATACGCTCAACGCCTTCGCCATGGCTGAGCTTGCGCACGGTGAATGCCGAGTTGATGCCTGCGTTTTTCACGCTGATGACGAGGCCTTCGAATGCCTGAATACGCTCGTTATTGCCCTCGATGATTTTCACATCGACGCGCACCACATCGCCCGGCTTGAAGCTGTCGAGCTTCTGGTTGGCGCTGACTTTAGCAACTTGCTCAGCTTCGATTTGTTGCAGGATATTCATAGCTTACCTCATATCGCGGCGCGCGCGGTTCTTGAATTGGAGGGGCTATCTACACGGGGGACGCGGGCTTGGCAAGGGGAAATTTGCTGGCAGTAACCGTTGATTTGCCTAGGCCGTTGCAAATTGCAGGGTGGGACGGCAAGCTTATAGGGCTAAGGCGCTATTTCTCCACCAAATCCGGCCGCCGGGCGCGGGTAATCGCCTCCGCCTGCGCGCGGCGCCATTGCTCGACCTTGCCGTGATGGCCGGAAAGCAGCACTTCCGGGATCATGCGCCCCTCCCAGTCATTGGGCTTAGTGTAGTGGGGGTATTCAAGCAGGTTGGCATAATCCCCATCGCTGAAGCTTTCCTCGCCTAAACTGGCCTCGTTACCG
>JBEHYI010000029.1:0-16476 GCA_048498255.1 Pseudomonadota bacterium | reverse complement strand
CCCCAGCCTGACCGTTTGGAAAAAACTAAAAAACTTTGAGCGTACTGAGAGTTCGTGAGGGGCATCGGCGGTGCCGCAGCGCACCTCTCCCACCGGGAGAGGTCTGAATTTTCTCATCTGCCGTAGCGTTAGCGAAAGGCGTAGGAGAAAATTCAGGGTGAGGGCGTAGGTAAGAAAATTATCTACTGATCGTGAAACGCATGCCCGAAGCTCTCGCGAATCGGGCGGACGATGTAGGAGAGCATGGTGCGCGTGCCGGTGACGATGAGCACATCCGCGGGCATGCCGGAGGTGAGCTTGACATCCTTACCGAGCGAGGCGAGCTCACTTTGCGGAATTTCGACCCGCGCGATGTAGTAGCTTTCGCGGGTGTATTTATCGTCGAAACGGTCGGCGGCGACGGTGATGACTTTACCCTCAACCGGATGCATGTAGCGGCTTTTAAAGGCGGTGAGGCGCACTTGCGCTTTGAGGCCGGCATGCACCACGTCGATATCCTGCGGGTTAACATGGGCCTCGACGATGAGGCGGTCGTCGGACGGAATCAGCGACATGAGCACTTGGCCGGGCTGCACCACGCCGCCGAGCGTATGGACATTGAGCGCGGTGATGGTGCCTGAAAGCGGTGCGGTAACTTCGACCCGGCGCGCGACATCCGAACTGGCGCGGGCTTGTTCCTCGAGGCTGGATAGCTGCACTTGCGTGTCTTTCAGTTCGGCGGCGACTTTGGTCATGAAGTCGTTTTTCAGATTCAGCATGCTGATTTTGGATTCGTTGATGGTCTGGTTGGCGCGGCTGATCATGGCTTGCGCATTGCCGCGCTGGCCCATGAGTTCCGCCTGCTGGCGCTGGAGATTAAGCAGGCGCGGCTTGAGCGCATTGCCGGTGGCGAGCAAGCCCTCGACCGTCGTGATTTCCTGACCGAGCAAATTGATCTGCGTGTTGGCGGCGTTGATCTGCTCTTTGAGGCCGCGAATTTCATCCCCGCTTTGGGCGATTTTTTGGTTGAGCACGCTGATCTGGCCTTCGGTCGCGTCGCGCCTTGTGGTGAAGAGACGGCGCTGGGTGTCGAGCGCGTCTTTCACTTTTTCGTTGGCGGATTCCTGTTTGAGATACGCATCTGGAAAGGCGATTTCTTTTTTGCCGTCGCGCTCGGCGATCAGGCGCGATTCGGTGGCTTTCGCGGCGAGATATTGGCCGAGCACCTGGTCGCTTTTCGCTTTAGCGGTGGTGGCGTCCATGCGCACCAGCACCTGGCCGGCTTTCACCACATCGCCATCCTGCACGAGGATTTCTTTGATGATGCCGCCCTCGAGATGCTGGATATCTTTGCGGCTCGATTCGCTCATGACGCGGCCCGGAGCAATCGCGCCGGACTCGAGCGGGACGAGTGCCGCCCATGCGCCGAACACGCCAAAGAGCAGTAGCATGAGCGTGAAGCCGAGCAGGATGGTGGGGCGGGCACGCTGGTCGGGCGCGAAGCTGTTGTCGGCGTCATACGGCAGCAGGCGAGCGGCGATGCGGTCGAGCCAGTTGGTGGCGCGGCGGAGGATGACAACTTCGCGCCGATGGGCGTGGCGGGGTGCAGGCGGCTTCGCGCCGGGCGGAATGATGGGCAAATGGCGGTTCATGCATTGCCCCCTTGCTCAACTTTTTTGGGCGTAAAGCGCGAGAGGATTTCATCCCGCGGGCCGATCATTTCGATACCGCCTTGTTTCAACACCATGATTTTATCGACGGTGGCGAGGATGCTGGGGCGGTGGGCAATGATCACGGTCGTGATGCCCGCTTTTTTGAGGTAATTGATGGTGAACATCAGCGCGCGTTCGCCGTCGCCATCGAGGTTGCTGTTGGGCTCATCGAGGATGACGAGGCGCGGATTGCCATAAAGCGCGCGGGCGAGGCCGATACGCTGTTTTTGGCCTGGCGAGAGCACGGTGTTGCCAGGGACATAGACCGTGTCGTAGCCGTTTTCGAATTGCAGCACGAGGTTATGGACACCGGCTTTTTGCGCGGCCTCGATGATTTTGTCGTCCGGCTGATTGGGCAGCAAACGCGCGATGTTGAATTTCAGCGATCCGGCGAAGAGATCGACCTGCTGCGGCAGATAGCCGATATATTGCCCGACCTCGCTGCGGCCCCAGCGGAAGAGCTCCTGCCCATCGAGCCGCACAGTGCCCATGCTGGGCAGGAACACCCCGGCGAGCGCTTTGCCGAGCGTGGACTTCCCCGCGGCGGAGGGGCCGATAATGCCCAAAGATTCACCGGGCTGAATTTCGAAATTGATATTGCGCAACGTGGGCGCGGATTTGCCGAAGCTTAAGTAAAGCCCCTCGACCGTGAGGCGGCCCTTGGGTGCTGGGAGCAAGGTGCTGCCCGCAGGCGGGGTGACATGGCGCATGAGCGCGGTGAGGCGATGGTAGGCATCCCGCGCGCCGATGAGCTGTTTCCATAGATTGATCGCGCCATCGAACGGCATGAGCGTGCGCTGGACGAGGATGCTCGAGGCGACGAGGCCGCCGGAGGAGAGTTGGTTGTTGAGCGCGAGCCACGCGCCGGTGGCGGTGACGCCCACTTGCAGCAGCAGGCGCAATGAACGGGTGACGGCGTTGATGATCGCGCCGCGCTGCTGGGCGAGATCCTGCAGCGCTAGCCCGCGCTCATTTTCGGCGGTCCAGTTGTTCACCACCGCATCGTTCATGCCCATAGCGCAGATGGCTTCCGCGCTGCGGCCGATCGCATCCGCACTCAGGGTCGATTCGACGGATTTTTCGGTCGCGCGCATGAGGGCCTTACGCGTCGCATATTCATTCACCAGCGCGCTCACGCACAGCACGATAATGCCGATGACGGCGAGGAAGCCGAGGATGGGGTTGATCATGTAAATGACGATGAGAAACAGCAGCGACCAGGGCAAATCCATCGCGGTGGGTGTCGCGAGGGCGAGGAAGTTTTTGATGGTCATGAGGTCGCGCTGGTGCTGCCCGGCATAAGGCGAGCCGGTTTGCGCCGCTTGCTCGATGGAGATGCGCAGGAGCTTGGGTGCCAAGGTGCGCTCCAGCCATTCGACAATGCGGGCGATGACGCCAGCGCGGATGGCGTACAGCGCGCCGTAGAACATGTAGCCAATCAGGATGACGCTGGTGAGGCCGATCAGCGTATCGACCGAGCGGGTGGTGAAAACGCGGTCGAATACTTGCATGGAGTAGAGCGGCTGCAGCAACGACAGCGCATTCACCGCGAAGGAAAAAATGAAAATCGCGAGCATAGCCCGCTTGCAGGCGATGAGGGCGAGCGCGAGCTCGGTCGGCGGGTGGTGGGGTTTGCTCATGGCGCGAGAGTGAAGCATGGCGCGGGTTTGGTCAAGGGCTGAGCGCGAGAAATACCGGGAATTACATGAGGGGTGCGCTTTTCACGTCCCGCCGGGTGATGGCGATGGCGCTGGCGATGATGATGGCAGCACCGATCCAGGTCGCGGCGTCGCTTACCTCACCAAAGACAAGGTAAGCGAAGAGCGAGGTGAACACGAGGCGCATGAAATCGAGCGGCATGAGGGTAACGACCGGCGCAAGCGCATAGGCCTTCGCCATGGTGAAATGCATGAGGATGGAGCAGCAGGCGATGATGGTGAGAATCAGCCAGCCATGCAGGCTCGGGGCGCGCCAATCATGCAAGCCGAAGGGCAGCGCGATAAGGAACATGAAAAGATTCATGTAAAACACCATGCGCATGGGTGGTTCCGTGCGACTGAGCGATTTGACGAAGAGGCCGGTAATCGCCCAGCTGGTGGTCGAGAAAATGACGAGCAGCGCGTGCCAATCGAACCCGTCGCGTGCCGGGCGGAGGATCAGGAGGACGCCGATAAAGCCGGCGAAGAGTGCGACCCAGCGGGCGAGGTCTGCTTTCTCGCGCAGGTAGATAATGGCGCAAATGGTGGAGAGCAGCGGGGCGGTGAAGCTGAGCGCGGTGGCGTGGGCGAGGGGCATGATGGTGAGGCAATAGGTCCAGGTGATCATGCCCACGGCGCCGACCGCGCCGCGCCAGGCATGGTCGTAAAACCGCGCGGTGCGGATGAGGGGAAGCCCGCCGCGGGCCAGCCAGGGGATGAGCAGCACCAGGGTGAGCAGATTGCGCAGCGTGACGATTTGCGGGGCCGCGAGCTCGGGTGAAATGAGGCGCACGCCGGTGCTCATGGCCGAGAAACCGAGCGTTGAAATAAGGATGTAGAGAATGGCGGCGCGCTGGGGCTCGCGTTCAAGCTTTGCAAAAAGATTGGTGAGCATGCGGATTTCTGGCTAAGGTGGGGCGATGAGCAAGCTAAGCACACCGGCGCAACTTCCGCCAGCACCACCGACGCATGGCGCGGCGTTTGCCGCCTATTGCACCGCGCGTGCGGCAGCGATGGCGCAGTTTGGCACCGGCCATCGCATTCAGCCGCTATGGCGGAGCTTAACCAAAGCGACCGATGCGCTGCTGATGGATGTGGCGGCGAAAACATCGCTGACGTTGATTGCGATTGGTGGTTATGGGCGCAGCGAGCTGTTTCCTTTTTCCGACGTGGATGTGCTGGTGCTGGTGCCGGAAGGGGCGGAGAGTTCGGCGGATAGCGCGGTGGTTGAGGTGCTGCAGCAATTGTGGGATTTGCAGATTCCTGTCAGCCATGCGACGCGTAGTTTGGCCGAAACGATTGCGAGTGCCGCGTGCGATGCGACGGTCGTCGCCGCGCTGATGGATGCGCGCTATATTTGCGGCAACCGCGCGGCCTATCAGGCGCTGAAGAAGCGGATTCGTCAGGAAATTATTGGCCAAAACCCACGGGAATTTGTCGCGGCGAAATTGAGCGAGCGCGACCGGCGGCACACAAAATGGGGCGATTCGCGCTTCATGCTCGAGCCCAATATCAAGGACGGCAAGGGCGGTTTGCGCGATCTGCACACGCTGACCTGGCTCGCGCGCTATTGCTACGATATTCCGAAAGCTTCCGAGCTGGTGCGCAAGGATTTGCTGACCGAGCAGGAATGGAAACATTACCGCGAGGCGTATCTGTTTTTCTCCACCGTGCGGGCCGCCATGCATAGTTTGCGCGGGCGGGCGGATGAGCGGCTGACGTTCGATCTGCAAACGCGGATTGCGGAGGCGCTCCATTTCCCCGGCAAAACGGCGCAGGAAAAAGCCGAGAAACTCATGCTGCGCTATTTCCAATTCGCGCGTGAGGTGGGGGCGCTGACGCGGATTTTTTGTGCGGTGCTGGAGGAAGAAAATCTGCGCGTGCCGCTTGCGCCATTTGCAGCGGATATCAAGCTTGCGCCCGAGTTTGTGCTCGATGGTGGGCGGCTGCATTTTGCCGAAACGGTGACGCTGACGGAGCAGCCGAGCCTCACCGTCGAATTGTTTTATGCTGCGCAGCAATTCAACCTCGATATTCACCCGCGCGCACAATTGGCGATTGCGCGCGCGCTGCCGGTGATCGGCCGTCAGCTGCCGTTTGAGGGCCGCGCGAACCAGCTGTTTTTGGAAATGCTGCTATCGCCGAAAGCGCCGGAAATGCATTTGCGTCGCATGAGCGAAATGGGCGTAATGGGGGCGCTGATACCGGAGTTTGGGCGCATCACCGGCATGATGCAATATGACGGGTACCACACGTATACGGTCGATGAACATACGCTGGTGGCGATTGGAAATCTCGCGACGATTGAGACCGGCGCGTGGGAAAAGGAGATGCCGCTCGCGACGGTGCTGATCCGCGAAGTGCGCGACCGCGCGCCGCTCTATTTGGCGATGCTGGGGCACGATCTCGCCAAAGGTACGGGCGGTATGCATGCGGATAAGGGCGAGGTGATTGTCGCCCGCATTGCGACGCGGCTGGGGTTGACCAGCGCGCAGGGCGAGCTTGCCGGGTGGTTGGTGAAGCACCATTTAAGCTTAAGCGAAACGGCCTTCAAGCGCGATATGGATGACGCAAAAACGCTCGAAGATTTTGTCGGTGCGGTGCAATCGCCGGAGCGTTTACGCCTGCTGCTTTTGGTCACGGTCGCGGATATTAAGGCGGTGGGGCCGACCATCTGGAACCGTTGGAAGGCAGGCCTCATGCGTGATCTCTACCACCGCGCGACGGTGATGATGGGCTTTAGCGCCGAGCGGCGGATTCCGCAAGATACGACGCGCGATATGCTGCTGCGCGAAGTGCCGCAACAACTGCAACATGCTGCGCAGCATTTTCTGGAGGAGCAGCTGCCGCCAAGCTGGTGGCACCGCCCGCGCGAGGAGCAGCTCGCGACCATTGAGGCCTATGCTTCATGGCAGAAAAATCCTAGCAAACCCGCGCTTGTCATCACCCATGATACGTATCGCGCGATTACGGAAATCACCTGCTGTATGGATTATGCGCCGACCATGTTTCGTGACCTTGCCGGGGTGATGGCGTGGATTGGTGCGAGCATTGTTTCGGCGCGCAGCATGGTGCTGGTGCGCGGGGCGATGGTGGCGACGCTTGGTATTCAGGATGTCGAGGGCAACAGCCTGATCGAGGATACTGCGCGGCTGAAACCGCTTGCCGAATTGATCGAAAAAGCGCGGGCGGGGCAACTTAATTTCCGCGAGGAATTACCGCGCCGTCGCGTGGTTTCGCGCGGGCGGGAAGTGACGATTGCGCCATCGGTTTTTATCGATAATCAGGTGAGTGCGACGGCGAGTGTGATCGAGATCAACGCGCGCGACCGCCTCGGATTATTGTATGATATTCTTGGCACATTGGCCGATTGCCAGTTGCAGGTAATGACCGCGCATATTGCAACCTATGGCCAAAAGGCGGTGGATGTGTTTTACGTGAAGGATGCGTATGGCATTAAAATTATTCACCGGACGAAACTGGCGGAAGTTCAGCGCGCGTTGCTGCGTGCGTGTAGTGAGGTAGTATGAATAAACCACCCGAGTGGCTCCAGGAAGTGGGGTTGCAGCAATTCTTCACGGCGACGCGTGCGGCAGGCGGTGAAGCGCGCGCGGTGGGTGGCGCGGTGCGCGATTGGTTGATGGGTGAAGCGGGTGGAGATGTCGACCTCGCGAGCACGCTGACACCCGAACAAACGATGGAAATTGCTGCGCAGCAAAATTGGAAAGCGATCCCCACCGGCATCGCCCATGGCACCGTCACTTTGGTGCTGCCGGAGCGGGTCATTGAGGTGACGACTTTGCGGCGCGATGTCGCGACGGATGGGCGGCACGCGACGGTGGCCTATACCGATAATTGGCAGGAAGATGCGGCGCGGCGGGATTTTACGATCAACGCGATCTATATGGATGCCGCGGGAAAACTGACGGATTTCTTCGGTGGGCAGGCGGATATTGCGCAGCATACGGTGCGGTTTATTGGCGATGCTAACTTACGAATCACGGAAGATGCTTTACGCATTTTGCGGTTTTTTCGATTTCTCGCGAGCCATGGAAAACCACCGGCGGATGCGGCAGCATTGGAAGCGATTGCGGCGAAGAAGGAGATGATTGCGGGGCTTTCCGGCGAGCGGATTGCGAATGAAATGCGCAAATTGCTGAGTGTCGAAAACCCGGCTTATGCGCTGCGGCTGATGAAGGAAGCGGGCGTCGCGCCGTTTGTATTTGGCCGTGAGATTGAGCCCTCGATTATCATTCGTTTGCATATGCTTGAGAGTCAAGCGGAGTATCAAACCTCCGTGTGGGCACGGGTGCTCGCGCTGCTGCCGAATGCGGGTTGGAGAGATGGGGAATGGCTGAATAACCGCTGGAAACTTTCGCGGCACGAGGCGCAGCAATTGCGCTTACTTAGCGAGTTACCGGCGTTCGATGCGGCGGCGCCAAAACATGTGCATACCAGGCTCTTGCGCTTGCATGGCGCACCGGCTTACCTTGATTGGCTTTTGTTGCACGCAGCGTTGCAACCGGGGCTGAATATTGCGGCTTATGTTGCGCTGGCCAAAGATTTTGTTGCACCGATGTTGCCTGTTAGCGCAAAGGATTTATTGGCGCGGGGTATGAAGGAAGGCAAAGCGCTTGGCGATAAACTGGCCGAGCTTGAGGCGCGGTGGGAAGAGAGCGATTACACGCTGACTAAGGATGCGTTGTTGGCCGATGTGTGAGGCGTCGCGGGCTGTTTTTCTGCCTCGAGTAGGTGCGGCAACGGCTCGACCAGTAAGCCGCTGGTGGCGACAAAATTCAGCATTTTGAAAGCGGTGCTGAGGGGATTGACGAGTTTCGGGTCCTCCGCTTTTTGTAATTCGCGGGTGATTGCGCTTAGCGACAGGCGCAGTAATTCAGCCGTCTGCTCGCGCAGCATTTCCTGCTGCCTGGCAAGGCGCTGCTGCAAAGCGGCGGCAAAATGCGGCTGTTTACGCCAGCGCCACAGGGTCTCGCGGCTGACGCCCACTGCATCCGCAATGCAACTGACGGATTGGCCGCGTGCAAAAAATTCAAGCGCTTGCAGTTGTTGCGATGTTAAAATGGTTGCGGGATGTTGCATGGGCGGCTCCTTAAGTATGCCCGCATTTTGCAGCGCGTGCAGCTTACCGGGAAGGGCCATTTGTGCCACCTAAGCGTAGGGGCTCAAGGCAAAAAGCATTACTAAAAACCATATGCACAACCAGCCGCAGGAAACTAAACTGCCGCGTGCGCTGCGCTGGCGGTAGGCATAGAGTGCAAACCACCAGCTGAGTGCGGAAAGTGCAAAGAGAAGGCCAGATATTGCGTAAATTGACCCATCGCTCGTGGTGAGCGCATAATGGGGAAGCTTTGGCAGAAACACAGCTAGAACATAGACAAGCCATAGCCCGCTGACGAGCAACGTTAGAAGATTCACTAGCCTAAATGCTTTTAGGAGCAAATCTTGCAAACGCATTACTCGTCCGACTGATCCGTATTCGTGTAGTTCGCGCCTTCCGGGTTTTCCTCGAGCGCGTAGCCAGCGGAACGTACGGTGCGCACGAGATCCGGCTGCTTGCCATCATAGTTAAGGGCTTTACGCAGGCGACGCACATGCACATCCACTGTGCGCAGCTCCACGTAAATATCGTGGCCCCAGACGGAATCGAGCAGGTTTTCGCGGCTAAATACGCGGCCGGGATGTTCCATCAGGTGCTTAAGCAGCGAGAATTCGGTCGGCGAGAGGTGGACATCCGCCCCGTCGCGCGTGGTTTTGTGCGAGGTGAGGTCCATGATGATGCCGGAGAATTCGAGCGTTTTTTCCGACAGGCTCGGGCGAATGCGGCGGAACACCGCTTTGATGCGCGAGATCAGCTCGGGCGGCGAAAACGGTTTCACCATGTAATCATCCGCGCCGGAATCGAGCCCACGGATGCGGTCGCCCTCTTCCCCACGCGCGGAGAGCATGATGATGGGCGTGTTTTTGAGGTCTTGGTTCCAGCGGATGTGCTTGCACACCTCAACGCCGGTCATGCCCGGCAGCATCCAGTCGAGGACGATGACGTCGGGTCGGTGTTCTTTCACGAGGTTCACGGCTTCCTCACCGTCGCCGGTGCTGATGACGGTGTAGCCCTCTTTCTCGAGGTTGTAGCGAAGCAGGGTGACGATGGCGACTTCATCCTCGACGATGAGGACTTTGGTCTTGGCATCGGTTTTAGGTACAGCCATAAATACTCCCAACTTGCATGTAGTTGACGTGAGTGGCGCTTGCACGTCAACGGATTTTGCTTCATGTAAGGTTGTTATAGCCCGAAATCCTTAAGGCATGGTTAAAGCGCCACAAAATGATGTTTAAAGACCTGAAATGAGCCGGAAACTTAACCCAAATTTAAAGCTTTTGCTCGATTTCGCGCCGCTGGGCGTGTTTTTCGTGGCGTTTAAGCTGAGCGCTGCGCCGGGGGGCTTGCCGAATTTGGTGGTGCCGACCTTGGCGCTGATGGTTGCGACCTGCATCAGCGTGGGGGTGATTTATGCGGTTGAGCGCAAGCTGGCGCTGGCGCCGCTGATTTCCGGTGGCCTTGTGATGGTGATGGGCGGACTTGGCATTGCGCTGCATAACGACCAGTTCATCAAGATGAAGCCGACGCTGCTGAACCTGATTTTCTCGGGGATTTTGCTGACCGGTGTGTTTGGGTTCAAGCGGGGCTTGCTGAAATATGTGCTCGATGTGGCGTTTCAGCTGAATGATCGCGGGTGGTTGATTTTGTCGCGGCGCTGGGGGTTTTTCTTTTTGTTTTTAGCGGCACTCAACGAATGTATCTGGCGCAATTTCCCGACGGAATTTTGGGTGAATTTTAAAGTGTTCGGCATGTTGACGCTGACGATGGCGTTTGCGCTGGCGCAGATTCGCATTCTCGATGCTTACAAAGAGTGAGCAGTTGGCGGCGGGCAACTGGGCGCGCGGGTTAGGCGTCGCGAGTGCAATGCTGCTGGTTATCGGGCTTTTGTATTATGGCAGCGGAGTATATTGGCATGGCGGTTGGCTGCGCGATGTGCAGGGCTATGTGCTGGGGCGGGATTTTCTCAATTTTTGGATGATGGGGCGGCATGCCTTCGCGCCGGATGCGGCGAGTTATTATAATCATGCGACCTATTCCGCAGCGCTTGAAGCGATGCTTGGCGGACAGTACCAACAAGTGGCCTCCTACCCGCCGACCTTGTGGCTGATGGCGGTGCCGTTTGGCGCGCTGCCGTATCTTTGGGCGTATGCGCTGTGGACGGGATTGGGTGTGTTCGCGTTATGGCGCGCGCTGCGGCTGGTGGGCGGGCATTCGCTCGATTGGGTGATGGTGTCGCCGGTGTTGCTGCTGGCGCTGGTGTGCGGGCAGAGCTCGTTGCTGACGGCGGCGGGGATGCTGGCGGCGTATCATTGGCGGGCGTCGCGGCCGATGCTGGCGGGTGTGCTGCTTGGGCTGCTGACGGTGAAGCCGCAGCTGGGGGTGTTGTTTCCGCTGCTGCTGATTGCGGGGCGGCATTGGCGGTGTTTCGCGGTGGCGGTGGCGAGCGCGATTTTGCTAATGGCGGTGACGTATCTCGCGTTTGGGGCGGAGCCGTTTCGCGCGTATATCATGTTGGCGATGGCGGATCAATCGGCGCAACTCGTCGGGGCTTCGATGGAGATGCGGGCGCTGATGCCGACAATGTATATGAGCGTGCGGCTGCTGGGTGGCGCGGCGGAGCTCGCGATGCTGGTGCAGGCAATCGTGAGTGTGGTGGTGGCGGTGGTGGCCTACCGGCTGTTTCGGGTGTGCAAAAATGCTGCGCAGCATTTTGCGATTTTTGCGATCGCTTCCGTGCTGATGACGCCGTATCTGATGGGGTATGATTTGCTGCCGGTGATGGTGGCGTGTTTTTGGCTGAACCGCGACCTAATGCTGAATGCGCGCGAGCGCGGATTGCTGACGGCGCTTTATTTGGTGCTGCCGCTGCAGATTTTAAGCGCGCTGGTGTCGCTGCCGCTGGGTTGTGCGGTGTTAGTAGTGGCGCTGTTGTGGCTGTGGCGGCGCAACGCGTGCGCGTGATTTACTTCAACGCCCGCCAAGCGATGTCGTTGCGGCAGAAACCTTCCGGCCAGTCGATTTTTGCGATGGCTTCGTAAGCGCGGTCGCGGGCTTCGCGCAAAGTGGGCGCGGTCGCGACGATATTGAGCACGCGCCCGCCGTTGGCTTTCACTACGTCACCTTCGATTTTCGTTCCTGCGTGGAGAATGGTGACGCCTTCGGTTTTTGCGGCTGCATCGAGGTTGCGGATCACCGTGCCTTTGGCGTAATCGCCCGGATAGCCTTTCGCGGCCATGACCACGCAGATTGCGGCATCGTTACTGAAGGAGAGATGCTGCGGTTCGAGCTTACCCTTCGCGGCGCTCATGAGCAAGGCGGCGAGGTCGCCGTTGAAGCGCGCCATCATGGATTGGGTCTCGGGGTCGCCGAAGCGGGCGTTATATTCGATGAGTTTCGGGCCATCTTTGGTGAGCATCAAGCCCGCAAACAGCGTGCCGATATAGGGGATGCCCTCGGCCAGTAAACCGCGCAAGGTGGGCTCGATGATTTCTTTCATCACACGCGCGTTCATCGCATCCGTCATGATCGGGGTTGGGGAATAGGTGCCCATGCCGCCGGTGTTAGGGCCGGTGTCGCCCTCGCCGACGCGTTTATGGTCCTGGGCGCTCGCGAACATGAGCGCGTTTGCGCCATCGCATACGGCGAAGAAACTTGCTTCCTCACCTTCCATGAATTCTTCGATGACGACGCGTGCGCCCGCTTCGCCGAATGCACCATCGAAACAGGCATCGACGGCATCGACCGCTTCGCGCGGCGTCATGGCGACAGTGACGCCTTTGCCGGCAGCTAAGCCATCCGCTTTGATCACGATGGGTGCGCCGTGCTTGTAGATATATTCGAAGGCTGCGGTGCGGTTATCGAACGTGGCGTAACGCGCGGTGGGGATGTTGTATTTATCGCAAAGTTTTTTGGTGAAATCTTTCGATGCTTCAAGCTGTGCGCCTTTTGCGGAGGGGCCGAAGGTAGCGATGCCCACCTCGCGCAGTTGATCGGTAAGACCATCGACGAGGGGTTGCTCCGGGCCGATGATGACGAGATCGAAGTGTGCGGCTTTGCAGTAATCGAGCGTCGCGGTTTTGGCATCCGCAAGGATGACTTCGCGTGCGGATGCGCTGCGTTTTAATGCCAGCAACAATGCTTGCTCGCGCCCGCCGCCGCCGACTATTAGAATTTTCATGATGCTCTCCTACCGTCATTCCAGCGAAAGCTGGAATCCACCTTGTTATGTTGCTTCTCTCTAAATCACATCATGAAGATGGATTCCAGCTTTCGCTGGAATGACGGTAAAAGGCACGCTAAACCCATTCCTATGAGCTTTGTCCATAACCAACCCGAATATTCAGTCAGCGAGATTGCGGGCCAGGTGAAGCGCGTGGTGGAGGAGACGTTCGGCCATGTGCGCGTGCGCGGGGAGATTTCGGCCGCGAAGGTGAATGCGGCATCGGGTCATTGCTATCTGACGCTGAAGGACGACAAGGCCGTGCTCGATGCGGTGTGCTGGAAGGGCACGATGAGCCGCCTCACGCACAAACCGCAGGCGGGGATGGAGGTGATTGCGACGGGGAAGCTCACGACTTACCCCGGCAGTTCGAAATATCAATTGGTGATCGAGGCGCTGGAACCGGCGGGCGTGGGTGCGCTGATGGCGATGCTGGAGGCGCGCAAGAAGCAATTGACGGCGGAAGGGTTGTTTGCGGCGGAGCGCAAGAAGGAGCTGCCGTTTTTGCCGCAGGTGATTGGGGTGATTACCTCGCCCACCGGGGCGGTGATTCGCGATATTTTGCACCGGTTGCAGGACCGTTTCCCAAGCCGCGTGCTGTTGTGGCCGGTGCCGGTGCAGGGCCAGGGCGCGGCGGAAAAAATTGCTGAAGCGATCAACGGATTTAATCGTATTCCTGCGGGCGATGCCCGCCGCCCGGACGTGCTGATTGTGGCGCGCGGCGGCGGGTCCATCGAGGATTTGTGGGCGTTTAACGAAGAGATTGTGGTGCGGGCGGCAGCGGCTTCCAACATTCCGCTGATTTCGGCCGTGGGGCACGAGACGGATACGACTTTGATCGATTTTGCTGCGGATAAGCGCGCACCGACACCGACCGCGGCGGCAGAGCTGGCGGTGCCGGTGCTGGCGGATTTGCGGTATCATTTGGAGCAGCGGGGCTTGCGCATGCAGGGTGCGGTGATGAAACAATTGCAGCATGCGAAGGAGCGCGTCGAGGGGTTGGCGCGGGGTTTGCCGCGGCCGCAGCAATTGGTGGCGAGCATGGCGCAGGCGCTCGATCATATCGGCGAGCGGTTGGCGCTGGCGCTGCCGCGCAGCCTGCAGGCGCGGGAGGAGAAGTTGCAGCGATTGGCGGTGGCGTTAAGCCCGCGTTATTTGCGCGAACGCTTGCTGCGCGAGGAGCAGCGCGTGCAGCATTTGGCGCAGATGCTCGAATCGCTGAATGTGCTCTCCGTGATGAAGCGCGGCTTCGCGCTGGTGAAGGATGCGGGCGGGAAGGTGATTCAAGCTGCGGCAGCGATGCCGGTGAATGGTGCGCTCACACTGCAATTCCACGATGGTGAGCGTGTGGTGACGGCGGGCAATGCTGCACCAATTGCTGCAGCCAAACCGCGCAGCAAAAAAGCACCGCCGCAGCCCGGATTATTCGACGATTAGGCATAGCGCCTAAAGCCCGCTATGCGCCATGTTTTTCAGCGTGCGGCTGAGACGCATCGTGAGCCACAAAGCAAGCGTGACGCCTAAAATGGGCAGCAGCAATAGCGGCAGCGCGTAGGTGAGAATCGGCGTATCCGCAATGTGGTGCGCCCATTGGCTGAAGAGGCGGGTGTAAACATCGATCATGTAGAACACGTTCAATAGCTGATCGTTCAGCGGATTGGCGACACCGCTTTTCATGTAGATGACGTAAGACGCGGCCGTGACGCCGACATAGGGCGGCACGAGCAATGTCACTGCCATGAGCAGTGGCGTGAGGATGGCCAAAAGAACGGTGACGAGTGGATTCATGGGTTCTTACTGGCCCAAATCGGTGAAAAAATCAAGATGGCAGGAGGGCAGCGAGCTTTTCGGCTAGGAAATCTTTGAAATGCTGGGGGTGATCGAAGGTGAGCGCTACCGGCAGGGTTTGAATTTTTTCGCGCAAATGGGGCGGGATTTTGACCGCATCCTTCGCGGTGGTGATGGCTTGTGCGTTGAGGCTTTGGGCGCGGGTGATGATGTTTTCGATGTCGGATTCGCTGTAGGCATGGTGATCGCCGAAGGCGATGGTTTCGACCAGCTCTGCGCCGAGATCGCGTAAGGTAGTGAAGAATTTCTCCGGGCGGCCGATGCCTGCAAAAGCGAGGATTTTTTTGCCTTTGAGCCAGGTGGTGTCGGCGGCGGGTTGGAGTTTTGCGTGGTGCGTGGGAAGTGGGATTTTGCTCGCGAGCTGGTGGGTGTCGTCGCCGATGATGATCGCGGTGTCGCAGCGCGCAATGGCGCTTTGCAGGGTTTCGCGCAATGGGCCTGCGGGCAAAAGCTGGCCGTTGCCGATGCCATACGGGCCATCGATCACAAGCAGAGTGATGTCTTTGTGAAGGGCGTGGTGTTGCAGCGCATCGTCGCAGAGGAGGATGGTGGCACCCGCTGCGGCGGCGGCAATGGCTGAGGCAAGGCGATTGCTGCCGACCCAGGTGGGCGCGGCTTGTGCGAGGAGGAGCGCTTCGTCGCCGACATGCTGCCAGCTATCGGTTTCGCTCACGCGGTGGGCGGTGAGGTTGGCGCCGCCATAACCGCGGGTGAGGATGTGCGGCGTGTGGCCGAGGGCTTGGAGGAGCGGGATGAGGGCGAGCGTCGTGGGTGTTTTGCCCGCACCGCCCGCGGTGACGTTGCCGATGGCGATGACGGGGAGCGGTGCGCGGCGGGGTTTGGCATGCTCACGATCCAGCGTGGCAGCGAGGCGGTAGAGCAGCGAAAAGGGTAGCAGTGCGAGGCTGATGGGGTTCAGCGATTGCCAGAAGCGCGGGGTTTTCATGCTTGCCTCCGTGCGAGGAGTTCACTCACTTGCTGCAGAATAATGTCGCTCGCGCCGCGGGATTGTTCGACGATTTTAGCGGCGCTGGTGGCCATGAAATCACGTGTCGTAGCATCATTCAGCAAGGCGATGCTGCGGGTGACGAGTGCCGCTTTATCGGCCACAATGGCGATGGCGCCTGCGGCAACAAATTGCGTGATGATGGCGGCGAAATTATGGGTGTGCGGGCCGGTGAGAATTGTGTTATGAAACCGCGCGGCCTCGAGCGGGTTTTGGCCGCCATGGGCGATGAGCGAGCCACCCATAAACACCAAATCGGCGCGTTCGTAAAAATTGCCGAGCTCACCCATGGTATCGGCGAGGTAGATGGCGGTTTTGGCGGTGATTGGGTCGTTTTTGCTGCGCTGGCTGATGGCTAAACCCAGGCCACGTAAATCCGCCGCAATTGCATCGCCGCGCGCGGCATGGCGGGGGACGAGGATGGTGAGGAGCTTCGGAATTTGCTGCGCAATAAGTTTGTGGGTTTCGGCGAGGATTTGTTCCTCGTTCGCGTGCGTGCTGGCGGCGAGGAAGACAACGCGGCCCTCGGTTTGTTGCGCTAATTGCTGCAGCAAATTTTGGTTGAGGGGCAATGGCGGTGCGTCATATTTTAAGTTGCCGACATCGCGGATGTTGCTGCCGCCAAGGGCAGCGAGGCGCTTCGCGTCATCCGCCGAACCGGCGTAAATGCTGCAGAAAGAATGCAGCAACGAGCGGATGGTGGCGGGCCATTTGCGCCAGCCCTGGTAGGTTTTTTCCGAGATGCGGGCGTTGATAAGCAGCATCGGGATATGCTGATTTTGTGCGGCCCAGAGGAGGCCTGGCCAGAATTCGGATTCGACCCAGAGCGCGAGATCGGGCTGCCAATGCTGCAGGAAGCGGCGCGCGGCGGGGTAGGTATCGACGGGGATGAATTG